>MEGM01000019.1:33092-34456 GCA_001725505.1 Rubrivivax sp. SCN 70-15 | reverse complement strand
GCGCACGCCGCGCTCGATCGCGCGATCGAGCGTGTGCTTGACGGCGTCGACGGCGTCACCGTGGAGGCGCAGGCGCGCGGCCTGGCACGCGAGCTGGCGCTGGTGCTGCAGGCCGCGCTGCTGCGCCGGCATTCGACCGACGCGGTCTTCGCCGCCTTCTGCGCCTCGCGCCTGGACGCCGCGGCAGACGTGTTCGGCCTGCTGCCGGCCGCGGCCGACCTGGACGCGATCGTCGCGCGCGCGATGCCCGGGCCTCCGCAATGAACGCGCCCGTCCTCGGCCGCCAGTCCGGCAGGCCATTCGTCGCGACGCGGCGCGCCCATGTCCCGCGCTGCGGGCGCCGAACCAAACAGGAGCAAGCATGAACGATTGGACCGGCCGCACCGCGGTCATCACCGGGGCTGCCTCGGGCTTCGGTCTCGAGGCCAGCCGGATCGCCGCGCGGCGCGGCATGAAGGTCGTGATGGCCGACGTGCAGCCCGAGGCACTGGACCTTGCCGCGCGCGAGATCGAGGGCCTGGGAGCGCAGGTGCTGCCGTTCCGGATCGACGTCGCGAAGGCCGCCGAGGCCGACGCGCTCGGTGCCACGACGCTGCAGCGTTTCGGCGCACCGAGCTTCGTGTTCAACAACGCCGGGGTCGGCAGCGGCGGCCTGGTCTGGGAGAACAGCGCGAAGGACTGGGACTGGGTCGTCGGCGTCAACCTGATGGGCGTCGCCCATGGCGTGCGCGTGTTCGCACCGATGATGCTGGCCGCGGCCGCGGCCGACCCCGGCTGGCGCGGCCACATCGTCAACACCGCGTCGATGGCCGGGCTGCTGAACCCGCCCAACATGGGCGTCTACAACGCGACCAAGGCCGCGGTCGTGAGCCTGAGCGAGACGCTGTACCAGGACCTCGCCCTCGTCACCGAGCAGGTCCACGCGCACCTGCTGTGTCCGTTCTTCGTCCCGACCGGCATCCACCGGAGCGAGCGCAACCGGCCGGCCGAGCTGAGCGACGCCGGCGCCAAGCCCACGCGCAGCCAGATGATCGGCCAGGCGATGTCGGAGAAGGCTGTCACGAGCGGCCGCGTCACCGCCGCGCAGGTCGCGCAGATGGTGTTCGACGCGATGGACGAACGCCGCTTCTACATCTACAGCCACCCGAAGTCGCTCGCCGGCGTGCAGACGCTGATGGAGGACCGGATGCTGCTGCGCAACCCGACCGACCCGTTCAAGGACCGGCCCGAGATCGGCGCCAAGCTGCGCGCCGATCTGCGCGGCTGACGCCATTCGGCAGCCCGGCGCCTGCAGCGGCTTCGGGGTCGCCGACATTACAGCCGGCCTGCGCGCCAAGCGCTTACAGTGGCGGTGCCGGCACGGT
>MEGM01000019.1:32352-33061 GCA_001725505.1 Rubrivivax sp. SCN 70-15 | reverse complement strand
CACGTCTTCAGGGCGGGGCGGAATTCCCCACCGGCGGTAGGCGGCGCGAGCCGCGAGCCCGCGAGCGCCCGGCCTGCAAGGGTCGGGGTCAGCAGATCTGGTGCGATGCCAGGGCCGACGGTCACAGTCCGGATGAAAGAAGACGTGCGATCGACGCCGGCATTGCGTTCGCGCAGTGGCGGTGTGCCGTCGCGCGTTCCCTGAAACGTCTTTTCGCCGACCCTTCATGCGAGGAGCGTTTCCATGTTCGATACCGACATCTCCCTGGCGACGGCGCAGCCGCCCGCGCCAGCCCTGGCCGAGCGCTTGCGCCTGGCCGCCGCCGCGCTGCGCGCCGGCCGCCCGGTGCTGCTCACCGACGACGATGACCGCGAGAACGAGGCCGACCTGATCGTCGCCGCCGAGCGGCTCACGGCGCCGGTGATGGCGATGCTGATACGCGAATGCAGCGGCATCGTCTGCCTGTGCCTTCCGCCGGAAGCCGTGGATCGACTGCAGCTGGCGCCGATGGTGGCGCGCAACGAGAGCCGCCACGGGACCGCGTTCACGGTATCGATCGAGGCGCGGCACGGCGTCTCCACCGGGGTCAGCGCGGAGGACCGGCTGACCACGGTCCGTGCGGCCGTCGCCCGCGATGCCCGCCCCAGGGATCTCGTGAGCCCGGGCCACGTCTTCCCGCTGCGCGCCGCGGCGGGCGGCGTGCTCGAGC
>MEGM01000019.1:25228-32337 GCA_001725505.1 Rubrivivax sp. SCN 70-15 | reverse complement strand
ACCTGTGCGATCTGGCAGGCCTGTCGCGCGCCGCGGTGCTGTGCGAGCTGATGAACCCCGACGGCACGATGGCCCGCGGGGCCCAGGTCGCGGCCTTCGCGCTGACGCATGGCGTGCCGCTGCTGTCGATCGCCGACCTGGTGCAATGGCGCCATGACGCGGGAACCATCGGTGGTTGACGGCGTCGCCGTCGTCGGCGCCGGCCCGGCGGGCCTGATGGCGGCCGAGACGCTGGCTGCGGCCGGGCATCGCGTCGAGGTCTTCGACGCGATGCCCTCGGTCGGGCGCAAGTTCCTGCTCGCCGGCAAGGGCGGGCTCAACCTCACCCATTCGGAAGGCTTCGAAGCCTTCGTCGGCCGCTACGGCGCACGTGCGGCGGCGCTCGAGCCGCTGCTGCGCGCCTTCGGCGCCGACGCGCTGCGCGTCTGGGCTCGGGGGCTGGGCGTCGAGACCTTCGTCGGCAGTTCGGGCCGCGTCTTTCCCGTCGACATGAAGGCGGCACCACTGCTGCGCGCCTGGCTGCACCGGCTGCGCGGGCAGGGTGTTCGACTGCACATGCGGCAGCGCTGGCTGGGCTGGGACGCCGACGGCGCGCTGCGCTTCGCCTCGCCCGACGGCGAGAGCCGGCGGTCACCGCGGGCGACCGTGCTCGCGCTGGGCGGCGCGAGCTGGCCGCGGCTGGGCTCGGACGGTGCCTGGTGGCCCTGGCTGCACGAGCGCGGTGTCGAGCTGGCGCCGCTGCGGCCGTCCAACTGCGGCTTCGACGTCGGCTGGAGCGAGCATTTCCGATCGCGCTTCGCCGGCGAGCCGCTGAAGTCGGTGGCGATCGCCTTCGACGGCTGGCGCCAGCCGGGCGAGTTCGTCGTCACCACCCACGGCGTCGAGGGCAGCCTGGTCTACGCGGCGTCGGCGGCCTTGCGCGATGCGATCGCGCGCGACGGCCAGGCGGTGTTCATGCTCGACCTGCTGCCCGCGCGCAGCGCCGAGTGGGTGGCGCGCGAACTGGCGCACCCGCGCGGCCCGCGCTCGCTGTCCACGCATCTGAAGACGCGGCTGCACCTGGCCGGCGTCAAGGCGGCGCTGCTGTGGGAGATGGTGCCCAAGGAGGTGCAGGCCGACCCGGCGCGCTTCGCCGCGATGATCAAGGCGCTGCCGATCCGTGTCACGGCGCCGCGGCCGGTGGCCGAGGCCATCAGCAGCGCCGGCGGCGTGCGCTTCGAGGCGCTGGACGCGAACCTGATGCTGCGTGCGCTGCCCGGGGTGTTCTGCGCCGGCGAGATGCTGGACTGGGAAGCGCCGACCGGCGGCTACCTGCTCACCGCCTGCTTCGCCACCGGCCGCGCGGCGGGCCAAGGCGCGGCGCGCTGGCTGCAAGGGCCGACTTAAACTCCGCCGCTCCCGAAATCTCCCCCGTTGCCCTTGGACAAGATCGTTCTGCAAATCGCCGCCGAGCTGGCTGTTCGGCCGGCCCAGGTGAACACGGCCGTCGAGCTGCTCGACGGCGGCTCGACCGTGCCCTTCATCGCCCGCTACCGCAAGGAGGCCACCGACGGCCTCGACGACACTCAGCTGCGCGAGCTGGAGGCGCGACTGGCCTACCTGCGCGAGCTCGAAGACCGCCGCGCCGCGGTGCTCAAGAGCATCGAAGAGCAGGGCAAGCTCACGCCCGAGCTGCGCGCCGCGATCGAGGCCGTGCCGACGAAGCAGGAGCTCGAAGACCTCTACCTGCCGTACAAGCCCAGGCGCCGCACCAAGGGCATGATCGCGCGCGAAGCCGGGCTGGAGCCGCTTGCCGACATGCTCTTCGCCGACCCGACCCGGGTGCCGCTGGACGAGGCCGCGGCCTTCATCGCCGCGCACCCGGGCGGACAGGCCGCGCTGGCCGAGGCCGGATTCGCCGACGCGCAGGCCGTGCTCGACGGCGTGCGCGACCTGCTGTCCGAGCGCTGGGCCGAGGACGCGGTGCTCGTCGGCAAGCTGCGCGAATGGCTGTGGGCCGAGGGCCTGTTCCAGAGCAAGCTCGTCGATGGCAAGGACGGCCAGCATCCCGACGCGGCCAAGTTCCGCGACTACTTCGACTATGCCGAGCCGATCCGCAGCGTGCCCAGCCACCGGGCGCTGGCGGTGTTCCGCGGCCGCACCCAGGAATGGCTGGACGCCAAGCTGGTGCTCGACGAGGAGCTCGTTCCGGGGCAGCCCACGTTGGCGGAGGGCCGCATCGCGACCCACCTCGGCTGGCGCCATGGGAAACGTGCCGGCGACGAGTTGATCCGCAAGACCATCGCCTGGACCTGGAAGGTCAAGCTCTCGCTGAGCCTGGAGCGCGACCTGTTCGCGCGGCTGCGCGAGGAAGCCGAGGCCGTGGCGATCAAGGTCTTCGGCGACAACCTGCGCGACCTGCTGCTTGCCGCGCCGGCGGGCAAGCGCGTCGTGATGGGGCTGGACCCGGGCATCCGCACCGGCGTCAAGGTCGCGGTCGTCAGCGACACCGGCCGCGTGCTGGACACGGCCACCGTCTACCCGCACGAGCCGCGCTGCGACTGGGAAGGCTCGCTGCACACGCTGGGCCGCCTCGGCGCGACCCACGGCGTGACGCTGGTCGCGATCGGCAACGGCACCGCCAGCCGCGAGACCGACAAGCTCGCCGCCGACCTGATCAAGCGCATCCAGCAGCTTGCGCCCGACGTCAAGCTCGACAAGGTCGTCGTCAGCGAGGCCGGCGCGTCGGTCTACTCGGCGAGCGAGTTCGCGAGCAGGGAGCTGCCCGACCTGGACGTGAGCCTGCGCGGCGCGGTCAGCATCGCGCGCCGGCTGCAGGACCCGCTGGCCGAGCTCGTGAAGATCGACCCGAAGAGCATCGGCGTCGGCCAGTACCAGCACGACGTGAACCAGAGCGCGCTCGCTCGCTCGCTCGATGCGGTGGTCGAGGACTGCGTCAACGCGGTCGGCGTCGACCTGAACACGGCGTCGAACGCATTGCTGACGCGGGTCTCGGGGCTGTCGCCCGCGGTCGCGGCGAGCATCGTGCGCTGGCGCGACGCGCATGGCGCCTTCCGCAACCGGCAGCAGCTGCTGGAGGTGACCGGCCTCGGGCCCAAGACCTTCGAGCAGGCGGCCGGCTTCCTGCGCATCCGCGACGGCGACAACCCGCTCGACCTGACCGGCGTGCACCCCGAGACCTACCCGGTGGTGCACAGGCTGATCGAGTCGACCGGCCGCCCGGTGCAGGAGCTGATGGGCCGCGCCGACGTGCTGCGCTCGCTCAGGCCCGAGGCGATCGCGCAGGAGGTCGCCGACGAGCGCTTCGGCGCGATCACGGTCAGGGACATCCTCGCCGAGCTCGAGAAGCCGGGCCGCGACCCGCGCCCGGACTTCGTCGTCGCGCGCTTCAACGACGGCGTCGAGGACCTGAAGGACCTGCAGCCCGGCATGCTGCTCGAAGGCACGGTCAGCAACGTCGCGCAGTTCGGCGCCTTCGTCGACCTGGGCGTGCACCAGGACGGGCTGGTCCACGTGAGCCAGATGTCGAACAGGTTCGTGGCCGACGCGCGCGAGGTCGTCAGGACCGGGCAGGTCGTCAAGGTGCGCGTGCTCGAGGTCGACCTGGCGCGCAAGCGCATCTCGCTGACGATGAAGCTCGACGCGCCCGCGCCGGCCAAGGGGGCCGCGCGCGCCGACAACGGCTTCCGTCCGGCGGCTCGCGGCGAGCGCCCGCGCGCCGAGCAGGCCGCAGGGCAGGGGGCGATGGCGGCGGCCTTCGCCAAGCTGCAGGGCCGCCGTTGACGCAGGCGCTGCAGGTCTTCGCCGGCCCGCGCGCGCTGGCGCATCTGCGCGAGCGCGGCCTCGCGCCGGGTGACGTGCGCGTGATTCCCGGCGCGGCCGGCGGGCCCAAGGGGCTGGCGCTGAACCCGCTCGACCGCTACCTCTTCGGCCACTGGCTGCCGACCTCGACGCAGACCGTCCATCTGGTCGGTGCGTCGATCGGCGCCTGGCGCCTGGGCTGCGCCTGCCTGCCCGACGCCGACGCGGCGCTGGCCGAGCTGGCCGAGGACTACATCACGCAGCGCTACGAGCATGCGCCGGGCCGGCCGCCGAGCAAGCGCCAGATCAGCCAGTCCTTCGCCCGCGTCGTCGAACGGCGGCTCGGCGCGCGCGCGGCCGAGGTGCTGGCGCACCCGCGCCTTCGGCTGCATGTGTTCACCAGCCGCGGGCGCCACCTGCTCGGCCGCGAAGGGCGCTGGCGCACCCCGGCGGGCTACCTCGGCGCCTTCGTCGCGAACGCGGCGAGCCGGCACGCGCTCGGTGGCTGGCTCGAGCGCGTGGTCTTCAGCGACCCGCGCGACCCGCTGCCTCTGCCGCTGGCGGACTTCCGCAGCCGGCGCGCCGAGCTGACGGTGGCCAACCTGAGCACCGCGATCCTCGCCAGCTGCTCGATCCCGTTCTGGCTCGACGCCGTGCACGACGTGCCAGGCGGCCCGCGCGGCGCGTACTGGGACGGCGGCATCACCGATTACCACCTGCATCTGAACTACGCCGCGATGGACGAGGGCGCGGTGCCCGGCTGGCGCGGCGGCCCCGGCATCGTGCTCTACCCACACTTCCAGCGCCAGATCGTTCCCGGCTGGCTGGACAAGGCCTGGACGCGGCGCCACCGCGCCACGCCTTCGCTGTCCAACGTGGTCGTGCTGGCCCCGCATCCGGACTGGGTCAGGACGCTGCCCGGCGCCAAGCTGCCCGACCGCAGCGACTTCAAGGCCTGGGGCGAGGACGTCGAAGGCCGCATGCGTGCCTGGCGGCGCGCGCTCGCCGAGAGCCAGCGCCTGGCCGACGAGTTCGCGCAGCGGCTGGCGCAGGGGCGTCCTATCGAAGCGCTGCCGCTGCGCTAAAATTCGCGCACGATCAACCTGCAAGGACGAGAAAGGCAGCCTGGTTATGACACCGCGGACTACTCGCTTCTTCACCGAGACCTAATCGGCCGCGCCGTCGTTCCCTGACCTTTCCCCGAACGAAGCGCGGCTCACCCCCGCGCTTCGTCGCTTCTTGAGGTGACCCCATGATCCAGATCACGCTGCCGGACGGCTCCCGGCGAGAGTTCGAACATCCCGTCACGGTGGCCGAGGTCGCCGCGGCCATCGGCGCCGGGCTGGCCAAGGCCGCGCTCGCGGGCAAGGTCGACGGCCGCCTGGTCGACACCAGCCACCGCATCGAGGCCGACGCGAGCCTCGCGATCGTCACCGACAAGGACGCCGAGGGGCTGGAAATCATCCGCCACAGCACGGCGCACCTGCTCGCCTACGCGGTGAAGGAGCTGTTCCCCGAGGCGCAGGTGACGATCGGCCCCGTCGTCGAGAACGGTTTCTATTACGACTTCGCCTACAAGCGCCCGTTCACGCCCGAGGACCTCGTGGCGATCGAAACGCGCATGGTCGAGCTGGCCAGGAAGGACGAGCCCGTCGTGCGCCGCGTGCTGCCGCGCGACGAGGCCGTGGACTATTTCAAGTCGCTCGGCGAACACTACAAGGCAGAGATCATCGGCAGCATCCCGGCCGGCGAGGAGGTCTCGCTCTACCGCGAAGGCGGCTTCGAGGACCTGTGCCGCGGCCCGCACGTGCCGAGCACGGGGCGGCTCAGGCACTTCAAGCTGATGAAGGTGGCCGGTGCCTACTGGCGCGGCGACCAGGCCAACGAGCAGCTGCAGCGCATCTACGGCACGGCCTGGCCGACCAAGGACGCCTTGCAGCAGTACCTGACGATGCTGGAAGAGGCCGAGAAGCGCGACCACCGCAAGCTCGGCCGCGAGCTCGACCTCTTCCACATGGAGGAGACGGCGCCGGGGCTCGTGTTCTGGCACCCGAAGGGCTGGACGGTCTGGCAGCAGGTCGAGCAGTACATGCGCGCCGTCTACCGCGACAACGGCTACCAGGAAGTCAAGGGGCCGCAGATCCTGGACAAGAGCCTATGGGAGAAGACGGGCCACTGGGACAACTACCGCGACAACATGTTCGTCACGGAGTCGGAGAAGCGCGAATACGCGCTCAAGCCGATGAACTGCCCCGGCCATGTGCTGATCTTCAAGTCGCAGATGCGCAGCTACCGCGACCTTCCGCTGCGCTACGGCGAATTCGGCCAGTGCCACCGCAACGAGCCCAGCGGGGCGCTGCACGGCATCATGCGCGTGCGCGGCTTCACCCAGGACGACGGCCACATCTTCTGCACCGAGGACCAGATCCTCGACGAATGCGTGGCCTACACGGCACTGCTGCAGAAGGTCTACCGCGACTTCGGCTTCACCGACATCATCTACAAGGTGGCCACGCGCCCGGACAAGCGCGTCGGCTCGGAGGCACTCTGGGACAAGGCCGAGTTCGCGGTGATGGAGTCGCTGCGCCGGTCGGGCTGCGAATTCATCGTGTCGCCGGGCGACGGAGCCTTCTACGGCCCGAAGATCGAATACACGCTGAAGGACGCCATCGGGCGCCAGTGGCAATGCGGCACGATGCAGGTCGACTTCAACACGGCCGAGCGCCTGGGCGGCGAGTACGTCACGGACACGAGTGGCCGCGCGCACCCGGTGATGCTGCACCGGGCGATCGTCGGCAGCCTCGAGCGCTTCATCGGCATCCTGATCGAGCAGCATGCCGGCGCGCTGCCGGCCTGGCTGGCGCCGGTGCAGGTGGTCGTGACGGCGATCACCGACAGCCAGTCGGCCTACGCGGAAAGCGTGGCGAAATCGCTGCAAAAACAAGGAGTTAGAGTCTCCATCGATTTGCGCAACGAGAAAATAAACTATAAAATCCGCGAGCATTCGATGCAAAAGGTCCCGTACATCCTCGTCGTCGGCGACAAGGAAAAGGCAAACGGGGCCGTTGCGGTGCGCGCACGGGGCAATCTGGACCTCGGTGTGATGCCTCTCGCAGACTTCCAACAGAAGCTCGCCAGCGACATTGCGCTCAAGACCTGAGAGGGCCTGCGGCATGCACCGTTCATTGTTGGGTGGCCCGTTCCTGCCTTCGGGTCGCGCTAGGAGTTGACACATCGCTACCTTCATGGACCGTCGCACGCCGAACGCGGAGCGCAAGCACAGGCTGAACCGGGAGATCATGGCGCCG
>MEGM01000019.1:19742-25175 GCA_001725505.1 Rubrivivax sp. SCN 70-15 | reverse complement strand
TCGTCCCGACGATCGAGGCCTTGCGCATGGCCGGCGAGCTGGACGTCGATCTCGTCGAGATCGCAGCCACGGCGGACCCGCCGGTGTGCCGGTTGATGGACTACGGCAAGTTCAAGTACCAGGAGCAGAAGAAGGCGGCCGAGGCCAAGGCCAAGCAGAAGGTCATCGAGGTCAAGGAAGTCAAGTTCCGCCCCGGCACCGACGAAGGCGACTACGCGATCAAGATGCGCAACCTGCGCCGCTTCATCGCCGAGGACGGTGACAAGGGCAAGGTCACGCTGCGCTACCGCGGCCGCGAGATCACGCACCAGGACATCGGCATGCGGCTGCTCGAGCGCATCCGCGACGAGCTGTCGGACGTGGCGGTCGTCGAGCACATGCCCAAGCTGGAAGGGCGCCAGATGATCATGGTGCTGGCGCCGAAGAGGAAGTAGTGGATTTCGCGGGCACGGTCTGGTCACCGTGCCGGCGAGAAGAAGCGGCTGCAGGCCAGCAAGTGCACCGGGAACCGGTGCCGCCTGCAGCAGCAAACGAAGCAGGAGCAGTCATGCCCAAGATGAAGACCAAGAGCGGCGCGAAGAAGCGTTTCCGCGTCCGTCCGGGGGGGACCGTCAAGCGCGGTCAGGCGTTCAAGCGCCACATCCTCACGAAGAAGAGCACCAGCCGCAAGCGCGACCTGCGCGGCCCGGCGAACGTGCACGAGACCGACACGGGCCGCATCGCCGCGATGCTGCCCTTCGCCGGCCTGTGATCTTCCACTGACGGACAAGGAGAAAACACATGCCTCGCGTCAAACGTGGCGTCACCGCCCACGCCCGCCACAAGAAGATCCTCGCCCTCGCGAAGGGCTTCCGCGGCCGCCGCAAGAACGTCTTCCGCATCGCCAAGCAGGCGGTGATGAAGGCCGGCCAATATGCCTACCGTGACCGCCGCACGCGCAAGCGCGTGTTCCGCCAGCTCTGGATCGCGCGCATCAACGCCGCATCGCGCGAGCTCGGCGTCACCTACAGCAAGTTCATGGCCGGGCTGAAGAAGGCCAACATCGAGATCGACCGCAAGGTGCTGGCCGACATGGCCGTCAACGACCCGGCTGCCTTCGGCAGCATCGTCGCGAAGGTGAAGGCCGAGCTGGCTTGATTCGACGCCGCCGGGTGCGAGCCCGGCGGTGCAGCGAGCGACCAAAGGCCGTCACCTCGGGGCGGCCTTTCTTGTTTTTGATTCAGACCATGAACGATCTCGAACTGCTGGTCGAGGCCGCCGTTGCCGATTTCGGTGCCGCGCCGAGCCCGGCCGAACTGGAGAACGCGAAGGCGCGCTTCCTCGGCAAGAGCGGCCGCGTGACCGAGCTGCTCAAGGGCCTGGGCGCGCTGCCGCCGGAACAGAAGAAGACGCGCGGCGCGGAGATCAACCAGGCCAAGGCGCGCATCGAAGCCGCGCTGCAGGCGGCGCGCGAGAAGCTCGCCGAGGTCGAGCTCGCGGCGCAGCTGCAGGCCGAGGCGCTGGACGTGACGCTGCCCGGCCGCGGCCGCGGCGTCGGCGGGCTGCACCCGGTGAGCCGGACGATCGAGCGCATCGAGGCGATCTTCGCGTCGATGGGTTTCGACGTCGCCGAAGGCCCCGAGATCGAGACCGACTGGATGAACTTCACCGCGCTGAACAGCCCGGAGAACCACCCGGCGCGCTCGATGCAGGACACCTTCTACGTCGACATCGACGATGCCCAGGGCCGCGCGCTGAACCTGCGCACGCACACGAGCCCGATGCAGGTGCGGTACGCCCGCGCGCACGCCGCGCGCCACGCGCACGAGATCGAGGCCGGCCTGGCCATGCCCGAGATCCGCGTGATCGCGCCGGGCCGGACCTACCGCGTCGACAGCGACGCGACGCATTCGCCGATGTTCCACCAGTGCGAAGGCCTGTGGATCGGCGAGAACGTCAGCTTCAAGGACCTGAAGTTCGTGTTCAGCGAGTTCGTGCGCCAGTTCTTCGAGACCGACGACTTCGACGTGCGCTTCCGGCCGAGCTTCTTCCCGTTCACCGAACCCTCGGCCGAGATCGACATCGCGTTCCGCAGCGGCCCGCTCGCCGGCAAGTGGCTCGAGGTGGCGGGTTCGGGCCAGGTGCACCCGAACGTGGTGCGCAACTACGGCCTCGACCCGGAGCGCCACATCGGCTTCGCGTTCGGCATGGGCCCGGACCGGCTCGCGATGCTGCGCTACGGCGTGTCCGATTTGCGCCTGTTCTTCGAGAACGACCTGCGCTTCCTCACCCAATTCAAGTAACAGCGCCATGCAGTTTCCCGAGTCGTGGTTGCGCGAGTTCTGCAACCCTCCGCTTTCGACGCAGGCGCTGGCCGACCTGCTGACGATGTCCGGAATGGAGGTCGAGGACCTCCGCCCGGTGGCGCCGCCGTTCAGTGGCGTCGTCGTCGCCGAGATCCTGAGCGCCGAGCCCCACCCGCAGGCCGACCGGCTGCGTGTCTGCCAGGTCAGCGTCGGCAGCGGCGAGCCGCTGCAGATCGTCTGCGGCGCACCGAACGCACGCGCCGGGCTGCGCGCACCGCTGGCGCTGGTCGGCGCCGAGCTGCCGCCGGCCGACGACGGCAAGCCGTTCCGGATCGGCGTCGGCAGGCTGCGCGGCGTCGAGAGCCGCGGCATGCTGTGCTCCGCCAGGGAGCTCAAGATCGCCGACGACCACGGCGGCCTGCTCGAACTGGCCGCCGACGCGCCGCTCGGCAGCGACATCCGCGCCCACCTCGGGCTCGACGACACGGTCTTCACGCTCAAGCTCACGCCCAATCTGGCGCATGCGCTGAGCGTCTACGGCATCGCGCGCGAGGTCTCGGCGCTGACCGGCACGCCGCTGAAGACGCCGGTCTTCACGCCCGTGAAGCCGGCGCACGACCAGCGCCTGCTGGTCGAGGTGCAGGCGAGCGACCTCTGCGGCCGCTTCAGCGGCCGCGTCGTGCGCAGCGTCGACACGAAGGCCAGGACGCCGGCCTGGATGGTCGAGCGGCTGGCGCGCTGCGGCCAGCGCAGCGTGAGCGCGCTGGTCGACATCTCGAACTACGTGATGTTCGAATTCGGCCGGCCGTCGCACATCTTCGATCTCGACAAGATCCACGAGCGGCTCGTCGTGCGCTGGGGACGTTCGGGCGAGACGCTCAAGCTGCTCAACGGCAGCACGATCGAGGTCGACGAGCGCGTGGGCGTGATCGCCGACGCAACGGGCGTCGAGTCGCTGGCCGGCATCATGGGCGGCGATGCCACCGCCGTCTCCGACAGCACGAGCAACGTCTACGTCGAGGCCGCCTTCTGGTGGCCCGAGGCGGTGGCCGGGCGCTCGCGCCGCTTCAACTTCGCCACCGACGCCGGCCACCGCTTCGAGCGTGGCGTCGATCCGGCGCCGACGGTGGAGCACATCGAGCGCATCACGCAGCTGATCCTCGACATCTGCGGCGGCGAAGCGGGCCCGATGGACGACCAGGTGCTGCGCCTGCCCGAGGCCGCGCCGGTGACGTTGCGCGTCGCGCGCGCTGCCAAGGTCGTCGGGTTGGCGCTGACGCAGCCGCAATGTGCCGACGTGATGCGCCGCCTCGGCCTGGCGTTCAGCGAGGCACCCGGAACGCTGACGGTGACGCCGCCGAGCTGGCGCTTCGACCTGAAGATCGAGGAAGACCTGATCGAGGAGGTGATCCGCGTCATCGGCTACGACAAGCTGCCGGCGACGCCGCCGGTCGCGCCGGTGACCGCGCGCGTGCGCCCCGAGGCGCGGCGGGGTGCGAATGCGCTGCGCCACGCGCTGGCGGCGCTGGACTACCAGGAGACGATCGGCTTCAGCTTCGTCGAGGAGCGCTGGGAGCACGAGCTCGCCGGCAACCCGGATCCGATCAAGGTGCTCAACCCGATCGCCGCGCCGATGTCGGTGATGCGCTCCAGCCTGCTCGGCAGCCTGGTCGCGGCGCTGCGCCACAACCTCGCCCGGCGCGCATCGCGCGTGCGCGTGTTCGAGCTCGGCCGCGTGTTCCGGCGCGACGCCAGCGTCGTCGACGGGCCGCTCGCGGTGGCCGGCGTGGCCCAGCCGCAGCGCGTCGCCGGGCTCGCCTTCGGTCCGTGCCTGCCGCTGCAATGGGCGAGCCGCGAGCAGCCGGTCGACTTCTTCGACGTCAAGGGCGATGTCGAGGCGCTGTTCGCGCCGCGCCGGCCGGTCTTCGAGGCCGGCACGCATCCGGCGATGCACCCCGGCCGCTGCGCACGCGTGCTGCTCGACGGCCGCGAGGTCGGCCATGTCGGCGAGCTGCACCCGCGCTGGCGCCAGGCCTACGAGCTGCCGCAGGCGCCGCTGCTGTTCGAGCTGGACCAGGAAGCGCTGCTCGAGCGGCCGCTGCCGGTGTTCGAACCCTTGCCGCGCCAGCAGGCCGTCCAGCGCGACCTGGCGCTGGTCGTGCGCGACGACGTCCGCCACGACGCGCTGATCGCCTGTCTGCGCGACGACCCGGCCGGCCTGGTGCGGTCGGCGACGCTGTTCGACGTCTTCAAGCCGAGCGGCGCGGCGTCCGGCCTGCAGGCCGGCGAGCGCAGCCTGGCGGTTCGGCTGGAACTGCTCGACCAGGACAGCACGCTGACCGACGAACGCATCGAGGCCGCGCTGGCGGCGGCCGTCGCGCGCACGACGGCGCGCCTGGGCGCGCGGCTGCGCGCCTGAGCATCCACGCATCGAAGGAGAGCCAGACCATGGGGTTCGACGAGACGCCGGCCGAGCGCGTGATCCTTCCGTCGCTGGAGACGCCGACGCTGACCAAGGCCGAGCTGGCCGAACTGCTGTTCGACCGCCTCGGCCTGAACAAGCGCGAGTCCAAGGACATGGTCGAGGCCTTCTTCGAGATCGTCCAGGGCACGCTCGTCCAGGGCCACGACGTCAAGCTCTCGGGCTTCGGCAACTTCAACATCCGGCGCAAGGCCTCGCGCCCGGGGCGCAACCCGCGCACCGGCGAGGCGATTCCGATCAAGGCGCGCCAGGTCGTGACGTTTCACGCCAGTCACAAGTTGAAAGCAATCGTGCAAGGCGACACGCCCACCGGCGAAGACTTCGAGTAGAGTCTAGCTTTGATAAGAGATCCCATTGATTTCAATGGAGAAAACGCTTCCCGCCATACCGGCAAAGCGCTACTTCACCATCGGTGAAGTGAGCGAGCTGTGCGGCGTGAAGCCGTACGTGCTGCGCTATTGGGAGCAGGAGTTCACGCAGCTCAAGCCGATGAAGCGGCGCGGCAACCGGCGCTACTACCAGCACCACGAAGTGCTGCTCATCCGGCGCATCCGCGAGCTGCTCTACGACCAGGGCTTCACGATCAGCGGTGCCCGCAACCGGCTGTCCGACGGGGGCGCTGCGGCACGCGACGCGGCCAATCCGGAGCGCGCGGACGGCGAGAAC
>MEGM01000019.1:0-19726 GCA_001725505.1 Rubrivivax sp. SCN 70-15 | reverse complement strand
CCGCCGATCCGCCCGCCGACGAGGCTGCGCCGGCCGACCCGCCGGCCGACACCGGTGTCGCCAGCGCCGACCCTCCGGCCCCCATGACCTGCGACGCACCGACGCTGCGCGCAGAATTGCTGTCAATCCGGGAGCTGCTGACCGCCTGAGAGCGCCTGGGTCACCGTATAATGCGAGGCTTCGTCGGGGTGTAGCGCAGCCTGGTAGCGCACTTGCATGGGGTGCAAGGGGTCGCGAGTTCGAATCCCGCCACCCCGACCAATTGAATCAACGGGTTAGCTCTCACAAGGGGCTAACCCGTTCGGCTTTCTGGGCCTTGGAGAGGGTTGGCCGAGATTCAGGAAATTTCCTCCAAAAAGTGACTTAAGTGCTTGAGGCACGGGGGCTTTTTGGCATCAATTAGTTGTGCAAGGGGGTCTTGCACAAGTTGGTACGTCGATACGGCAACCACCACTACGAGGAAACCTTCCTTTTCGGCGCCCGTGACGCCATCGACGCAGGCGGTGTCAGCCGGTCAAGCACCGATTGCACCGTCCGCGCCTCTGTGCGGTATCGCGTCGCTTCTTGCTGGCTCGTGAGCAGCTGGTCGCGCATGGTCCGTAGTTCACGGTCCTGAGCTTCGGCAGCTTGCTGAAGCGCCTGGTGGGCCGCGTGCGCCACGTCGAGCTGAGCTTGCAGCCTGGCCATCCCTTCTGCGTGCTCCAGGGCCGCCTGGCGCTCACGTGCTTCACCCTGGGTCACCTGAGCGCGCAACGCCTCCGCCAGCTTGTCGGCCTTGGCGCGAGCTTGGCGCTCCTGCTCGATCTCGAGCAAAGCGCGCTTCTCGGCGACCGCTGCGCGCCGATCCGCGGTGTCGACCGCCTCACGGGCCTTCGCCAAGTCCGCACTGAAGGCCTCCTGCAGGCGCTGCTGCTGGGCGCGTGCCTCCTCCAACTGCGTCTGCAGTTCTTGCAGTCGCGCCATTGAGCCGGCGTGTGCACGACGTTCGGCTTCCAGCTCGTTTCGCACTTGGCTCATCGACTCGTGTGCGGCCTTCATCTCGCCGCGCAGCTGCTCGACGACGGCCTGCGACTGCGCCGCGGCCTGTTCAGCCTGCGCCCGCGCTTGGTGGGCGCTCTCCCGGTCCGCCTGCGACTCGACGCGCAGCGCGAGCAGTTCGCCGCGCGCCCCCGCAGTGGCCTGGCGCCAGATCTCCGCGATCGCCTCGGCCGCCACGACCTTGATGCCGCCGGGAAGATCCGGGTGGTCAATCTCGATGCGTGCCTTGCTGCGCAACTCGTCCCAGAATTTGGCCAACGCCTCGGCCGGCGTGCTCATCGTGCCCTTGCGCACGTACTGGTAGAGCTTGTTCGTCGTCGGCGTGATCCCGTACCGGAAGAACAGCAGCGTGCAGACCTCGCGGTACAGCGCCTTCGTGTCGGTGAAACGGCCCTTCAGGGCCTCGACTTCGGCGAGGATCTCGTTTTCGGCACTCATGCATTGATAATACGACGTAATACGTTGAACTACTAAACAATTAGGAAATTGTTTTGACATTATTGATCTAGTGTCAAAATACTCGCCACAACGTGATTTCGGCATGAGCGAGACCCTTCCGGCCCTTCCTCCCACCTCACCAGCGCCACTCGAGGTCCTCGTGGTGATGGACAGCCTGTCCGGGCGCGACGGCGCCAACCGGTCACGCTCCGGCCATTGCCAGCTCGCCGCGGACACCGATCGCGAGGCCGTTCTCGCGTGGCTCGCGCGATACGCCGACAGCCCGAACACGCTGGCCAACAGCCGACGCGAGGCTGAGCGCGTATTGCTGTGGGCGTTGGTTGAGCGCGGCAAGCCGCTGTCGTCACTGACGCACGAAGACCTGTTGCTGTACCAGCGCTTCCTGGCGGACCCGAAGCCCGTGGGGCGATGGGTGATGGCGCCCGGGCGCAAGCTGCCGCGCGATCACCCCGGGTGGCGGCCGTTTGCGGGCCCGCTGTCGCCTGCCAGCATCCGCCAGGCCATGGTGATCCTCAACTCGATGCTGTCGTGGCTCGTACAGGCGGGCTACCTGGCGGGCAACCCGCTGTCGTTGAGCCGCCAGCGACGCAGCACGCGGGCGCCGCGGGTGGTGCGCTTTCTCGAAGACGACCTGTGGGCGCAGGTGCGCGTGACTGTCACGCTGCTGCCCCAGCAAACAGCACGCGACCAGGCGGCCTACTGGCGCGCTCGCTGGTTGTTCAGCCTGCTCTACCTGTGTGGCCTGCGCATCTCGGAGGTCATCGGGAATTCGATGGGCGGCTTCTTCTCGCGAACGGACTCGAAGAACGGCGAGCTGCGCTGGTGGCTACACATTGTCGGCAAGGGCAACAAGGAGCGGCTCGTGCCCGCCACGAACGAGCTGATCGTGGAGCTGACCCACTACCGGCGCTTCCTCGGGTTGCCGCCGTTGCCTCAACACGGCGAGCCGTCGCCGTTGCTGCTGCCAGTGTGGTGGCGCGCAGCTGCGCGCGGACCGATTGAGTGGCCTGAGCGCCTCACGCGGGCGGCCGTCCACGTCATCGTGAAAAACGTGTTCGCGCTGACGGCGCAGCGGCTTCGTGCGATGGGACCGGAACAAGCGGCACGAGCGGACAAGGTGGAAGCAGCCTCCTCGCATTGGCTGCGCCACACCATGGGCTCGCGCTTGGCGGACGGCGTGGACTTGCGCCACATCCGAGACACCTTCGGGCATGCCTCGTTGACCACTACCAGCATCTACCTGCACGCAGAGGATGACGTGCGGCATGCGGCGATCAGCGCGTCTCACCGACTGGGATGGGAAGAGTCTCTGGCTGGCGTGGAACGGTGACCCGTCTGCGCGTCGGCGCTACCCAGTGCCGGTACGAAGAAGAACTATGCGTTGAACATGTACAGGCCCATCGCGACGAGGGCCAGTCCCCCGACAACGTCGAGCGCCCGCAGTTAGCGCGCGAGCGGCCGCATGCGCTCCAGAACGACAATGAAGCCCCGCAGCGGGCGGCACACGGGCGCACGAATGACGGCAAGCCCTTCAACGACCCTTGGCACGTTTTGAAGCGCCTTCTTGATCGTCTGGATGCAGCCCCACAGCATCGTAGGCCTTGAAGGGTCGAGCACGAAGAAGCGGAGTTCGCCGGCGAACGCGCTGAAGATGCTCAACCAAGTGGCGAAGCCGAGCCTCATGACCCGTTCATTGTGCCGGCGCTTTCGCAGCGCACCAGCGCACCGGAGAGGCGAGACCGGGTAGCGTCGCGATACCGCTGTTCATCGGGCTGCCACCGAAGTCGCCACATTCGGTCCCTCCTTGCTGACCCGGTACTTCACGGTCACCTGACTGTCGCGCAGCTGCGGCAGTAGAACGGGTTTACCGGCCTTCTTCAGCACCACGTCGCGAGTGACCTCGACAGGAACACGGCCTGCTCCGGGACTGCCCGTTTCAACCACGAGAGTTCCCTCGCACGTTCCGGGCTTCTCGGGCGTTGGGCCGCAAACGGTTAGTTTGGTGTCGGACACACGTCCCTGAATTTCCTTCTCCTCCCCGATCGGCGTGAACCTCGCACCCGATTCCTCGGACTTGCTGCAGCCAGGCAGCAGCATCGCCGCAGCGGCAGCCAAAACAACCGAGGTCAGCGTGCCTATGGCCTTGGGCATGACTGTTCTCCTTAGGTGTGCATCGTCGAAGTGCGGGTTGAGTTTGGGTTCCGCTGATGAGGGCTGTCCATGGTGGAGGGCTTGCCGACGCTCAGGATCGCGTCGATGAACAGCCTCGGCCGTCCCCACAACGAGTTGAAGAAGATGGCCGTGACGCTGACCGCCATCGCGACCATGGCCCACACCGGGTAGATCAGGCCGGTGGCGGCCAGCGGGATCCCGATGCCGTTGAACATGAACGCGAGCGAGACGTTCTGAAGCATCTTGGTGTAGCTGCGCTGGCTGATCTCGCGCGCCTGCGGCAGCGCGGCGAGTCGGTTCGACAAGATGATGATGTCCGCCGACTCGATCGCGATGTCGGTACCGCCGCCCATCGCAATGCCCACGTCGGCTTGCATCAAGGCCGGGGCGTCGTTGATGCCGTCGCCGACCATCGCCACCTTTCGTCGGTCGGCCTGCAGAGCGCGCACGACTTCCGCCTTGCCTTGTGGCAGCACGCCGGCGTGCACGACGTCGATGCCGACGTCGCGAGCGATGCGGTGCGCCGCGCGTTCGTTGTCGCCGGTCAACAGCACCGTCTGCAGGCCCGCCTTGCGCAATGTCCCGATGACTTGGGCGGCATCCGGCCGCAAGGTATCGCCCAGTGCCACGACGCCGAGGGCCCGTCGCTCCCGCCCCACCGCAATCACGGTGCGGCCGGCTTCTTCCAGAGTACGGATGCGGTCGGCTGCGCGCGTCAGATCGATGCCACGGCTCGCCACAAAGCCCGGGCTGCCGACGACCACCTCGCCGAGTTCAGTGCTCGCCACGACACCCTTTCCGGGAATGGCCTCGAAGAAGGTGACATCCGGCGGTACCGCACCGCGTTCGAAGGCCGCCTTGACCACGGCCTGGGCCAGCGGATGTTCGGACGACGCTTCCGCCGCAGCCGCTATCGCGAGCAGTTCGGCCTCCGTGCCGTCGAGCACCTCGATTTCGCGCACAGTCGGGCGCCCCTCTGTCAGGGTGCCGGTCTTGTCGAGCACGACCGTGTCGACCAGCCGGTAGCCCTGGAAGGCTTCGCCTGTGCGCATGAGGATGCCGTGCTCGGCCGCCTCGCCTGCGCCGCGCACGATGGACAGCGGCGCCGAGATGCCCACCGCGCACGGGTAGCCCATCACCAGCACGCTCAAGCCGGCAAACACCGCACGCTGCACGTCGACCATGCCGGTGAGAAGCCAGGAGAAGGCCAGCCAGCCGACGAACGACAAGGCTGCGACGATCAGCACCGTCGGGGTGTAGACACGCAATACGCGGTCCACGAGGTGCAGCAGCCCGGGCTTGAGCGCCCGGGCGTCCTCCACCTCACGGATCACCCGCTGCAGGAAGCTGCTGTCGCCCACCGCCGTCACGTTGACCAGCAAGGTGCCAGTGCCGTTGATCGAGCCGCCGATCACCGTGTCGCCTTGCTGCCGCTCCACCGGCATCGGCTCACCCGTCACAAGTGACTGGTCGACCGCGGAGTGGCCGTCGACGACCAAGCCGTCTACAGGCACGCTCTGTCCGGGACGGATGCGGACCAGGTCACCCAGCACGACGCGCTCGATGGGCACTTCCTGCTCCTGGCCATCGCGCACGACCAGCGCGATGTCGGGCTGCAAATCAAGCAGCCGCTTCACGGCCTGCGAACTGCGTGTCTTGACGATGAGCGACAGCCATTCCGAGAAGATGTGGTACGTCAGGACCATCACCGTGACCGCGAAGAACGGCGCGGTCGGATACGCCGGTGCGTCCAGAATGAAGCCGATGACGCCGCCGACGATGCCGGCGAACGCACCGATCTCCAGCAACACATGCTGATTGAGGATGCCGCGCCGCAGTGCCTGAAACGCCATCAGGAGGATGTGACGGCCGATCCCGAACACCAGGCCGAAGGCCATGAGCGCGACGACCCACGGCACGGCCGCTTCGAACGACGCCTGTCCCTTCAACGGGGCCAAGGCGAGCGCGACGGCGGCGAGTGCCGTGCAACCCGCGATCGCGACGGCAAGTCCTCGGGCGCGCAGCACCAGGAAGACGAAGGCCAGCAGGCTGGCGAGCACGACGCCGTGCAGCAGCCACGCGCCGAGGCCCGTCGGGTGCGCAATCAGCGCGATCGAGGCGATGCTCAGCGCCGTCGCGGTCAGGAACCGCCGCCCCTCGATAACCAGCTCACGCTCATCGTCCTCGAAGGGGCGTACCTTGCGCGGGTCGGAGACGGTGTACCCGATGTCGCGCAAGGTGCCCAGCAGATCCTCCGGCCGCGCGACCTTCGGGTCGTACTCGACGAGGGCCTGCTCGTGCGTGAGGCTCACCGCCACCTTGTCGACGCCCGGCTGGCTGCCCAGCGCTTTCTCGATCGTGCCGGTGCACAACGAGCAGTGCAGGCCGCCGATGCGCGCGCGAATGCGGGCTCGGTCGGGGCGGCTCGCCGGCTCCTCGCTCCAGAGGCGGTCATCAGCGTGCAACGTCGCAGCATTGGTCATGACTATCTCCATTCTTGGTGAGCCGGCCGTCATGCCGGCGTGCAGTCGACAGCTTTTGGGCGGCCTCTGCGAGCCGGTTCTCTCCAATGTCCTTCGGGTCGGCTGCGACGCCGAGCAAGACGATGGGCGCTGGCGCGCGCTGGAAGGCAGATTGCGATGGCGAACGGCACGCCGAGCACCATCGCTCCCCAGGACAAGCCTTTCGACGCCGCTCTTTTAAGAGGACTGCGGACATGGGATCTTCCACTCAAAGGGCATAGACGATCGGAGAATCCCAGTGCTCCCTTTATGGCCGCCCGGGCCCCCGGCCGAACTTGCCCAGCGGAGACTGCTCTTGTGCATGCGAGGGGAGCTCTGAGCGGAATAGTTTGAGCGAGCACAGCGCAGCCGCGAGTTCGACCGCAGCAAACGACCCCAGCGCGGGCCCGAAGCCGAAACGGAGCACCTCGCCGAAGATCATGCTGCCCAAGCCAAAGCCAATGAAGAGCGTGAATACGTTCAGACCCATAGCTTGTCCGGGTCGCTTGCCCCCCAGCGAAGTAACAATGCCGGCGAGAAGCGGCTGCGTCATGTCATATCCCAACGACAGTACCAAGGCCACGACCGGCGCGAAGATCGCAGGGAAGCCGACGAGCAGCGCCCCGGCCGCCAGTGTGCTGAGAGCGAGGCCAATCGGCAGCAATCGCGCGCGGCCCCATCGATCCGCCATGCGGCCAATCAGCGGCCCGAGCAGGAAACCGGGCACTCCGTAACCGAGCAATGCGAGTCCGATACCGACAGGCCCCATACCGTAGCGCCGCTCGAAGTACACGCCAAGCCAAGTAAAGACTCCGGAGTGGAACATCGAATTGACCAACACGTAGCCGTAAGTGCGCTGCCCTCGTGGCGTGCCGATCAGACTCAAATAGCCGCGAAACAGATCGCCCGACGTGCCGGTCACCGGCGTGAAGGAACCGGCGATGAGGCGTCGATAGGGCATAAAGAGAAGCAGAACGCCTGCTCCCGCCGCTCCGACGGCGATGAACAATCCTCGCCATCCGATGAAGGGCACCAGCATTGCGCCCAACGGCGAGCCGAAGGCCATCCCTCCGGCCATGGCACCGAACAACCAGCCAAGCGCACGCCCACGCTGTTCATAGGGAAAGAGTCTGCCCACGAGCGCGAGGCCCAGTGGCACGACACCACTGGCGCCGAGCCCCGTCAGGACTCGCCATAGCGCGACCTGTTCAATGGAAGCGGCGGTCGCAGTCAAGGCCGTGAGCGCCGCAAATGCGGCCAGCGAGACAAACATGATGCGATGAATGCCCAGGCGGTCCGCCAGCAGCCCGTAGATCAGCGTCGCGATTCCGTATGGGATGAGATAGGCCGGAACAATCAGGCCGACCATCTGCTCCGGCGCATGGAAGATGATGGACAGCGCCGGAATGATTGGCGCGACCATATACGCCTGAAAAAAAATGATAAACGTGGCGGCCGCGAGCATGCGAAGCAAACTCTCGCGCTCGCGGTCGCTCGGGGCCTGCACGCCGGCGGCATTTTGGACCACGTCAACTCTCCGTTCGAATGATGTTGCGAAGGTACGGCTGCTAGGCCGCGATGCTCGCGGCCAACCCGGTCACGAAGCGCTCCCGATGGAGTTCATCGGCGTGCCAGGCCGCAGCAGCTGTCATGACTATCTCCTGTGGGCCGGCTGTCATGCCGGCGTGCGGTCGACCACCCGGAAGCCCAGCCTCTGGACGGTCTCGACAAGCCGGTTCTCTTCAATGGCCTGCGGGTCATAGAGGACACGGGCATTGCCGTCCTCAAAGGAGACGGCGGCGCTCTGTACGCCTGGTTCCGCAGCCACGGTGGAGCGAATGCGCTCCGCGCAACCGTTGCAGTTCATGCCTTCGACTTTCAGGGTGACAGATTTCATGGGGACTCCTTGTCAAGCACGGCGATCTGCGGTTGCGAGCGGTGCCGCGGTCCGGGTACCGTCGAGCAGCTGGCCGTCGCGAATGTGAATGACCCGGTCCGCCAGCCGCGCCAGTTCCTCCGAGTGCGTCACGACGACGACGGTACGTTCGCGCGCAATCTCCTGCAGCAGCTCGTAGACGATCTGACCCGAGCGCGAGTCGAGGTTGCCGGTGGGCTCGTCGGCGAGCACGAGCCGGGGCTCGTTCGCGACCGCCCGTGCGATGGCGACACGCTGCATCTCCCCCCCGGACAGCTCGCGCGGCCGGTGCTTCAGCCGCGGTGCGAGGTTGAATCGCTGCAGCAGCTTCGTGGCCCGCTCGAGCCGCGCGGCCTTCGGCACGCCGTTGAACTCCATCGGGAGCGCGACGTTCTCCAGCGCGGTGAGGTTAGGCACCAGGTTGAAGGTCTGGAACACGAAGCCGACCGTCTGCCGCCGGAAGATCGTCAGTTCCTGCTGCGACAGCCGATTGACCGTCTGTCCCGCGACCACCACGTCGCCGGCGGTCGGCAGGTCCATGCCGCCCATCAGGTGCAGCAGGGTCGACTTGCCGCTGCCGCTGGGACCGGCGACGGCCACCATCCCGCGCTCGCCGATCTCCAGCGACACGCCGGACAGGGCGTTCACGAGTTCTGCGCCCTTGCGGTACGACTTCGATACATCCATCAGCCGGACCACTGGCGTCGCGGTCGAGTCTGCGTCATTCATTCTTCATGGCCTCCAAGGGAGAGAACCGGGTGGCCTGCCACACGCCGTAGGCACTGCCCACCACTGCCGCGACGACGGCGGTGAGGATGACAAGGCCCACCAGCGACACCGAAATGTCGTGGCCGACCGCCAGGCTCTCGAAGAGCGGCTTGTACTGGCTCGGCAGGAAGGGACCAATGCCGATGGCAAACAGCCGCCCCGTCAGCGCCGCCCCGGCGACCTTGAACAGCGCCACGCCAACGGCGCCGCCCAGCAACGTGAGCCCGGCGGCCTCGGCGAGGAACTGGGTCGTCACGCCCCGGTTGCTCGCACCAATGGCCTTGAGCGTGCCGATCTCGCGCGAACGCTCGCGCACCTGCATCAGCAGGACGAAGAAGACGACCACCACCATCAGGAGCACCGCGAGCAGGCCGCCGACCGATGCCAGCTGGAGCACGTTGCGGCTGGTCGTCGAGGTGAACACGGCGGCGCTTTCAGGCGCGAGGACGTCCGCCACATCGCCGACCGTTTCCTTCAGGCGCCGGGTCACCGCGGCGACGTTGGCAACATCGTCGACTCGGACGAAGAGCCACGAGATGCCCTTGTCGATGCCGTAGATCGAACGGAACGTATCGATCGGCATGAAGAGCTGCTGGTCGCCGAACACATAGCCGCTGGCGTACATGCCGATCACGCGCAGGTCTCGTTTCGGCCGGTCCATCGCGTAGATGACCGGGTGGGTGCGCGTCGGGTCCACGGTCAGGACCGCTTTGCCGATGTCTTCCGGCCTGATCCCGGCCCACTTCGCATAGGCCTGGCCGATGATCGCCACGTCCTGGCCGGCATCGGCGGGGGTGAAGTCGCGACCCGCGATGATGCGGGGGTTGCCGGCCTCGCCATGCGACTCCAGGCGCTTCATCGCGGTCGGCGCGAGACCGACGTGCATCACGAAGTTGGGCGGCGTGATCGGCGCCATCGCGAGCAGATAGGGCTCGACCTGGGCCACGTGCTCGATGGCGCGGACCTTCTCCAGTACCTCCCGCGGCAGGATGCGATCCTGGTTGGTCATGTTGACGTGTCCCATCGAGCCGCGCGCGCGCAGCTGCACGACGGTGTTGACCTCTCGCGTCAGCACCTCGGCCTGCCTTTGGACCGCCTCACCGATGGACTGCATCGCGAGCAGTAGGAAGAACGGCACGCCGATCAGGACCGCGGTCAACAGCAGACGCGGCTTGCTGCGCATCAGATTGCGCATTCCTAAAGCGACCATGCTCATCGGACTTTCCTCATGTGTTGTTCATGGCCTGGATCGGGGTCAATCGCATGCCCGTGACGATGGGATACAGCGATCCCAGCGCACCGAAGGCGAGCCCGCCGAGCGCGATCAGCGCGAAGGTGGTCGGCCCGAGCTGCAACTCGACGTCGAGCGTGGAGCGCAGCGTGCCCGCCGCGGCGGCGGAGACCGGCAGCGCGCCGAGGGCCGCCAGGCCGGTCAGCGTGAAGGCCTCGGCGAGGAACTGCTTCAACACTTCGGCACTCGATGCGCCGATCGCCTTGAGCGTTCCGATCTCCCGGATGCGCTCCCGCATCGACAGCACCATGATGAAGACCACCAGGACGCCGCCGATGGCGAACAGCAGCAGCGATCCGTAGACCGTGGCCGCCGAGATGCTGCCGAGCGTGGCGCGCGCCGTCGCGACCTGTTCCTTGGCGGTGACCGCGTCCACGCCCTTGAGCCGCTGCAACTCCGCGGTGACCGCTTCGACGTGGTCGACGCTGTCCACGGTCACGCGGATCTTCGACAGCTTGTCGCCGGGCTTCAGGATGCGCCGGAAGGTCTCGATCGGCACGAAGACATGGTTGTCACCGAAGTCGTTGCCGGTGGAGTAGATGCCGACGACCTGGAGCGGCTGCCCGTTCAGTGTCACGATCTTGCCCTCCAGCGCCTTGGCGTCGGCCATGCGCAGCCGCTCGCGCGCGTACAGCTTGCCGACGATCGCCACGTCGCGGCCCTCGTCGGCCGGTGTCAGCGCCCGCCCGGCCACCACCCGGGCGTTCTCGTAGTCAACCTCGCCGATCGCTCTCATCGGCGAGCCGGGCCGCAGGCCGATGACCATGGCGTAGGCATTGGGCACCGACGGATCGATCTGCGGCCAGTGGATGTACTCCTCGACCTTCTTCACGTGGCGCGCGCTCGCAATGCGCTTGATCTCGTCCAGGCGAGCGACGCTGAAGTCCAGCTCGCCCACCGGCTTGTCGCCGCCGAAGCCGCCGGTGCCGAACGCGCCGGCCTCGCGCAACTCGACCACCGTGCGCACGTTGGCCTGCAGGCTTTCGAGCTTCTCCTTGGTGGCCAGGGCGCCTTGCACGAGCACGGCGAACAAGCCGATCACCAGGGAGAGCAGCGCGACCACAACCGCGCTGCGGAAGCGGTTGCGGACAGGATTGCGGCAGCCCCGGGCCACGGCGCTCATCGCGGCGTCTCCCCCGCGGTCAGCGGCTCGATTCGGTAGCCGGCGTCGTGCAGCAGGGCGATCACGTCGTCCAGCCGAGGGGACGCGTGGTCAAGCAGCAGCCGCACGGTGCCGGCGGGATACTTCACCTCGACGTGCCGGACACTTGGCTCGCGCGCAAGCCGCGCCTCGATGGTCCGGGCACATGCGCTGCACTGCATGCCTTCGATTCGCCAACTGACTGTCTTCATCGATCCAACACGTTGAGTTGCCTCTCGAAGCTCGGCATGCCGAAAGGCACGGGGACAAGCGTAATCCTTGAACCTAAGGCGAATGTCAAGGGGCCGGCCACGCGACGTTGCTTGCCGCAGCCAAGCTCGGAAGTCGTATCCTCGGTTCGACCACGGGCCTCAGGCGCCGGCCATTTCGCGGCAAGCAACAGCACACCGGGTGCATGCATCGGCGCACTGCTGCATCGTCGCAGTGGCACCGGTGCTGCATTCCGCCGCACAGGCGTCACACACCGTCGCGCAAGCACCACAGATCGGGCGATGGACCTGAACGCCACTGGCCATGCACTTCAGGCAAAGGGCGCAGGTGTCGGCGCAAATCTGGCAAAGCTTGATGCAGTTCGCCATGTCCTTGCCGTCGTGGTCGATGCACTCGTTGGCGCACTGAAGGCACAGTCGCATGCAGTCGAGGACGGTGTTCGTCGAGTCGTTGCTGGGGGATGCGTTCGCCATTGGAGACTCCTTCGCGAGGGGTGGTCACCGCGCCCCGGAGGGGAGGCGCTGCTTGCCGGCGCCGCGGCCCCTGCTGTACGGTTAGACCGCGTCGGCGATTCAAGCATCCACCTGGTTCTAGGACGAAGGTCAAGCGCGCGACCGGCATTCCTCACCCGCGGTTGGGGGCAATGCGCCCGCGGAAGGTCAGACCAGCGCTTGCTGTGGCGCAGGAGATGCGTCGGGCGCCGTTCGCCGTTCGCGGTCAGTTCTAAATGGCCAGCGACGGCACCACGAAGAAATAGGCGTTGAGCATGTACAGGCCCATCAGGATGAGCGTGACACCGCCGACGATGTCGAACGCGTGCTGGTAGCGCGACAGCGTGCGCAGTCGCTCGAGCCAGCCTATCGCGCCAGCGCCCAGGGCGATCGGGATGGCGCGTCCGAGCGCGAAGACCAGCAACAGCAACGCACCCCAGGCCGGCGAACCGATGCCGGCCGCGACGCCGAGCAAGACGATGAGCGCCGGCGTGCATGCGGGGCAGATGGCGATGGCGAATGGCACGCCGAGCGCCAACGCGCCCCATGGTCCGGAGGCCCGTTTCACCCTGAACGACAACCCCTGCAGGGGCAGTCGCACCCACCCCGGCCACATCAGGCCCATCAGGATCAGCCAGGGTCCGAGGATCAGTCCCCAGTACCGTCCGATCAGCGACTGCACGCCCTGGCCGCCGAGGCCGGCCACGGTGCCGAGCACGACGTGCGTGACGACCAAGCCCGCGATGAACATGCCGCCGAAGGTCAGTACCTGGCGAGAGGTACGGGCCTTGGTGACATAGGCCAGCGAGACGGGGATGGAGGCGAGCGCGACGGGATTGAAGCTGAAGAAGAATCCCGTCAGGAAGCTGACGACAAGCGCCGCCGGACCGGCGGTCTGAACCGCCTGCTGAAGGCTGTCGACATCCATGTCAATTCCGCATCCGTGCCTTCATGGCCGCTGCCAACTCGTCCGGTCGGGGTAGCGAGGGAAAGACCAGTTCGCCGTCGATGGCCACTGCCGGCGGCCTGAGCACGCCGAGCTCGACGGCGTAGTCGATGGCCTGCACGATATCCAGTTCGCGCCAATCCACGGCGGGGTCGACTGCGGTTGCCGCCGACCGCAGCGCGCCGAGTTCAGACAGGCAGTTGGCGCAGCCGCCCGCATGCAGGACCTCGATTTTCATCGCGGCTGCTCCTCGGCGGCCGGGCCGGAGAGCGCCGCAAGGATCGAACAATCATCGGTGGGCCTGTCACCGTTGCTGCAGTCTGCAATCAGCTGGTCGAGCGCTTTCGACATCGCCTTCATGGCCTTGATACGCGCTTCGAGTTCGAGCTTCTTTTCGATCACCTTGGCGCGTACATCGTTGCAGCACGACGACGCTTGGTCGCGCAACTGCAGCAGCGCCTGGATCTCCGACAGCGTGAATCCACAGTGTTGAGCGTTCTTAATGAAGCGCAGCCGGTCCACCGCGTCCGGCTCGTAGAGGCGGTAGCCGCTGGTCGTCTTGGCCGGCACGTGCATGAGGCCCTCGCGCTCGTAGAAGCGCACGGCATTGGCCGACACCTCAGCCAGCTCGGCGAGCTTGCCGATCGTCAGGCGCCCGGCGGGTGTTGGGGAAGAAAGCATTGTTAGTAGCATAAACCTTCGCCAAAAGGCGAAGGTCAAGCCACCTGCGGCAGGCGTTGACCTTGCCACAGGGACAAGGTGTACGGTGGTCGGCAGATGGGGCCAATACCCAAGCCGCCGAGGTGTGCAAATGGCGATCGAATGTGCTGCCGACCTGGCTTCGGAGCTGGGCAAGCTTGCGGGGCAAACGCTCGGGCTCTACGAGCGCGCGCTGGACTTGCGGCAACTGGCCGTCGCCGAGCGCCTGCTGGATGCGCTGGAGGCGCTTTGCGAAGCAGAGCCGACTTGCAGCTCCGCGCTTGAGGAGGCCTACCTCCGCATCGGCGTTTGAGCGGCAAAACCGAATAGCGCGGTAACAGGCGCCGCGGTTCTCTGCAGCGGGTTGCGTCGCACCAATATTTCCATTAGCATCGAATAATGGAATAGAAAGATGTTGTCCGCTCCCTTGCCGCACTCGCCCATGGCCATCGCCTGCAGATCTTCCGTGCCCTGGTGGTTGCCGGACCGCGCGGCATGACGCCGGGCGTGATGGCCGAAGGATCGGGCATCCCGGCCGCAACGCTGTCCTTTCACCTCAAGGAACTGATGCATGCCGGCCTGGTGACGCAAGAGCGCCAGGGCCGCAACCTGGTCTACCGGGCGGCGTTCGAGCACATGAACACGTTGCTGGGCTATCTCACCGAGAACTGCTGCCAAGGCGAGACCTGCCTCGAAGAGGCGGCGGCCTCCTGCAAATGCTGAAGGAACCACGATGAAGCGTTTCCACGTCCATGTCCACGTCGAGGACCTCGCCAAGAGCGTGGCCTTCTACTCCAAGCTCTTCGCCGCCGAGCCGAGCCGCGTGGAGGGCGACTACGCCAAGTGGATGCTCGACGATCCGCGCATCAACTTCGCGATCTCGACCCGCGGCAGCAAGCCGGGCGTCGATCACCTCGGCTTCCAGACTGACAACGCCGAGGAACTGGCCGAGCTCAAGGCACGCGCCGAGTCGGCCGACATGGCGCTGTTCGACGAGGGTGCGACCAGCTGCTGCTACGCGCAGAGCGAGAAGCACTGGGTGACCGACCCGCAAGGCATCGCGTGGGAACACTTCCACACGCTGGCCAACATCCCGGTGTTCAGTGAAAAAGCGGCAGAGCCGGCCCAAGCCTCCGCCTGCTGCGCACCCACCCCGCGCGGCAAACCGATCGGCATTGCGGTCACCGCTGCCAAGCCGTCCTCGTCCTGCTGCTGAGGCCAAACCGTGAGCGACAAAATCTACAACGTCCTTTTCATTTGCACCGGCAACTCCGCGCGGTCGATCCTCGCCGAGGCGCTGATGAACCACCACGGCCACGGCCGGTTCAAGGCTTACTCGGCGGGCAGCCATCCCACGGGCGTCGTCAATCCGTTCGCGCTCGAGGAGCTGAAGAACCTTCGCCTGCCGACAGACGGCTACCGCAGCAAGAGCTGGGAAGAGTTCGCGGGTGCCCACGCGCCGCCACTCGATTTCGTCTTCACCGTCTGCGACAACGCCGCCGGCGAGGTCTGTCCGACCTGGCCCGGCCAGCCGATGACGGCGCATTGGGGCTTGCCCGATCCCGCCGCGGTTCAAGGGACTGACGAACAAAAGCGGCTGGCCTTCCGCGATGCGGCCGTGATGTTGAGCCGGCGCATCCAGCTCATGCTTTCTCTGCCCCTGCAATCTCTCGATGCGATGTCGCTGCAGCACGAGCTGCGCCAGATCGGCAAGCAATGATCCCACGACAAGACCGACCATGACGACCCACGTTCTCATTCTCTGCACCCACAACTCCGCTCGCAGCGTGCTGAGCGAGGGCATGCTCAACCACTGGGCGAAGAAGCTCGGCAAGGACGTGCGCGCCCACAGTGCCGGCAGTGCACCCAGCGGCCGGATCAATCCGTTCGCGATCGAGGCACTGCAGAGCGCCGGGGTGGACACCGGTGGCTATCGCAGCAAGAGCTGGGACGAGTTCAGCGCCGACGGTGCGCCGCCGCTGTCGATCGTCATCACCGTGTGCGACAGCGCCGCCGCGGAACAGTGCCCGGTCTTCTTTGGCGGCACCGGCGGCCAGCCGGTCAAGGTGCACTGGGGCTACCCGGATCCGTCCAACGCCGAGGGCGGCGATGAAGGCAAGCGGCGCGCGTTCGAGCTGACGCGCCAGGCCATCGGCTACCGGATGCTGCAGCTCTTGCAACTGCCGCTGGAGACGATAGGCAAGGCTAAGCTGCAGCAGGCACTGGTCGAGATCTCGAGGAACTGATGCGAGCGATGGACCTTCCCCGCAAGCTTGCCGGCGAAGCGCTCGGCACGGCGCTGCTGCTGGCCATTGTGATCGGCTCGGGCATCATGGCCGAGCGCCTGGCCGGCGGCAACGTCGCGGTGGCGCTGCTTGCCAACACGCTGGCCACCGTCGGTGGCCTGTACATCCTGATCGAGGTGTTCGGCCCCGTCAGCGGCGCGCACTTCAATCCCGCGGTCAGCGCTGTGATGGCCTGGCGTGGCGAGCTGCCGAGATCGGCGCTGTTGCCGTACATCGCGGCGCAGTTGCTGGGCGCGATGCTGGGGGCTTGGCTGGCGCACGCGATGTTCGACCTGCCGATCCTGCAGTTCTCCGCCAAAGTCCGCGCTGGCACCGGGCAGTGGATCGCCGAGACAGTGGCCACCGCCGGGCTGCTGCTGGTCATCCTGCGCGCTCCGGCGGGCCGCGCCGCGGCGATGGTGGCCAGCTACATCGGTGCTGCCTACTGGTTCACCGCGTCGACCTCGTTCGCCAACCCAGCGGCTGCGTTCGGCCGCCTGTTCAGCGACAGCTTTGCGGGAATTGCGCCTTCGAGCGCGCCGGGTTTCGTGCTCGCCGAGCTGCTCGGTGCGGCGATCGGCTTGGCGATCCACAACGCACTGGAGCCGCGGAAGTACCCGGCAGGCCATCCCAACGTGATCGAGGCCTCGGGCAACGAGGGCGATTCTCACGCGGCGAAACCCGCGCCTCGCTGACTCACCATCGCTCCTTTGGGAGCGGTTTTCTGACCCAAGTAGTTGCTACTGACAACCGAGCGGAAGGAACCTAACGTGCCCGAATAGTTGCTGTCCACAACGCCAGCCCCGCTTGGCCTCACAGTAGGTTCACACCGCCGGCCGCAGCTCGTAACGCTGGGGCCCCGACAGGTCCAGCAGGCCCGGATCGTCCCGTCCGAGCCAGACGAGGGAGGCACCCTCGGTCGAATGCTCACGCCAGGTCCTCTCCAGGCTGGCAAAGCGGTCTGGCCTGATCGTGCCGGTTTGGTCGCGCCTGCACAGCCCGCCAAATTGCTGCCGCTCCTGTGCGCCGTTGTCCGCCCGAAATGTGGTCACGCCATGGGCACCGACGACCAGGACAAAGTAGCCTTGCGCCTCGGCGAGCGCTTCCAGCACACGCTGGACGACGATGTTCGTCGGATTGAGCAGGACCTGCAGCGGCATACGCCCCTGAAACTCGAAGTCCAGCCGCAAGGTTTCCGCGCCACGAACGAGCACAACCTGATGGCCCAGACGGAAACCGTCGCCGAGTTGGGCGAGGTCTTCGATTTCGCGCAAGCCCAGCGCGATCAGTGGTAGGACCTGCTGGCGCTCCTGGACGAATCCAAGCATGCACGAGGGTTGGTGTTCGTCGACCAGCGCTTGGAGCAAGCGCCGGTTCAGGACCAGTCGCGGCAGCAGGCGGTGGATGTTGGACATCATCGGCGCGGGAACTTCAACGTCAGCATACGCGGCGGCACCATCTGCAGCTCGAATGAGTGCCAATCACTGCCAGAATCGCTCCCGCGACAACTCGCGGGGCCGCGCCGTACCGGGCGCGCACATCCCCACAGCACGATGAGCAGCATTGAAGAGACCGCATACCCGCGGCTGCTGGACGACGTTGCGCCCCAGGAACTCGAGCAGCTGTACACGCCGACGGCCAAGGAGCGCGCGTTCGTCACCAGCAACAACACCCTGCGGCGGCCGGTGGCCAAGGCGTGCGCCATGCTGCAGCTCAAGCTGGTGCAGCGCCTGGGCTATTCGGTGCCTCTGGCCGGCGTGCCACTGGCCATCACCGCGTTCGTTTGTCGCAAGCTGAAGGTGGGGCGACCGACACAGGAGGTGTTGAGCCGCTACGACAACAGCGCCGAGTATTCGCGGCACCGGCAACTGGTGCTCAAGGCCCTCGGCCTGCACGACCCGGACGCCACTGCGATGCGCTGGATCACCCAGCGCGCGGAAGCGGCGGCCGGCACCAAGCAGGAACTGGCCGACATCATCAATGTCGTGCTGGAGGAACTGGTCAAGCAACACTACGTGCTGCCGGGATTCACGGTGCTGTTGCGCGTGGCCAAGGCCGCCCGGGAGAAGGTGAACCAGGCGATCTACGGGCGCACGACGACAGCGCTCGATGCCGCCACTCGCCAGCGCCTGGACGCGCTGCTCGACGGCCATGGCGGTAAAACGGACTGGGATCGGCTCAAGCGCGAACCCAAGCAGCCGACCAAGCGAGAGATCACGAGCTTCCTGCAGCACATCCGCTGGCTGGCCACCCACGCCGACGGCCTGCCGGAGTTCGATGGCGTGGCGGCCACGAAGGTGGCGCAGCTGACCCTCGAAGCCCGCGCGCTCGACGCCGCCCAGATGAAGACGCTTACGCCGACCAAGCGGTACACGCTCGCCACGATGCTGGTGCGTTCGCGACTGCGGCAGGCGACCGACGATGTCGCCGAGATCTTCGTCAAGACCATGCGCAAGCTCGACAACGATGCCGAAAAGCGTCTGAAGGAGTACCACCTGGAGCACACACGCCAGGTGGAGCGGCTGGTCGGCCAATTGCGCGACGTGTTGACGGCCTACCAGCAGGAATCCTCGGACGCACAGCGTGGTGCGGCCGTGACGCAGGCACTGCACGACGAGCCGCAGCAGCTCATTTCGGAATGCGACGAGCACATGGCCTACGCGGACAACAACTACTTCCCGTTCATGCTGCGACCGTACGGTGTGAAGCGGGCGTTGCTGTTCGAGTGCCTGGACGTGCTGCAGCCGCTGCCCACCTATGTCGATGGTCCGTTCTCCTCGGCGCTCGGCTGGGTGCTGGAGCACCGCAACAGCCACAAGGAGTACCTGCGCCCACTGCGCAAGCTGGACGGCTCGGAGTTGGAACTACCGTGGCTGCCCGAGAAGTGGCGCAAGCTGATCGTCGCGCAGGACACCGCCGGAGACACGCAGGTGCACCGCAAGTACCTGGAGATGGCGGTGTTCATGCGGATCTTGGAGGAACTGCAATCCGGCGACCTGTACGTGCCGCGCAGCGAGCACTACGACGACTACCGCGCGCACTTCATGGAGGAACAAGCGTTCCGTGCCGAGCTGCCGCTCTACACCGAACTGGTGGGGCTACCGGTCGACGGCCGCAGCTTCGCGGAGCAATTGCGGCAGGCGCTGACCGGCGTGGCGGAACAGATCGACCGGGATTTTCCGGAAAACGATTCAGTGGCCTGGGGGCCGAACGGGCTGGTGATCCGCAAGGTCGAGAAGAAGGAGGCGCCGGCGCAATTGGCCTCGCTGGACCAGGCACTGAACGACGCCCTGGGTTTGCACAGCATCATCGACGTGCTCACGGAAACCGAGAAGTGGCTGGACCTGCACAAGCTGTTCCGACCGCTCTCGGGCTACGAGTCGAAGCTGGACGACCCGCGGGCCCGCTTCATCGCCGCACTGTTCTGCTATGGCTGCAACATGGGCGCAAGTCAGACGGCGCGCAGCTTGAAGGGGTTGTCACGCAAGCAGGTCGCCTGGCTGAACCTGCATCACGTCACCGAGGATCGGCTGGACCACGCGATCGTCAAAGTGATCAACGCGTACAAGCGTTTCTCGCTGCCCAGCTACTGGGGGTCAGGCAAGCGCGCAGCGGCTGATGGCACCAAGTGGTCGATGTACGAGAAGAACCTGCTGTCCGAGTACCACATCCGCTATGGCGGCTATGGCGGCATCGGCTACTACCACGTGTCGGACACCTACATCGCGCTGTTCAGTCACTTCATCCCGTGCGGCGTCTACGAGGCAATCTACATCCTCGACGGACTGA
>MEGM01000018.1 GCA_001725505.1 Rubrivivax sp. SCN 70-15 | reverse complement strand
TCGCGCTGCCCGGCTTCGTCGACCTGCACGTGCACGGCGGCGGCGGCCGCGACACGATGGAAGGCGGCGATGCGGTCGCGGCGATCGCGGCGCTGCACGCGCGCCACGGCACGACCTCGCTGCTCGCGACGACGATGACGGCGCCGCCCGACGAGATCGAGGCCGCGCTGCGCGCGCTCGCGCCCACGGTCGCTGCGCGGCCGGCCGGCGGCGCGCGCGTGCTCGGCGTGCACCTCGAGGGCCCATACATCAACCCCGGCAAGCTCGGCGCGCAGCCCGACTTCGCACGCACCGCGACGCTGGCCGAGGTGCTGGCGCTGCACGCGATCGCGCCGCTGAAGCTGGTGACGATCGCGCCCGAGCTGCCCGGCCACCTGGAACTGATCGTCGCGCTGCGCGCGCAGGGCTTCGCGGTCCAGATCGGCCATAGCGCGGGCAGCTACGAAGACGGCGTCGCGGCGCTGCAGGCCGGTGCGACCGGCTTCACGCATCTGTTCAACGCGATGACGCCGATGCACCACCGCGCGCCCGGCATCGCCGGCGCCGCGCTCGCGCATGCCGAGCGCGCCGAGATCATCCCCGACCTGCTGCACGTGCACCCGGGCGCGATCCGCGCCGCGCTGCGCGCGATACCCGGCCTCTACTGCGTGACCGATTCGACCGCCGCCGCCGGCATGCCCGACGGCGACTACCGGCTCGGCCGCCACCGCGTCACCAAGTGCCAGGGCGGCGTGCGCCTGGCCGACGGCACGCTCGCCGGCAGCACGCTGACGATGGACCAGGCCTTGCGCAACCTGGTATCGCTCGGGCTGCCGCTGGCCGAGGCCTCGCGCCGCACGTCGACCCTGGCCGCCGAACACCTGGGCCTGCACGACCGCGGGCGCCTGGCACCAGGCGCCTGGGCCGACCTGGTGCTGCTCGACGCCGAGCTTCGGGTGACGGCGGTCGTCGTCGAAGGCGAGTCGATCGCTCTCGGCGGCTGATGCCGACTTGCGAATGATCGACAAGGAATGCGAATGGCCGCTTGCGACCCCGAGCAGCCATTCATTCCGTGCGGACGCGGTCATTCGGGGACTTGACCGTTAATGATTCAGTCAAGACTTCCCCACGCGTTCTGGCAGGCGCGCAGCTGAACGCCACCGCGGCCCGCAGAACGGCATGTGATGGCGACATCAGCATTCATGCACTCGTAGTGCCAATCGCAAACGCTTGTCGCTGCGGCCTGGGTTGGCCCACGAACGCGAAATCGACTTCCGGCTGAAGGCCGCCGACGATGCGCGCGATGCTCTTGCCCGAGCCGCACGAATGGGTCCAGCCGAGCGTGCCGTGTCCGGTGTTGAGGAACAGGTTGGGCAGCTTCGAGCGCCCGATGATCGGCACATTGCTCGGCGTCGCCGGGCGCAGGCCGGTCCAGAACTGGGCCTGGCTCGCGTCGCCGGCGCCCGGGAAGAGCTGCTCGACGCGCTTGACGATCGCCTCGCAGCGCACCCGGTTCAGGTCGCGGTCGTAGCCGTTGAGCTCGGCGGTGCCGGCGATGCGCAGCCGGTCGGTGCCGGGCGACGACGCCGTCGCCGGCGTCGTCAGGCGCGAGAACACCAGCTTGTACTCGTCGTCGGTCAGTGAGACCTGGTGCGCCATCGCCGCGTCCTTGACCGGCATCGTCACCGAGTAGCCCTTGGCCGGGTAGATCGGCAGCGCAATGCCGAGCGGCTTGGCATAGAGCGGCGACAGGCTGCCCATCGCCAGCACGTAGGCATCGGCGCGCAGGCGCTGGAAGCGGCCTTCGGCGTCGGTGGCCTCGACATGGTCGATCGCGCCACCGGCCTCGCGCAGCGCGGTCACGGTGTGGCTCATCAGGAACTGCACGCCGTCGCGCTCGCAGCGCTTGACCAGTTCGCGCGCGAAGCGATTGGCATCGCCCGACTCGTCCTCGGCGGTGTAGGTGGCGCCGGCCAGTTGCGGGCGAATATGGCGCAGCGCGGGCTCGAGGCGCACCGCCTCGTCGGCAGAGATCACGCGGCGGTCGCAGCCGAGTTCGCGCATCTGCGCGGCCGGCGCTTCGGCACCGTCGAACTCCTTCTGGCTGGTATAGAAGTGCAGGATGCCCTGGGTGCGCTCGGCGTAGGCGATGCCGATGTCGCGCCGCAGCTGCTGCAGGGTGTCGCGGCTGTAGGTGCCGAGGCGGACGATCTGCTCGATGTTGTGGCGGGTGCGCGCCGGCGTGCATTCACGCAGGAACTGCAGGCCCCACAACCACTGCCGCATGTCGGCGCGCAGGCGGAACAGCAGCGGCGCGTCTTCGTGGCCGAGCCACTTCAGCACCTTCAGCGGCGCGCTCGGGTTGGCCCACGGCTCGGCGTGGCTGACCGAGATCTGGCCCCCGTTGGCGAAGCTGGTCTCGGCCGCGGGCGAGGCCTGCCGGTCGACGACGGTGACGTCGTGGCCCTGCTGGCGCAGGAAGTAGGCGGAGGTGACGCCGAGCAGGCCGGCGCCGAGGACGATGACTTTCATGAGGTGGCTCCAAGGGCGATCGATGACGTGCGTCTCGCGACGCGGGGCTTGCCGCGCCCTCTGTCCTCGTTACCTGAGAGATTCGACCGCGGCAGCCTGCGCGCGGCCTTGCTCCTTCGGTGCGTCACGCAGGTCGTGACGGGTCTCCAGACGGCATGAAAGGTGTGCAGTACGGGACCTGAGCGTTCATGGGAGATTGCGCCTTCGGTGGCCGGGCTTCGCGCCCGGCACTCTCCTGCACGAAAAGGACGAGATCAGTTCTCCAGCGCGCGGTCGCGGCTCTCGGGAACGGCCAGCATCGCCAGTGCGGTGATGACGCTCGCGCCGGCCACGTACCACGCCGGCGCCGCCGGGTTGCCGGTCGCGCCGATCAGCCAGGTGATGATGAACTGGGTGGTGCCGCCGAACAGCGCGACGCCGACCGCGTAGACGATCGCCATGCCGGTGGCGCGGATGCCGCTCGGCAGAAGTTCGGGGATCGCCACCAGCGAGGCGGCGCCGCTGATCGCGGTCAGCGCGGCCAGGAATCCCGACACCGCGAGCAGCACCGGGCCGGTCGGCTGCGCGATCAGCAGCATGAACGCCGGCACGGTCAGCACCGCCGCCGCCACCCGCGGCCAGAACATCGTCATGCGCCGGCCGTAGCGGTCGCTCAGCCAGCCGCCGAGCAGCGCGAACAGCAGCGTGCACAGGCCACCGACGACGGTCGCGCCCATCGCCAGGCTCGGCGCCATCTTCAGCGTTGCGATCGCATAGGTGGTCATGTAGTTGCCGACGTAGGTCGAGACCGTGCCGCCGATGATCAGCAGCACCGCCAGCATCATCAGCACGCGGTGCCGCTTCAGGCCCGTCATGCCGCTGTTGGCCGCCTCGACGCTCTCGGTGTGCAGCGTCTCGGGCATGGTGCGGCGCAGGTAGAGCGCGATCGGCAGCAGCGCGATGCCGACGACGAACGGCACCCGCCAGCCCCAGGCGAGCATGTCGGCAGGCGACAGCGTGGCCGACAGGCCCATGCCCAGCAGGCCGGCGACGAGCACACCGGCGCCTTGCGACGCCAGTATCCAGCTGCCGTAGATGCCGCGGCCGCCGGGCGGCGCAGCTTCGATCAGGAACGCCGCGGACGGGCCAACCTCGCCGCCGAGCGCGAGCCCCTGGATCAGCCGGCAGACGACGACGATGATCGGCGCCGCGACGCCGATGCTCTCGTACGACGGGGTCAGTGCGAGGCCCAGCGTGCCGATGGTGATCAGCGCGATCGTCAGCAGCAGCGCGGCGCGCCGTCCGGCGCGATCGGCGAAGGCGCCGATCACGACGCCGCCGAGCGGGCGCGCGACGAAGCCGACGCCGAACACTGCCAGCGACAGGAGCAGGCTGCCCAGCGGGGTCGATGCCGGGAAGAAGGTCTTGCCGATGTAGACGGCGAAGAACGCGTAGGCGACGAAGTCGTAGAACTCGAGCGCGTTGCCGGCCACCGTGGCGGCCACCACGCGGTGCGGCACGCCGCTGGCGCGCTGGACGCGCGTGCGCGGTTCGGCCGCGTGGGGCAAGGATTGCTTTGCAGACAGGGTCATGGCGGTTCTCGCTGATGGGGCCACGGCCCCGGGGTCGCTGCGGAAGGCGGTGGAGGCGACGGCCGCAGCTGCCGTGGCGCCGAGCGGCGGGGGAAGAGAGTCAGTCGGTCAGGAAGCGTCGCGCGAGCAGCGTCCAGTAGGCGGCACCGATCGCGATGTTGTCGTCGTTGAAGTCGTAGCCCGGGTTGTGGACCATGCACGCGCCGGGGCTGTCGCCATCGCCGTTGCCGATCAGCAGGTAGCTGCCGGGCACGCGCTCGAGCATGAAGGCGAAGTCCTCGCTGCCCGACTGCGCCGGGCCCTGCAAGGTGACGCCGGCGGCGCCGCGCAGTTCGAGGCCGACTTCGCGCGCGAAGGCGGTCTCGGCGGGCGTGTTGACGAGCACCGCGTAGCCGGCGCGCCAGTCGACGCGCGCGTCGACGCCGAAACCTTCCGCCTGCGCGGCCACCAGCGACCGGATGCGCCGCTGCAGTGTCGCGCGCACCGCGGGGTCGAGCGCGCGCACGCTGAGCTCCAGCGTCGCATGGGCCGGGATCACGTTGTTGGCCTTGCCCGCATGCAGCGCGCCGACCGTGACCACGGCCATCGTCTGCGGATCGACGTTGCGCGAGACGATGGTCTGCAGCGCCATCACGATGCTTGCCGCCGCGACGATCGGATCCAAGGCCTTGTGCGGCATCGCGCCATGGCCACCGATGCCGCTCAGCGTGATGCTCGCGTAGTCGCTCGACGCCATCGCGGCACCCTCGCGGAACACCAGGTGGCCCTGCGGGACGCCGGGCATGTTGTGCATCGCGAACACGGCGTCGCACGGGTAGCGCTCGAACAGGCCGTCTTCGATCATCCGCAGCGCGCCGCCACCGCCTTCTTCGGCGGGCTGGAAGATCAGGTTCAGCGTGCCGCTGAAGCCGCCTTCGTCGGCGAGCCGGCGCGCTGCGGCCAGCAGCATCGCGGTGTGGCCGTCATGGCCGCAGGCGTGCATCACGCCCGGACGGCGGCTGGCCCAGGCGGCGCCGGTCGCTTCGGCGATCGGCAGCGCATCCATGTCGGCGCGCAGGCCCAGTCGTCGAGTGCCGTTGCCGCAAACCAGGCGCCCCACCACCCCGGTGCCGCCGACGCCGCGCGCGACCGCGTAGCCCCAGGATTCGAGCCTGTCCGCAACGAGCGCGGCGGTCCGGTGCTCCTCGAACGCTAGTTCAGGCTCGGAGTGGATCTCGCGGCGCAGGCGGATGAACTCGCCGACCGATGGGGTCAGCGCATCGGCCAAGTAGGCCGGCCGGGCTGGCTCTTCGCGTACCGATGGCGCTGCCGTGGTGTTCTCGAACATGCCTGTCTCTACGGGCTCCAAGGGCGCCGGCCCGATCCGGCCCCGCGCATGGAAGGCAATGTAGGACTCGACATTGACAACGTCCAATGCATTGTCTGTCGAGATATGATGACTTTGATGAATGCAAGATCCAGGTTTTCCCGGTGACCCTCGTCCAGCTTCGACACCTGATTTCCCTGGCACAGAGCGGCTCGTTCACCAAGTCCGCCGAGGCGCTGTTCCTAACCCAGCCGGCGCTGAGCCGGAGCATCCGCGCACTGGAGGCGGAGCTTGGTCAGCCGCTCTTCGATCGAGTTGGGCGGCGCAGTGTCCTCACGCCCTTCGGAGAAGTGGCCCTGCGACGCGCGCGGCAGCTGGTATTCGATGCGGATGAGCTGGCAGGCAGTGGCCGGCAGATGCTCGAAGGCCGCTCTGGCAACGTGCGCATCGGCCTCGGCTCGGGCCCGGGCGCCATGCTGATGACGCCGCTGCTACATACGATGGCGACATCGCACCCGACGGTGCACATCGAGATCGCGCGTGGCCATACCGACGTGCTTACACGTCGCCTGCGTGAGCGCGAGCTCGATGCGCTGGTTGTCGACGCCCGCTCGCTCGTGCCGGCGCCAGACCTGCGCGTGGCCAGCCTCGTCGAGATGCGCGGGACGTTCATGGTCCGGGAACGCCATCCGCTGACACGCTGGAAGGGCGCGCTCCGGTTCGAAACGCTACTTCAGTACCCGATCGCCTCGACGCCGCTGAGCGACGAGGTGGCGCGCGCGCTTGTCGAACGCTATGGCCCCCGCGCGCACCCCGCGGAATGCGTCACCCTACGCTGCGAAGAGATTCCTAGCCTGGTCGACGTGGTGCGGCGAACCGATGCGGTGCTGATCGCAATTCGTGCCGCCGCGCCGGACCTGGTCGAATTGCCCATGAAGCCGACGATGAACGCGACCGCGCGCTTCGGCATCGTGACACTCGGCCGCCGCGCAGAGCCGCCGGCCCTGCCCATCGTCCGCAGGCTGATCACCGAGTTGATGCACGACTGAGTTCGTCCGATCGGCACCTCCGACCCGTGACCCGGCGGCTGCACGTCGGCAGGTTGCCGCACTCTGATCGACCGGGGCGCTGAATCCGAGGGTCCGAAATTGAGCGATCCATTGAATGTCGCTTGATGGCCGCGAGCCGGCACACGGCTCCTCTTGACGATTGATCGCGAATCGGCAGGAGACCGAGGCGCCGGAGCGTCAGCCCGCGAATGGCGGCTCGGGCCAGGGCCGCGGCGGCGGCCGCAGCTGCTCCCAGGCGCGCGACAGGCGCAGCACGCCGAGGTCGTCGTGGCGCCGGCCGATGATCTGCAGACCGATCGGCAGCCCGGTGGCCGTGACGCCGCAGTCGATGGACGCCGCCGGTTGCTCGCTCATGTTGTGGGGCAGCGTGAAGCCGATGTGCTCCATCGCGCGCTGCGGATCGTTCGTCGGCATCGGCCAGTCGGCGGCGAAGGCCGAGACCGGGCTCACCGGCGAGAGCACGAAGTCGAAGGGCTGGCAGGCGGCGACCGTGGCGTCGCGCAGGACGGCGATCTGGCTCCAGCCGTGGAAGAGCTGCGCCGCGCTCAGGTGCTCGCCGGGTGCGACCCATTCGCGGATGAACGGCAGCACCTTCGCGCGCCGCTCGGCGGGCAGCGCCGAGATGTCGAGCCACGAGCGCAGGCGCCAGAAGCGGTCGACGCCGTCGGCCATCTCGCGCGTCGTGAACGGCGCCAGCGGCTCGACCGCTCGAAAGCCTGCGCCGCGGCCTGCACCGCGGCGGCGATCTCGGCGTCCAGCGGCAGGCCCCAGCCGGCGTCGAGCAGCAGGCCGATCTTCAGGCCCTTCGGGTCCAGCGCCGGCGCGTCCCAGGCCATGGGCTGGTACGGCAGGCTGGCCGCGTCGCGCCAGTCGGGGCGGCTCAGCTCGGCCATCATCAGCGCGGCGTCGGCGACCGTGCGCGTGATCGGCCCGGCGACGCGGCCCGCGTAGGGGGGCTTGATCGGGATGCGGCCCAGGCTGGGCTTGAGGCCGAACACGCCGCACCAGCCCGCGGGCAGCCGGATCGAGCCGCCGATGTCGGTGCCGACGTGCAGCGGGCCATAGCCGGCGGCGGCCGCGGCGGCCGCGCCGGCGCTGCTGCCGCCGGGGTTCTTGCCCAGGTTCCAGGGGTTGCGCGTGGGGCCACCGAAGGCTGCATGAAAGCTCGACAGCCCCGACGACAGCATGCCGTAGTCGGGCATCGTCGTCCTGGCCAGGAACACCGCGCCGGCCTCGCGCAGCCGGGCTGCTGGCGGCGCGTCCTCGGCGGCCGGCACGAGCAAGGTCGCGGCCGTGCCCAGCGGCAGCGGCACGCCCTTCGTCGCGATGTTCTCCTTGATCGTCACCGGCACGCCGTCGATGGCCGAGCAGGGTTCGCGGCGCCGCCAGCGCGCTTCGGACTCGCGCGCCATCGCGAGCGCGGTGTCGGCGTCGAAGGCCCAGGTCGCGTGCAGCTGCGGCTCGCAGCGCTCGACGTGCGCGATCACGTCGCGCGCCACCTCCACCGGCGACAGCGCGCCGCTGCGGTAGGCGGCGCCGAGCTCGGCCGCGCTCAGCGCGTGCAGCCGGCTCACGCCTTCTTCACCGGTCCCCAGCCGACCGCGGCGAGGTCGTTGGCGAAGATCGGCGAGCTGTTCCACAGGCCGTGCAGTCCGCGCCTGAACACCGCGACCTGGGCCGGGTTCCAGATGAACGCATTGACCGAGTCGATCGCGAGCTGGCGCTGGATCTGGTGCCAGAGCTTGAGCGCCTCGCGCTTGTCGCCGGTGGTCGCGTAGTCGGCGACGAGCTTGCGGAACACCGGGCTGTCGTAGCCGAAGTAGTAGTTCGGGTCGGTGTAGGCGGTGACGTAGTCGAGCGGCTCGACGTGGTTGATGATCGTCAGGTCGAAGTTGCCCTTGAACGGCCCGGACAGCCACTGCGCCCATTCGACGTTCTCGATCTTCGCGTTCACGCCGACCTTGGCCAGCATCGCCGCGACGATCTCGCCGCCCTGGCGCGCGTAGGGCGGTGGCGGCAGCGTCAGCACCAGGTTCAGCGGCGCCGTGACGCCGGCCTCCTTCAGCAGCGCGCGCGCCTTGTCCGGGTCGAACGGGTACATCCCGGTGAGGTCGAGGTAGCCCGCGTCGGTGGGCGCGAAATGGCTGCCGATCGGCCGCCCCAGCCCCTGCTGCGCGCCGTCGATGAAGGCCTTGCGGTCGATCGCGTGCATCAGCGCGCGGCGCACGCGCACGTCGCTCAGCGGCTTGCGGCGGTTGTTGATCGCCATGATGCCCTTGCCCGCGGTGCTGCCGACCTGGACCGTGAAGCGGGCGTCGTGCTGGAACTGCGCCATCGCCTGCAGCGCGCCGAAGCGCGGCATGCCGTCGATGTCGCCGGCGAGCAGCGCTGCGACCTGGGCCGCCGCGTCGTTGATGAAGCGGAAGGTCACGCGCTCGAGCTCGACCTTCGCGGCGTCGCGCCAGCCCGGCCACTTGACGAGCGTGACGCTGCTGCCCTTGTTCCAGTTCTCGAGCTTGTACGGCCCGGTGCCGACCGGGTTCGTCGCAGCCTGCGCCGCGGTCTTCGGGTGCAGGATCACCGCGGTGTTCTCGCCCAGGCGGAACGGCATCGTCGGGTCTGCCTTGTTCAGCGTCAGGATCACCGTCTGCGGGTCGTAGGTGGCGATGCTGGAGATGTTGTCGAACACCGCCTTCTTCGCCTTGTTCGTGCTGCCCGGCGCCTTCGCGCGCTCGAACGCGAACTTGACCGTCGAGCTGTCGAGCGGCGAGCCGTCCGAGAACGCGACCCCCTTCCTGAGCCTGAAGGTGTAGCTCTTGCCGTCGGGGGCGACGGTCCAGCTCTCGGCGAGCAGCGGCGTCACCGCGCCGTCCATGCCGATCTTCGTCAGGCCCTCGAAGATGTTGTAGTGGACGATCTCGCCGATCGCCGCCGCCGGCGCGGTGGTCGGGTCCAGGCTCGTGGGCTCGAGGATCATGCCGAGCACGGCCTGGTTCTTCGGTCTCTGCGCACGGGCGGCATCGAGGGCGCCGGCCAGCGGCAGGCCGGCGAGCAGGGCGTTGACGGTACGGCGCTGGACGCTCATCGAAGATCTCCTTGCGGGTGAGGTGGGGGATTCTGCGGCATGCCCGGCACCGCGGCCAGCAGGCGGCGCGTGTACGGGTGCTGCGGGTCGCGGAACAGGCGCTCGGGCGCGCCGCGCTCGACGATGCGCCCCTGCCAGAGCACGACGACCTCGTCGCACACCCGGTCGACCACCGCCAGGTCGTGGCTGATGAACAGATAGCTGACCGCGTAGCGCTCGCGAAGTTCCTGCATCAGGTTGAGCACCTGCGCCTGCACCGAGACGTCGAGCGCGCTCACCGGCTCGTCGGCGACGATCAGCTTCGGGCGCGTGATCAGCGCGCGCGCGATCGCGATGCGCTGGCGCTGGCCGCCGGAGAACTCGTGCGGGTACTTGGCCAGGTCGGCGCTGCGCAGCCCGACCGCGTCCAGCGCCTCGGCGGCGCGATCGCGCTGCTCGGCGCAGCCCGCTCCCTGCAGGATCGCGAGTGGCTCGGCCACCGTCTGCAGCACGCTGCGGCGCGGGTCGAGCGAACCGTAGGGGTCCTGGAACACCATCTGCATCAGCGCGCGCGCGCGCCGCAGATCGGCCGGAGCGAGCGCATGCAGGTCCCGGCCATCGAGCACGACGCGGCCGGCGCTCGGGCCCTCGAGCGCCATCACCAGCCGCGCCAGCGTGCTCTTGCCCGATCCCGACTCGCCGACCACGCCGAGGCTGCGCCCGGGCTGCAGCGTGAAGCTCACGCCCTCCAGCGCCTGCACCTCGGGGGCCGCAGCGAACAGGTGCTCGCGCGACAGCCGATAGCGCTTCGCGAGGTTCTCGACGACGAGCAGCGGCGCGCTCATCCGTCCACGCGCAGGCAGCGCGCCTCGTGGTCCGGGCCGACGGCGACCACCGGCGGCGGCGCCGCGCGGCAGGCATCGACGACGAGCGAACAGCGATCGGCGAACGGGCATCCGCTCGGCAGGTCGAAGAGCTCGGGCACGCGCCCGGGGATGGTGGCGAGCCGCTCGCTGCGCGCCATGCCCAGCCGCGGCCTCGCTGCGAACAGGCCCCGTGTGTACGGGTGGGCCAGGCGTGCGAAGACCGCGGCCGTCGCCCCGCTCTCGACCACGGTGCCGCCATACATCACGAGCAGGCGCTGCACAGTCTGGGCCATCACGCCGAGGTCGTGGCTGATCAGCAGCAGACCCATGCCGTCCTCGCGCACGAGCTCGGCGATCAGGTCCAGCACCTCGCGCTGGATCGTCACGTCGAGCGCCGTCGTCGGCTCGTCGGCGACGAGCAGGTCGGGGCCGCAGGCCAGCGCGATCGCGATCACGACGCGCTGGCGCTGGCCGCCGGAGAGCTGGTGCGGGTAGGCGTCCAGGCGCTGCGCCGCCTGCGGCAGACGGACGCGGTCGAGCAGGCGCAGCGCCTCGGCGCGCGCAGCCTGGGCGCTCAGGCCCCGGTGCAGGCGCAGCGACTCGGCGATCTGCCGGCCCACCTTGTGCAGCGGGTTGAGCGCCGTCATCGGCTCCTGGAAGACCATGCCGATGCGGTTGCCGCGCAGCGTGCACATCGAGGCTTCGTCGAGCGTGGTCAGTTCGCGGCCGTCGAAGCGGATGGCCCCGGTGACCGTGGCGCCCTCGGGCAGCAGGCCCATCAGCGCGAGCGCGGTGATCGACTTGCCGCTGCCCGATTCGCCGATCAGGCCGAGCGTCTGCCCGCGCGCGAGGGAGAACGAGACGCCGCGCAGCGCCTCGGCCGGCCCGCGCGCGGTGGGCAGCGTGACGCGCAGGTCGGTGACTTCGAGCAGGCCCGAGCCCATGACGGCAGCGTCGATCATCCGCGCCGCCGCGCGAGCCGCGGGTCGAGCAGGTCGCGCAGCCCGTCGCCGAGCAGGTTCAGCCCGAGCACGCTGAAGACGATCGCCAGCCCGGGCCAGACCGCGAGCAGCGGCGCCTGGAACATCTGTGCCTGCGCGTCGTTGAGCATCCGGCCCCAGCTCGGCTGCGGCGGCTGCGTGCCCAGGCCGAGGTAGCTCAGCGCGGCCTCGGCGAGGATCGCGGTCGCGAACGAGATCGTCGCCTGCACGATCAGCGGGCTCGCGATGTTCGGCAGCACGTGGTCGAGCGTGATGCGCAGCGGCCCCTTGCCGGCGCTGCGCGCGGCGAGCACGTATTCGCGCGCCCAGACCGCGTTCGCCGAAGCGCGCGTGATGCGCGCGAAGACCGGGACGTTGAAGATGCCGATCGCGACGATGCTGGTCACCAGGCCCGGGCCGTAGATCGCACTGAGCATGATCGCCGAGAGCAGCGCCGGGAACGCGAAGGTGAAGTCGGATGCGCGCATCACGGCCTCCTCGACCCAGCCGCGCCGCGCCGCCGCCAGGCTGCCGAGCAGCACACCCAGGCCCAGGCCGATGCCGACCGCGACGACGCCGACGACGATGCTGCTGCGCGAGCCGACGAGCAGCTGCGACGCGACGTCGCGGCCCAGGCTGTCGGTGCCGAGCCAGTGCGTGGCGCTCGGCGGCTGCAGCTTGTGCGGGATGTCGATGTCCGCCGGCGGCCAGGGCGACCAGACCAGCGACAGCAGCGCCGCGGCGACGAGCAGCGCGGTCAGCAGCGCGCCGACGACGAAGCTCGGATGGCGGCGCGCGCGCGAGACGAATCCGCTCATGAATGGCGCAGTCGCGGGTCGATCAATGCGTAGAGCAGGTCGACGACGAAGTTGACGAGCACGACGGTCGCGGCGAGCAGCATCACGACGTCGCGCACGACGACGAGGTCGCGGTTGGCGATCGCCTGGAACACGAGCCGGCCGATGCCGGGCAGCACGAACACGTTCTCGACGACGATGGTGCCGGTGATCAGGTTCGCGAACTGCAGGCCCATCACGGTGAGCACCGGGATCATCGCGTTGCGCAGCACGTGGCGCCACAGTGCCTGGCGCCGGCTCAGCCCCTTGGCGCGCGCGGTGCGGACGAAGTCCTCGCGCATCACCTCGAGCACCGCCGAGCGCGTGACGCGCGCCAGGATCGCCGCCTGCACGACCGCCAGCGCCACCGCCGGCAGCACGAGCGCCTTCAGCCCGGGGACGAGGCCGCCGCCGTCGTCCTCGCTCCAGCCCGGAAAGCCGCCGGCGCCGACCCACTGCAGCTTTACCGCGAAGACCAGGATGAGCAGGATCGCGAACCAGAAGCTCGGAATCGCGATGCCGATCTGGCTCGCGGCCATCACGCCGACGTCGCCGAGCCGGTGGTGGCGCGCCGCCGCGTAGACGCCGGCGGCGAGCGCGAGCGCGACGGCGAGCAGCATCGAAATCACGGCCAGCGGCAGCGTGACCTGCAGCCGCTGCGCGATCAGCTCGGCGGTCGGCGTGTCGTAGCTGAGGCTGTTCTCGGTCTGGCCGCGCAGCAGACCGCCGACCCAGGCCAGATAGCGCTGCAGCGGCGGCCGGTCCAGGCCGAGCCTGGCGTTCAGCGCGGCGAGCGACTCCGGCGTCGCGGTGTCGCCCAGGATCACCTCGGCGGCGCTGCCGGGCAGCAGCTCGAGCACCGAGAACACCACCACCGACGCGACCGCCAGCGTGATCAGGAAGGTGGCCGCGCGCCGGAGCAGGAACAGACCCATCGCCGGCGATGATGCCTGAACGGCGGCGCGCGCCGCCGCCGGCGCGACGCCGTCAGCGGCAGGCGAAGAAGGTCACGTAGCGCTCGTCCACCGCGATGCCCATGCGCTCGACCTTGGGCTCGAGCAGGTTGCGGTGATGCTCGGGCGATTCGCGCCAGCCCCTGAACAGGCCTTCGGGCGTGCGGAAGTTCCAGCCCACGTTCTCGACGCAGACCTTGCTGCTCGCGCGATGGAAGCGCGTGAGGAAGCCGTCGTGCGAGAGCTGGCGCCGCTCGGCCATGCTGACGCTGTGCTCGCTGGCCAGCGTCTCGAGGTCGTCGGTGATCGCGAGCGGCCCGAGGCCGTGGCGCAGCCGGTAGTCGTTGATCAGTTCGGCCAGATGGCCGGCAAAGTCGTCAGGCGCCGGTGCGACACCGCTCGCGGCGCAGGCGGCGCCGGCGCCGAGCAGCGCCGCGAGCGCCAGTGCTCGCACCAGCCCACGGCGTACGGCAGAAGTCTCCAAGATGATTCCCCGGACGGTCGCGCGGCGTCTGCGGCCGTCGAACGATGTTCGGGGCCGGCGCCACCCCGGGGATTACGGCGCCCGGCGCGACTTCTTGAGGGGCGGCCGCTGGCGCCGGCGTCGCATCGTCCAGGCCATCACGGCCAGCGCCAGCGGAACCATCGCGATCGTGCCGGGCTCGGGAACGTTGTTCGCTGCGGCGACGCCGACCTTCCTCGCGCCGGTGCCGCCGCCGCCCGGGGGGCTGCCGGCGCTGGATCGCGCCCGCCGCAGCCCGCCGATGCCGCCATCGCTCGCGGACGCGGGGGCCATCGCGGCGCGCGTGGCGCGCGGGGTGTCGGGAAGCTCGGCGCGTGCGGCGAGCACCTGGCCCTGGTCGTCCGGCCCGGAACCGTCGCCCGCGACGGCGCGTTCGCTGAGCACCGAGACGTTGCCGCACACCGAAGGCACCATCACGCTGAACAGCCGGCCGTCGCGGGCGGAGGCCTCGAACAGGCGCGCCGGCTCGACATGCCCGGGCTGGAAATTGACCGTGGTGTCGAAGCACAGCGAATGGCCGAAGGCCATCGCCGGCACCCTGGGGCTGAACTCGCGCCGCCCGTCGAGAGTGCGGATGCCGTCGTCCGAGATCTCGAGGTCGGCGGACGCAGCCCCGCGGGCGATGAGCGCGCTGACCTCGTGCACCACCTCGGGGGGCAGGCGCGCCGCCTTCAGCGCCTGTTCGGTGCTGCCGCGATAGGGGTCGCGTCCCGGCGAGCCCCAGACGCAACCGCGCAGCAGCGTCAGCTGCGACGGGTTCGCCAGCGCGCGCGGGTCCTGGGCCGGCAGCGGGTTGCCGGCGAAATGCCAGCCGGCCGGGAAGCCCGACGCGGTGGCGTCGGTGCCGGCCTCGGCCGCGGCCAGCCGGAGCTCGAGCCGTTCGCGCTCGGCGGCCCGGGCCTTCAGGGTGCGGTGCGTGCCGTCGACCGCGGCGAGCACGAGCACCGCGCCGATCATGAGCCAGGTCGACAAGGGCAGAGGGCCGAGGGGCCGGGCCAGGCGCGAGGCCGACGGCGCTGCCGCGAGCCGGCCGCTCCAGCCGCAGCCGAGGTCGCTGCAGGTGTAGCGGCGCGCGGGCCGGAACTGGCTCAGCCAGCGGTCCAGGCCGTCACGGTGCACGCGAACGACCGCTGCGCTGCAGACCGGGCAGCGGATGCGATTCGTGCGCGACTTGGGGCCTGTGGAACTCACTTGAAACATTTTGTCACGCAGAACTGCGCTGACCCCGCGGATTCCCGGGCGCCGCACCGCCGTCGTGAATTCGTCACGCATCGGGTGCCCGGTCGAGCCGGCCCGAGACCGGCCGCTGCGCAGGCGGCCGGAACTATCATCGAAACAGGAGACCCTCGATGAACCGGATCAGCTTCGACACCACCTCGGTCTTCGTCGGCGGCCGCTGGCGCCCCGGCGCGAGCGGCGAGACGCTGCCGCTGCTGAATCCGTCGGACGGCAGCCTGCTGGCGCAGATCGCACGCGGCAACGCCGCCGACGTCGACGCCGCGGTGCACGCCGCCGAGGCGGCGCTGGCGGGCGACTGGGGGCGGCTCAGCGCCGCCGAGCGCGGCCGCCTGCTGCTGAAGATGAGCGCGCGCGTCGCGGCGCAGGCCGAGGAACTGGCGCGCCTGGAAGCGCTGGACGTCGGCAAGCCGCTGCGCCAGGGCCGCGCCGATGCGCTGGCGCTGGCGCGCTACCTCGAGTTCTACGGTGGCGCCGCGGACAAGCTGATGGGCGAGACGATCCCGTTCGCGAACGGCTACACCGCGTTCACGCTGCGCGAGCCGCATGGCGTGACGGCGCACATCGTGCCCTGGAATTACCCGATGCAGATCATCGGCCGCAGCGTCGGCGCAGCGCTCGCGATGGGCAACGCCTGCGTGCTCAAGCCGGCCGAGGAAGCCTGCCTGACGGCGCTGGCGTTCGCCCGCATCGCCGGCGAGTCCGGCCTGCCCGCCGGTGCGCTCAACGTCGTGCCGGGCCTGGGCGAGGAGGCCGGCGCGGCGCTCGCGTCGCACCCGGGCGTGCGCCACGTCTCGTTCACCGGCTCGGTCGCGGTGGGTGCGCTGATCCAGGCCGCGGCGGCGCGCAACGCGGTGCCGGTGACGCTGGAACTCGGCGGCAAGAGCCCGCAGGTCGTCTTCGCCGATGCCGACCTCGACGCCGCGCTGCCCTTCCTGGTGAACGCCGGGATCCAGAACGCGGGCCAGACCTGCTCGGCGGCGAGCCGGATCCTGGTCGAGCGGCCGGTGTTCGACGCGGTGCTCGCGCGCATGGCCGAGCGCTACCGCGCGCTCACCGTCGGGCCGGCGCTGGACGACCCCGAGGTGGGGCCGCTGATCTCCGCGCGCCAGCGCGAGATCGTCCAGGGCTACCTGGAGCTCGTGCGCGACAGCGGCCTGACGGTGGCGGCGCAGGCGGCGCTGGCGAGCACGCTGCCGGCGGGCGGCTTCTACGTGCCGCCGACGCTGGTCGCCGCGGTGCCGGGCGAGCACCGGATCGCGCAGGAAGAGATCTTCGGCCCGGTGCAGGCGGTGATCCCCTTCGACGGCGAGGCAGAGGCGCTGGCGCTGGCCAACGGCACGCCGTTCGGGCTCGTCGCCGGGGTCTGGACGCGCGACGGCAGCCGCGCGCTGCGTATGGCGCGCCGGCTGCAATGCGGCCAGGTGTTCATCAACAACTACGGCGCCGGCGGCGGCATCGAGCTGCCGTTCGGTGGCGTCAAGCATTCGGGCCACGGCCGCGAGAAGGGCTTCGAGGCGCTGTACGGCTTCTCGACGCTCAAGACGGTGGCGATCCAGCACGGCTGAAGGGGAGCGACGGCATGCGTTTGAAGGACAAGGTCGCGATCGTGACCGGTGGCGGTTCGGGTTTCGGCGCCGGCATCTGCGCCAAGTTCGTCGCCGAGGGGGCGCAGGTGATCGTCGCCGACCTGAACCTGGACGCGGCACTGGACGTCGCCGCCCGGCTCGGCGCCGCTGCACGCGCGTTGCGCGTCGACGTTGCCGACGCGACCGACGTGCGGCTGATGATGGAGGCCGCCGAGCTGCACTTCGGCCACCTCGACATCCTCGTCAACAACGCCGGCGTCGGCCACCTGCCGCAGCCGCTGGAAGACCTGCCCGAGGAACAGTTCGACCGCATCGTCGCGGTCAACATGAAGGCGATCTACCTCGCGATGCGCGAGGCGGTGCCGCGCTTCAAGGCGCGCGGGCGCGGCGTGGTGCTGAACATCGCGAGCACGGCCGGCGTGAGCCCGCGCCCGCGGCTGGCCTGGTACAACGCGAGCAAGGGCTGGGTCATCACCGCGACGCGCGCGAATGCGGTCGAGCTGGCGCCGTTCGGGATCCGCGTCAACGCGCTCAACCCCGTCGCCGGCGACACACCGATGCTCAAGACCTTCATGGGCGAGGACACGCCCGAGATGCGGGCGAAGTTCCTCGCGACGATTCCGCTCGGGCGCTTCTCGACGCCCGAGGACCTCGGCAACGCCGCCTGCTTCCTGTGCAGCGACGAGGCTTCCATGATCACCGGCGTGTGCATGGAAGTCGACGGCGGCCGCTGCATCTAGCGGCCGCGGCGCGGGTCAGTCGTCCAGACCTTCGTGGCGCGCGGCTGCGGCATAAAGATCGGCCGCGAAGCCGGGGTCGGTGCCCTGGACGCGGTAGGCCATCGCGCGCACGGCGGCGGCGTCTTCGCCACGCGAACCGCGCTTGCGGCTTGCGGGCTGCGCCATCCAGCGCGACAGACGGGCAACCAAGCCACCGGCCACGCGCGGCAGCATCGGGTTCGGGAAGGTGGTGGACTGCAGGGATGCACTCATGATGTTTCCTCTCTTCAAGCGCTTCCTTGTTGGAATCGCATGAGGGCATATTAGGGCTTACCCTGAGTTAACAAAGTGAAAGTTACGCATGTAAGCTATCAATCATCATAATAACTTGAGGCGTCATGAACTTCCGCACGCTCGACCTGAACCTGCTGCGCGTCTTCGACACGGTGATGGCCGAAGGCAGCCTGACGCGTGCGGCCGAGGTGCTGGCGATCACCCAGCCGGCAGCCAGCCACGCGATCAAGCGCCTGCACAGCGCGGTCGGCGAGACCTTGTTCGTGCGCACCGCGTTCGGGATGAAGCCGACCGACCGCGCCGAGGCCCTGTGGCCGCAGGTGCGCGCCGCCCTCGCCGACCTGCGCCGCGTGCTCGCACCGGAGGCCTTCGACCCCCAGGCCGAGACGGCGAGCTTTCGCATCGCGATGGCCGACGCGACCGCGGCGCTGCTCGCGCCGCCGCTGGTGCGCGCGATCGAGGCGGGGCATTCGCGCGTGAAGCTGCGCGTGCTGCCGCTGACCACGCGCGATCCGCGCCGGCTGCTGCGCGACGCCGAGGCGGACCTCGCGATCGGTCACTTCCCGGAGACGATCGCGGGCCTCGTCGCCGACGGCGACCAGGCCCGAGTACGCCACCTGCGCCTGTATGAGACGCGCTACGTCTGCGTGATGCGGCGCGAGCATCCGCTCGCTGCGGCGCCGCTGACGCTCGACGCGTACTGCGCAGCGCAGCATCTGCTCGTCAGCTTCTCGGGCCGGCCCTATGGGCTGGTCGACCAGGCGCTCGCCGCGCTCGGGCGCCAGCGCGACGTGGTGCTGACCGTCAACCAGTTCTTCACCGCCGGCCTGGTGGTCACGCAGTCCGACCTGCTGACCGTGCTGCCACAGTCGTTCATCGCCGCGACCGGCACGCAGGACCAGATCGTCACGCGGGCGCTGCCCTTCGAGCTGGCGCCGGTGGCGGTGCAGATGCTCTGGGCCGTGCGCCAGGACGCCGACCCCGCGCACCGCTGGCTGCGCGCGCTGGTGCGCCGCGCAGCCAGCCTGCCCGAGGGCTGACGCCCGACGCGCTCGGGCGCCGGCTAGAGCACCGCGGCGATCGCCTCGGCCGTGCGCTCGACGTTGCCGGTGTTCAGCCCGGCCACGCACATCCGCCCCGAGCGAAGCAGGTAGACGCCGAACTCCTCGCGCAGCCGGTCGACCTGCGCTGGCATCAGGCCGGTGTAGCTGAACATCCCGCGCTGGCTCAGGAAATAGCCGAAGTCCCGCCCCGGGCGCTTGGCCAAGAGCACGCCGTGCAGGCTGCGCCGCATGGCCTGGATGCGCTCGCGCATCGCCGCGACGTCCGCCTCCCAGGCGGCGCGCAGCCCGGGCTCGCCGAGCACGCGGCTGACGATGCCGGCGGCGTGGATCGCCGGGCTGGAGTAGTTGCGCCGCACCGTCGCCATCAGCTGGCCGAGAACGAGTGCGGCCTCGTCGGCGTCGCCACAGACCACGCTCAGCGCGCCGGCGCGCTCGCCGTACAGGCTCATGCTCTTCGAGAACGAGTTCGCGACGAAGAAGCGCAGCCCGGCCGAAGCCAGCGCGCGCACCGCGAACGCATCGGCCTCGATGCCGTCGCCATAGCCCTGGTAGGCCAGGTCGAGGTAGGGCAGCAGCTCGCGCTCGCGCAGCACCGGGATCAGCTGCTGCCATTGCGCCTCGGTGAGGTCGACCCCGGTCGGGTTGTGGCAGCACGCGTGCAGCAGCACGACGCTGCGCGCGGGCAGGCCGGCGAGCGTCGCGAGCATCGCGTCGAACTTCAGCCCGCCGGACTCGGCGTCGTAGTACGGGTACGCATGAACTGCGACGCCGGCACCCTCGAACATCGCGCGGTGGTTGTCCCAGGTAGGGTCGCTGACCCAGACGCCGCTGTCGGGGAACCAGCGCTTGATGAAGTCGGCACCGACCTTCAGCCCGCCGCTCGAGCCTATGGTCTGCAGCGTCGCGACGCGGCCGCTCGTCACCGCCTCGTGGCCGGCGCCGAACAGCAGCGCCTGCACCGCGCTGCGCATCGCGGCCGCGCCTTCGATCGGCAGGTAGGACTTGGGCCCGCTCTCGGCGAGCATCCGCGCCTCGGCCTCGCGCACGCAGCCGAGCACCGGGATGCGGCCGGCGTCGTCGAAATAGATGCCGATCGACAGGTTGACCTTGCCCGCGCGCGGGTCCTTCTGGAACGCATCGTTGAGGCCGAGGATGGGGTCGCCTGCGTACGGGTCGAGGTGTTTGAAGCTGATCATGCGGCGAGGGCTTTCTCGATGTCCTGGGCGAGCGATTCGGGGGTGTCGGTAGGGGCGTAGCGCTTGAGGACCTGGCCGTCCCGGCCGACGAGGAACTTGGTGAAGTTCCATTTGACGGCCTGCGTGCCGAGCACGCCGGGCGCCTCGGCGGTGAGCCACCGCCACAGCGGGTGCGCATCGCGGCCGTTGACCTTGACCTTGGCCATCATCGGGAAGCTGACGCCGTAGTTGAGCTGGCAGAACGACGCGATCTCGTCGTTGCTGCCCGGGTCCTGGGCGCCGAACTCGTTGCTCGGGAAGCCGACGACGACGAGGCCGCGGTCGCGGTAGGTCTGCCAGAGCGATTCGAGCCCGGCGAACTGCGGCGTGAATCCGCAGGCACTGGCGGTGTTGACGATCAGCAGCACCTTGCCGCGCTGGCTGGCTAGCGCGGCCGGCCGGCCGTCGATCGCCACCGCGTCGAAGTCGTAGACACTGGACTCGGCCATTCGCGCCACCCGGAAAAGCACGGAAGAGGCAGGATGTTAGCCGTCCCACGGATGGGGGGCGGCCGGCGTTGACATCGCGCGAGCCGCTCCTGCACGATCGAAGCGCCCCCCGCACCGCAGTACCCCCGCCACTCCATGCCCAGCCCCTACCGTGTCGCCCTGCTGGGCTTCAGCGCCTTCGAGCGCAGTGCGCTCGGCTCCTATTTCCGCCTCGCGATCAACCGCGCGCCGGCCTACGAGCAGGTCGACAGCGTCGCCGACGCGCATTTCCTCGTCATCGATACCGACCATGGCGATGCCGTGCGCGCGGTGCAGGCACTGGACCGGGTCGACGACGCGGTCTTCGTCGGCGCGCAGGCGCCCGAGGGGGCCAGTGCCTGGATGATGCGGCCGATCGACCCGCTGCACGTGCTGCGCGAACTCGACGCGATGGTCGCCGACCGCGCCGAGCCGACGACCGAATGCGCTCGCCCGCTCCCGCGGTCGCCGGCGCCGGGCGCCGCCGGGCCCTGGCCGGCGCGACGCTCCGGGGACCTGGCCGGTCCCGATCCGACGCCGGCCGCCGCCGCGCAGCGCGCGCCACGCCGGGCCCTGCTCGTCGACGACAGCGAGATCGCGCTGCGCTTTCTCGAGACCAGGCTGCAGCGCCACGGGCTGGCGACGGTGCGCGCGACGACGAGCGCGAAGGCGATCGAGCTGCTCTCGCAGCAGGACTGGGAGTTCGTCTTCCTCGATGTCGAGCTCGGCACCGGCAGCGACCTCGACGGCCTCGCGCTGTGCCAGCACATCAAGCGCCATCAACGGCTCGGCGCGGACGAGCGAGCGCCCGTGATCGCGATGGTCTCGGCCCACCACAGCCAGCTCGACCGCGTCCGCGCCACGCTGGCCGGCGCCGACGCCTACCTGGACAAGCCGCTCGACGGTGCGGCACTCGAACAGCTGCTGCAGCGCCACTGGCCGGCGCAGGGCGCGTTGCGCTGAGCAATCGTCAGCGCGCCGACAGCAGCGTCGCGCCGATGATCAGCGCCGCGCCCAGCACCAGCGGTGCGCTCAGGCTCGCGGCGCCGAGCCACAACGCCGAGACCGACGCGAACAGCACCTCGGTGACCATGACCACCGCGGTCACGTTGGCGGGCAGCCGGGCGGCGCCGTACTGCAGCGCCAGGTTCCCGGCCAGGAACAGGACGGCCATCGCGAGCGCGCCGCCGACCCAGCCCGGCGCGGGCGCCGGCGGCCAAGCCGCCGTGCCCTGCAGCGCGAGCACCAGCGCCAGGCCGCCGGCGACGAGCGCGCCGCCGAGGAACATCGCGAGCGCGCGCGCCGCGTCGGGCTCGTCCGCCTCGCGGCGCAGCATCACGTTGTTCAGCGCGAACGTGGCGCCGCCAAGCACGCCCAGCCCTTCGGCCAGCGTGCGCGGCAGCGGCCAGCCGCCCCCGGCCGGCCAGAGCACGATCGCGGCGCCGGCGAGCGCCATCGCGACGCGCACGCCGGCGGCACCGGTCAGGCGCTCGCCGAGCAGCAGCCGCGCCAGCAGCACCGCCCACAGCGGCATCAGGTAGAAGAGCAGCACGACGCGGACCACGTCGCCGATCGTCACGCCCCAGTTGAAGCTTGCGTTGGTGGTGCCCGACGCGAGCACCAGCACCCACAGCGCCGGTGCTGCGAACAGCTGGCGCCAGGCCTGCGGGCGCGCGATCGTGATCGCTAGCACCGCGGCCGCGTAGATCAGCGCGGTGGCCCAGAGCGGATGCAGGCCGCGCGCCTCGAGCTGGCGGAACGGCCACCACGAGACGCCCCAGGTGAGCGAGTTCAGCATCAGCGCCAGCGCCGGCAACAGCCGCGCCCAGGGCGCGCGGCGCGGCGCCGCTGCGTCAGGGGTCATCGCTGCGCGCGATCGTAAGCAGGCGGTCGACCTCGGCGCCGTGCGTGCGCAGGTTGTGCCGGTGCCAGCGCCGGATCAGCTCCATGATCCCGGCCACGGTGAGGCCGAAGATCGCGATCGCGCCGAAGGCCGAGAGCCCGAACTTGGTCAGCGCGGCGTAGAACGCGCCCATGCCCAGGATGCAGGCCTGCTCGTTGAAGTTCTGCACCGCGATCGAACGCCCCGCGCCCATCAGGTTGTGGCCGCGGTGCTGAAGCAAGGCATTCATCGGAACGACCATGAAGCCGCCGAAGGCGCCGAGCAGCACGAGGAAGGGCGCCGCGATCCAGACGTTGTGGATCGCGTTCATCGCCACGACGAGCAGCCCCATGCCGATGCCCAGCGGGATCACCGCGGTGGCGCGCTCGAGCTTCATCGCCATCGACGCGACGACAGCGCCGGCGGCGGTGCCTATCGTCACGACGCCGGCGAGCGCGGTCGCGTGCGTGGTGTCGTAGCCGAGCGCGACCGCGGCCCAGGCGAGCACGATGTAGCGCAGGTTCGCCGCCGCGCCCCAGAACAGCGTCGTCGTCGCGAGCGAGATCTGGCCCAGCTTGTCGCCCCACAGCCGCGTGTTGCAGGCGGCGAAATCGCGCACCAGCTCGAACACGTTGTCGTTCAGCCGCTGCAGCGGCGCGTCGGTACGCGGGACGTAGAGGTTGAACAGCGCGGCCACGCCGTAGAGCACGATGATCGCCGAGATCGCGGCCTGGGGCGGGGTGCTGACGCCGGTGTCGATGTACGGGAAGTCGAAGCCGAGCAGCACCGCCGCGATCCGCGGCGCGATGAGCTGGCCGCCGAGCAGCACGCCGAGCACGATCGAGCCTATCGTCAGCCCTTCGAGCCAGCCGTTGGCCTTGACCAGCTGCGATGGCGGCAGCAGCTCGGTGAGGATGCCGTACTTGGCCGGCGCGTAGGCCGCCGCACCGAGGCCGACGATCGCGTACGCCAGCAGCGGATGCGTGCCGAAGAGCATCATCAGGCAGCCCAGCGCCTTGATGCCGTTGGCGACGAACATCACCTTGCCCTTCGGGATCGCGTCGGCGAAGGCACCGACCAGCGGCGCGAGCAGCACGTAGAACAGCGCGAACATCGGCACCAGCGCGGCGCGCTGCCATTCGGGCGCGCCGCCGGTTCGCATCAGCTCGATGGCGGCGACGAACAGCGCGTTGTCGGCCAGCGAGCTGAAGAACTGCGCCGACATCAGGGTCGAAAAGCCTTTTTTCATCCGTGTCGCGCGCTGCGGGACACCGGCGGTTTGCGCCGGCGTCATATCTGCCGTCTCCCAGGGCTGGCGGTTATAGCATGCGGGTTCGGCCCTCCCGGATGATGAAAGTGCCGCCGGTACGGCTGGCAGAATCGGCCTGCCATGCCGCGTCCGATCGAAGCGCTGATCCACCCCGGCGCGCTCAGCCACAACCTCGCCCGGGCGCGCGCGGGCGCCCCGGATTCACGCGTCTGGGCGGTGGTCAAGGCCAACGCCTACGGCCACGGCATCGAGCGCGTCTACGCGAGCCTGCGCGGCGCGGACGGCTTCGCGCTGCTCGATCTGGCCGAAGCCGAACGCGTGCGCGCGCTCGGCTGGCGCGGTCCGGTGCTGCTGCTCGAAGGCTGTTTCGAGGCGCGCGACCTGGAGCTGTGCTCGCGCCTGAACCTGTGGCACGTGGTGCATTGCGCCGAGCAGATCGACTGGCTCGCCGCGCACAAGACGCAGCAGCCGCAGCGCGTCTTCCTGAAGATGAACAGCGGCATGAACCGGCTCGGCTTCACGCCCGGCGCGTACCGCAGCGCCTGGACGCGGCTGAACGCGCTGCCGCAGGTCGGCGAGATCTCGCTGATGACGCATTTCTCGGACGCCGACGGCGCGCGCGGCGTCGCGCACCAGGTGGCGGCGTTCGAGGCCGCGACGCGCGACCTGCCGGGCGAACGCAGCCTGTCCAACAGCGCGGCGATCCTGCGCCACGGCCTCGCCAACGACTGGGTGCGCGCCGGCATCCTCTGCTACGGCAGCGCGCCGGACTTTCCGGCGCACGACATCCGGCACTGGGACCTGCGGCCTTCGATGACGCTGCGCTCGAGGCTGATCGCGACGCAGCGGCTCGAGCCGGGCGACACGGTCGGCTACGGCAGCCGCTACACCGCGCACGAGGCGATGCGCATCGGCATCGTCGCCTGCGGCTACGCCGACGGCTATCCGCGCCACGCCGGCAGCGACACGCCGGTGCTCGTCGACGGCGTGCGCACCGGCACCGTCGGCCGCGTCTCGATGGACATGCTCGCGGTCGACCTGACGCCGGTGCCGGCGGCCGCGATCGGCAGCGAGGTCACGCTCTGGGGCTGCGGCCCCGAGGTGGGCGGCGTCCCGACCGAGCTCGCGATCGACGACGTCGCACAGGCGGCCGGCACGATAGGCTACGAGCTGATGTGCGCGCTGGCCGCGCGCGTGCCGGTGCACCTGGCGGCGGATTGAGGCCGCGATGAAGCCGCCGCGCGTCGACGTGCGCGAGGTCGAGTTCAGCGCCATCCGCGCGCAGGGTGCCGGCGGACAGAACGTCAACAAGGTCTCGAACGCGGCCCATCTGCGCTTCGATGTGCGCGCGTCCAGCCTGCCCGAGGACGTCAAGGCGCGGCTGCTCGCGCAGGCGGACCAGCGCATCAGCGCCGACGGCGTGATCGTGATCAAGGCGCAGAGCCAGCGCAGCCTGCCGCTGAACCGCGCCGCGGCGCTGGCGCGGCTGCAGGCGATGGTCGACGAGGCGGCGCAGCCGCCCGGCCTGCGCCGGGCGACGAAGCCGACGCGCGCGTCCAGGCTGCGCCGGCTCGAAGGCAAGGCGGTGCGTGCCGGCGTGAAGGCCGGGCGCGGCCGGGTGCGCGATGTCTGACGCCGCGCGGCGGTAGCATGGCCGCCTCGATGAACGATCTCTCCGCCCTGAAATCGCTCGGGTTCGCGCTGCCCAGCCCGGCCTACCTGTTCGGCGCCATCGTCTTCGGCCTCGTCGGCATGGTCGCGTTCCGCTTCGGCAGGCGCGGCGAGCGCCCGGTCACGCTGTGGCTGGGCGTGGCGCTGATGGTCTACCCCTACGCGATCTCGCGCACCTGGCTGCTGTACCTCGTCGGCGTCGCGCTGTGCGCCGGCCTGTGGTTCGACCACGGCCGCGGCTGAGCGCCCGTGGCCAAGTCGATCTACACCTGCAGCGAATGCGGTGGCACGAGCCCGAAGTGGCTCGGCAAGTGCCCGCACTGCAACGCCTGGAACACGCTCGAGGAAAGCATTGCCGACGCGCCGACCTCGGGCAAGAACCGCTTCCAGTCGCTGAGCAAGAGCCAGCCGGTGGCGACGCTGAGCGAGATCGACGCCGCCGACGTCGCGCGCACGCCGACCGGCCAGGACGAGCTCGACCGCGTCCTCGGCGGCGGCATCGTCGCTGGTGGCGTGGTGCTGATCGGCGGCGACCCCGGCATCGGCAAGAGCACGCTGCTGCTGCAGGCGCTGGACGCCTTGAGCACGCAGATGAAGGTGCTCTACGTCACCGGCGAGGAGAGTGGCGCGCAGGTCGCGCTGCGCGCGCGCCGGCTCGGTCTTGCCGGCACCGCGGTGCGCGTGCTCGCCGAGATCAACCTCGAGAAGATCGTCGCCACGATCGCCGCCGAGGCGCCGGCGTTCTGCGTCATCGACTCGATCCAGACCGTCTATTCCGAGCAGCTCACGTCGGCGCCGGGATCGGTGGCGCAGGTGCGCGAATGCGCCGCGCACCTGACGCGGCTGGCCAAGACCAGTGGCTGCTCGATAGTGCTGGTCGGCCACGTGACCAAGGAAGGCGCGCTCGCCGGGCCGCGCGTGCTCGAGCACATCGTCGACACGGTGCTGTACTTCGAGGGCGACACGCACAGCAGCTTCCGCCTCGTGCGCGCGATCAAGAACCGCTTCGGCGCGGTCAACGAGATCGGCGTCTTCGCGATGACCGAGCGCGGCCTGCGCGGCGTCAGCAACCCGAGCGCGATCTTCCTGTCGACGCACGGCGAGCCGGTGCCGGGCAGCTGCGTGCTCGTCACGCTCGAAGGCACGCGCCCGCTGCTGGTCGAGATCCAGGCGCTCGTCGACAGCGGCGGGCCGAGCCCGCGCCGGCTCTCGGTGGGGCTGGACCGCGACCGCCTGGCGATGCTGCTCGCGGTGCTGCACCGGCACGCCGGCGTCGCCTGCATGGACCAGGACGTGTTCGTCAATGCGGTCGGCGGCGTGCGCATCGGCGAGCCCGCGGCCGACCTCGCGGTGCTGCTCGCGATCCAGGGCAGCCTGCGCGGCCGGCCGCTGCCGCGCGGCTTCATCGCCTTCGGCGAGGTCGGGCTGGCGGGCGAGGTGCGGCCGGCGCCGCGCGGGCAGGAGCGGCTCAAGGAGGCCGCCAAGCTCGGCTTTTCCATCGCCGTCGTGCCCAAGGCGAACGCGCCGAAGAAGCCGATCGAAGGGCTCGCCGTGCACGCGGTCGAGCGCATCGAGCAGGCAATCGAGGTCGTGCGCGGGATGACATGAACCACCCCTGCGGCCGGGCGGAGCCCGTCCGCTGGATGTTTCTGGTGCGTGCGTCGAGGGTGGTGATCGGCGTTACGGGAGGCTGAGATGCGCCTGGCCGTCGTCTCCGACATCCACGGCAACCTGCCGGCGCTCGACGCGGTGCTGGCCGAGATCGCGCGCGAGCGCGTCGACCGGCGGGCCGAGACCGCGGCGCGGCTGCGCGCGCTCGCGTGGCCGACGATCCGCGGCAACCACGAGCGCCAGCTGCTGGCGCCGGCGGCGCGGTCGGCGGCCGATGCCTACGCCGCCGCGCGCCTGGGCGACGACGACCGCGCCTGGCTCGCCGCGCTGCCCGCGACGCTGGACCTCGGCGACGGCGTCTGGTGCTGCCACGGCACGCCGGTGAGCGATTTGCAGTATTTCCTCGAGACCGTGACCCCCGACCTCGGCGCAAACGGCTCGCCCGGCGTGCGCGCGGCGAGCGCGGCCGAGGTCGCGCAGCGCCTGGGCACGGTGAGCGCGCCGCTCGTGCTGTGTGGCCACACCCACATGCCGCGCCTGGCGCAATGCGGTGCGACGCTGGTCGTCAACCCGGGCAGCGTCGGCCTGCCGGCCTTCGACGACACGAACCCGCATGCGCATCGCATGGAGACCGGCAGTCCGCACGCACGCTGGACATTGGCCGAGCGCGGCGCCGCGGGCTGGCAGGCGCGGCTGATCGCGACGGCCTACGACTGGGAGTCCGCCGCGCGCCGTGCCGAAGAGAACGGCCGCGGTGACTGGGCCGACGCGCTCGCGAGCGGCCGCGTCGGTCGACTCGAGATGCCCTGAGCCCGCTCGTACCCGTTTGCGATCGATCGCTACGAAAGACCATGTGCCCGCTCGCGGCCCGTAGCCGACATTCGCCAAATGTTGGGCCACGGCCCCTGCATGCAGACGCGGTTGCGCGCCCCGGTCGCGGGGTGGCCGCCTCCGCTCATGTCCCCCGACGACGGTCTGCCGACCGTCGTCTCCTCCTTTACTTCGCTACAGCGGCCACCCCACGCCCGCGGCCACCGGCATCGGTGGCGTTCGATGGTCGCGAACAGCCAACGCTCGAGGATCGGGGCGGTGGGGTGCCCTGCGTAGCGAAGTAAAGGAGGAGGTGGCGGCCGCAGGCCGACGCCGGGGGACATGAGCGGAGCAGGGCACCCCGCTGCCCCGATCCCGCGCCGATGCCCGCACGCCCGGCCATGCTCACCGAACGGCCGCTCCGGGCCGCGAGCGGCCCCCTTCGCAGTCGACCGATCGCAAGTCGGCATCAGGCGCTGCGGTCCACGCGCAGCGCGAGCACCACCGAGGTGGTGGTCTTCAGCACGCCGTCGATCGCGCCGATCTCGTCGAGCAGCGAATCCAGGCGCGCGGTGGAGGCGGCGCGCAGCAGCGCGAGGTAGTCGAACTCGCCGCTCACCGAGCACAGCTGGCGCAGCTCGGGCAGGCGCGCCAGGCGCTGCGTGACCTCGCGCGCCGACTTCGGCTGCGTCGTGATGCCGACCCAGGCCTGCACGCTGGCCGCGTCGACGTCCTGCGCCAGCCGCACCGTGTAGCCGACGATCACGCCATCGCGCTCCAGGCGCGCCAGCCGGGCGAGCACGGTGGTGCGCGCGACGCCGAGCTTGCGCGCCAGATTGGCGGTGCTTTCGCGCGCGTTGGCCTGCAGCAGCGCGATCAGGTCGCGGTCGAGGGGGTCGAGGGTTCGATTCGCCATGCGTCATTGTGACGAAGGCTGGCGACGAAGCGTCAGGGTCACATGCGTATTCGTCGAACCGACGCTTTCTTTCGTCACCGACACTTCCTAGACTTGACCCGATCGACTCCCGGAGCAAGATCCCATGCGCATCACCCTGCTCGGCGCCGGCCACATCGGCCAGACCATCGCGCGGCTGCTCGCCGCCAGCGGCGACTACGAGGTGTGCGTCGTCGACCGCAGTGCCGCCGCGCTGCAGAGGCTGGCGCCACTGGCGCTGACGACGCGCGTGGTCGACACGGGCGACGGCGCTGCGCTCAGCGCCGCGCTGCTTGGGCAGGACGCCGTGATCAACGCCTTGCCCTACCACCTGGCCACGTTTGCCGCGACCGCCGCGCGCGACGCCGGCTGCCATTACTTCGACCTCACCGAGGACGTCGCCGCGACGCGCGAGATCAAGCGCCTGGCCGAAGGCGCGGCCACCGCCTTCATGCCGCAGTGCGGCCTGGCGCCGGGATTCATCGGCATCGTCGCGCACCACCTCGCGCAGGGCTTCGAGCGCCTGGTCGACGTGAAGATGCGCGTCGGCGCGCTGCCCGCGTTCCCGACCAACGCGCTGAAATACAACCTGACCTGGAGCGTCGACGGGCTGATCAACGAATACGTCCACCCCTGCGAGGCGATCCGCGACGGCCAGTCCATCGAGGTGCTGCCGCTCGAAGGGCTGGAGCATTTCTCGCTCGACGGCACCGAGTACGAGGCCTTCAACACCAGCGGCGGCCTGGGCACGCTGTGCGAGACGCTCGCCGGCCGCGTGCGCACGCTCGACTACAAGAGCGTGCGCTACCCCGGCCACCGCGAGCTGATGAAGATGCTGCTCGAGGACCTGAAGCTGAGCCAGGACACCGAGACGCTCAAGGACGTCCTGCGCCGTGCGATCCCGAGCACGATGCAGGACGTGGTGCTGGTCTTCGTCACCGTCAGCGGCGAGCGCGGCGGCGCGCTGGTGCAGGAGGTCTTCGCGCGCAAGATCTTCGCCGACCGCGACGAGGCGAATCCGCTCTCGGCGATCCAGATCACCACCGCGGCCGGCGTCTGCGCCGCGGTCGACCTGTTCCGCGAAGGCCGGCTGCCGCAGCGCGGCTTCATCCGCCAGGAGCAGGTCGCGCTGCCCGACTTCCTGGCCAATCGCTTCGGCGCCGCGTACCGGCAGTCGCGCCAGGTCGAGAGCATCGGCTGACGCCGCCGCCGCCGACCGGGCGACACTTGCGGGATGACGAAGAACACCCGCGGCGCGCTGAGCGTCGACCGGCTCTGGCAGATCGAACGCGTCGGTGCCGTCGCGCTGGCGCCGGACGGCGACTGACGAGCCACTCGATGGAGGCGAACCAGGGCACGACGAGCCTGTGGCTGCTGCCGACCGCGAAGACCGCGCCGCGCCGGCTCACGCATTGCGGCGAGAAGGACGGCCAGCCCGCCTGGTCGCCGCGCGGCGACTGCATCGCCTTCGTTGCCAGGCGCGGGCAGCAGGGGCGCAAGGACGAGACCGCGCAGCTCTACCTGATCTCGCCCGACGGCGGCGAGGCCGAGCGCAAGAGCCGGTTCGCGCCGGGCATCGAGTCGTTCAAGTGGCTGCCCGACGGACGGCGCATCGTCTTCGCCGCCTGGGTCTGGCCGGAGCTGAAGGGTGCCGCTGCGCAGGCGCGCCGCCACCGGCAGTTCACCGAACGCAAGGAGAGCGGCCATGCCACCGGCGAGGCCTTCCACCGCCACTGGGACCGCAACCTGCCGATGGGGCGCGTGCTGCACCTGCTGCTGCTCGACCTGCGCAGCGGGCGAGTGACCGATCTCTTCGAGGGCACGCGCTACGAGCTGCCGCGCAACGGCACCGGCAACGCCGTCTACGACCTCAGCCCGGACGGCCGGCACCTGGCCTTCGTCCACGACCCGGCGCCGGTGCCGCTGGCCGGCAACCGGCTCGCGCTGGTCGAACTCGATCTGCGCCGCGGGCGCTTCACGTCGCTGGCGGACGACCCGGCCTGGGATTTCGGCGCGCCGCGCTACGGCCCCGACGGCCGCCGGATCGCCGTCACCGCCGCCCATGTCGGCCGCAAGCACACGGCGCTGGCCTGGCCGGCGCTCGTCGTCCCCGGGCAAGGCTGGCGCGTGCTTGGCCAGGAGCGCGAGCGCGCGGTCGACGGCGCGCTGCGCTGGGCCGCGGACGGCAGCGCGATCCTCTACGCCGCCGAGGCGCGCGGGCGCTGCCACCTGTGGCGCCAGCCGCTGGCGGACGCCGAAGCCAGCGTCGCGTTCGAGGGCGGCTGGGTGCAGGGTTTCGACGCCGCCGCCGGCACCGTCGTCGTCGCGGCCGACCGGGCCGTGCACCCGGTGCGCGTGCACGCGTGGCGAGGCGGCGGCGGCGCGCCGCAGCGGCTGGAACGCTTCAACGACGTGCTGCTCGAGCGCGTGGACTTCGGCGCGGTGCGCGAGGTCGCCGTCACCGGCGCACTCGGCGACGCGGTGCAGATGTGGCTCACGTTCCCGAGCGGCTTCGACGCGACGAAGAAGCACCCGCTGATGCAGGTCATCCACGGCGGCCCGTACACCGCCGCCGGCGACACCTTCGGCTACCGCTGGAACACCCATCTGCTGGCCTCGCGCGGGCACGTGGTGGCGCAGGTCAACTACCACGGCTCGAGTGGCTTCGGCTTCGCGTTCCGCGACAGCATCGTCGGGCGCCAGGGCGAGCTCGAGCTGCAGGACATCGAGGCCGGCAGCGACTGGCTGCTCGCGCAGCGCTGGGCCGACCCGGCGCGGCTGTCCGCCGCCGGTGGCAGCTATGGCGGCTTCCTCGTCGCGTGGATGAACGGTCATGTACCGACCGGGCGCTACCGCGCCTACGTCTGCCACGCGGGCGTGTTCGACCGCGTCGCCAGCTTCAGCGCCGACTCGTACCCGATGCGGCCCAAGGACCTGGCCGCGCGCTACTGGGAGGACCTGCCGCGCGTGCTGGCGCAGAACCCGGCGACCTTCGCCGCGCGCATGGACACGCCGACACTGGTGATCCACGGCGCGCTCGACTACCGCGTGCCCGACTGCAACGGCCTGGCCTGCTACAACACGCTCAAGGCGCGTGGCGTGCCGGCGCGGCTGCTCTGGTTCCCCGACGAGAACCACTGGGTGCTCAAGCCGCGCAACTCGAAGCAGTGGTACGGCGAGGTCCTCGACTGGATCGAGGCCCGGGCCGGCCCGGTCAGGCGAGCAGCCGGGCGACGTGCTCGCCGATCGCCAGCGACGCCGTGATGCCGGGCGACTCGATGCCGAAGAGGTTCACCAGCCCGGCCACGCCGTGGCCGGAGGGGCCGTCGATGACGAAATCGGCCGCCGCTGCGCCCGGGCCGACGCACTTGGGCCGGATGCCGGCGTAGCCGGGTTGCAGCTCGGCGTCGTCGAGCGCCGGCCAGTAGCTGCGGATCGCCGCGGCGAACTGCGGTGCGCGCGCCGGGTCGACGCGGTAGTCGAGCGTCTCGACCCATTCGACGTCGGGCCCGAAGCGGGCCTGCCCGGCGAGGTCCAGCGTCAGGTGCACGCCCAGGCCAGCCGCGTCGGGCATCGGGTAGACGAGCCGGCCGAAGGGGCTCCTGCCGCGCAGCGTGAAGTAGTTGCCCTTGGCCAGGAAACGCGGCGGCACCCGCGCCGGCGCCAGGCCCGCCAGCGCGCGCGCCAGCCCCTGTGCGTGCAGCCCGGCGGCGTTGACGACGCTGCGGCTCGCCAGGTGCAGCGGTTCGGTGCCTTCGCCGGTCTGCACGAGCAGTTCGATGCCGTGACCGCGCACGCGACCGCCGCGCACCCGGCTGCGCAGCG
>MEGM01000017.1 GCA_001725505.1 Rubrivivax sp. SCN 70-15 | reverse complement strand
GTGGCCTTGGTCTCCTTGACGCGCCGCTTCAGGTCGGCCAGCAGCTGCGCGGTCGCGGCCACGCCGGCGTCGGCCTGCAGCAGCGCGGACTCCAGCTCCTCGTACAGCGCGTCGTCGATGCGCGTGCCGGTGAACACCTGCGCGATGCCGCCACCCGTCTTGCGCAAGCCCTGGCGCAGCCGGTCGAACCAGCCGGCGCGCCGTTCGGGGGCCGTGGGCGCCGCGCCGGGCGCAGGTTCCGCTACTGCCGGTTCCGCCGCGACCGGGGCCGGCGCGGGCACCGCAGCGGCCCCTGCCGGTGCCGCCTGCGGGACCGGCTTCTTCTTGAAAAAGCTGAACATCGAACTCCGGTCCGTGCCACCCGAAATCGATATAATCGCGGGCTCAGGCGCTTTAGCTCAGTTGGTTAGAGCGACGGAATCATAATCCGCAGGTCCGGGGTTCGAGTCCCTGAAGCGCCACCAATCTCCACGAAGGCCCGCACGAACACTTGTTCTGCGGGCCTTCTGCTTTGTGCCGAGGTATGCCAGTCGGTGAGCCAACTGCCCGAGAGGGCACGAGGACGATTGAACCCGCCCCGGGTCAGCCCACGGGCATCCGTCAGAACCTGATGCGCACGGATTTCGGAATCATGCTACAGCAATTTCGCAATTACTTATGCACGATGAGCACACCCTCCCACACCAGGCAGCCCACCGAAGCCCGGCAGTCCAGCCTGGTGCAAGCGGCGCTTCGGCTGGCCGCGGCCGGGAGCCCGGCGGAGGTGACCACCGGGGCACTCGCAGCCGCGGTGGGCATCACCCAGGGGGCGGTGTTCCGGCATTTCGAGAACAAGGAAGCGATCTGGATCGCGGTGCTCGACTGGGTGCACGAGGCCCTGATGGCGAGGCTGCATGCGCAGGCCCGGCCTCATTCGGAGCAGGGGCGAGCACTGCAGGCCTTGCAGGCCGTGTTCATGGCCCACGTCGAATTTGTGCAGAAGCACCCCGGCGTGCCGCGCCTGATCTTCCAGGAACTGCAGCACGCGGGTCCCACACCGCTGAAGCAGCGGGTTCAGGAATTGATGTCGGCCTACCGCGAGCTGGTGGGCGGCCTGCTCGAGCAGGCGCGGTCTGAGGGATCGATCGCCGCCGACGCCGACACGCAGGCGGCGACGGCCCTCTTCGTCGGCGCGGTCCAGGGCCTGGTCATGCAGTGCCTGATGGCGGAATCGTTGAACCGCATCGGGCAGCAGGCCGGCGCCGTCTACGCCATCTATGCCAGGGGACTGCAGCGCGCTGCGACCCGTCCGGCACCGTTTCATTCGAGGTCTCTACGCAAAGGAGCATGCAAATGACCGTCAACAAACTGATCAACATCATGGCCGGATTCATGATGATGCTGGGCTTGGCCCTGGCCCATTTCTCCGGTCAGGTCGACCTCGGCCGGCCCAGCTGGCTGTGGCTGTGCGCGTTCGTCGGCCTGAACCTGTTCCAGTCGGCCTTCACGGGCTTCTGCCCTGCGGCCAAGGTCTTCAAGTTGCTCGGCGCCAAGGACGACGGCGCCGCCTGCTGCGCCCGATGAACATCCAGGCCTTCCTCCAGAACTACTGGCCGTTCTTCCTGCTGGCCGCATGGTTCGGCTACAAGTGGTGGAACGCTCGGCGGGTGGCGGCAATGCTGCCCGAGTTTCGGCGCGCCGGGGCCTCGCTGATCGACGTGCGCTCGCCGGCGGAGTTCGCACAGGCGAACGCGCCCGGCACCGTCAACATCCCTTTGCAGGACCTCGGCTCCCGCCTGGGGGAGATTCCGAAGACGGCACCCGTCGTCGTGGGCTGCGCGAGCGGCACGCGCAGCGGCATGGCTCGAATGATGCTGAAGCGCAATGGCTACATCCGCGTCTACAACATCGGGGCCTGGAGCAATTTCCTGAAGTGAGCGACCCCGCCCGCCGGGGTCCGCATGCACCCGACGGCCCTACACTGGCAGCATGAACGTCGCGGCACAGAGCAGGCAGCCTCCTGCGGACGTCGAGGTGCTCGCCTTCGACGTCTTCGGCACCGTGGTCGACTGGCACGGCAGCATCGTGCGCGAGATGGCGCAGCTGCACCCTCAGGTGGACGGCGACGCCATCGCCCTGGCCTGGCGGGCGGGCTACAAGCCGGCGATGGCGCGGGTCATGTCGGGCGAGCTGGGCTGGACGCGCATCGACGACCTGCACCGCCTGATCCTCGATGCCATCCTGCCGGAGCACGGCCTCGCGCACCTCGACGAGGCGCAACGCCAGCACCTCAACCGCGTATGGCACCGGCTGGACCCGTGGCCCGACGTGCTGGCCGGGCTGGAGCGGTTGAAGAAACGCTTCATCCTCTGCACCCTGTCCAACGGCAACCTGGGACTGCTCACGCGCATGGCCAAGCGTGCCGGCCTGCCCTGGGACTGCGTGCTCTCGGCGGAGGTGTTCCGCGCCTACAAGCCGGACCCGGCCGCCTACCTGGGCTTCGCGCAGGTGTTCGACCTGCCGCCTCGGCGGGTCATGCTGGTGGCCGCGCACCACGACGACCTCGCAGGCGCGCGCGCCTGCGGCTTGCGCACCGCCTACATCGAGCGGCCGCTGGAGTTCGGCGCAGCGCATCCCAAGGAAGTGAGTCCGCGGCCGGAGAACGACCTGCACTGCCGCGACTTCGCGGAGCTGGCCGACCGGCTGGGTTGCTGAACGCCGGCAACGGACGTCTCTTCAGGGTCGGTACCGCCATTGGCCAGCGCGGGCAAATGGCTGACCGCTTCACCCGAGGGCGAGCTGGCGAGCGATACCGACCCATAGCACTCGCCCAGCGGATGCAACCCGGCGCCGGGAGGCCGCCTCGCACAGGCCGTGCATCAGTGCCGCCGGCTCCGTGTCGACGCGCATGGACGCACACCCGATCGTCCCCGAGACTTGCGCCGTGGACCGCATGCGCCAGGAGATCCGATTCGCCCGGACCAGCACGGGGCTGCGGATTGCCTACGCCCTCAGCGGCCAGGGTCGTCACAGTGAGCATTGGCTGGTCAGGGCGCCGCACTGGCTGACACACCTCGAACACGAAGTGGCCACACCGGTCTGGGGCCCCTGGCTGGAGGCCCTCGGCGCGCGCCACCGCCTGCTGCGATTCGATGCGCTCGGTACCGGGTTGTCGGACCCCGTCGCAGAGCCCCCCACGCTCGACGACCTCGTCGATCAGCTCGCCACGGTGATCGATACCCAACCGATGCAGCGCTTCGCGATCATCGGCATGTCGCAAGGCAGTGCGGTGGCGATTCGGTACGCGGCACGGCACCCGGACCGCGTCAGCCAGCTCGTGCTGCTGGGCGCCTTTGCCCGCGGGCCATTGGTGCGGGCACCGGGCCCGGCAGCGAAGCGGCTGGTCGACGCGATGGCCGACCTGGTCGAGGCGGGGTGGGTCAGACGAACCCGGCCTACCGTCAGATGTTCACGTCGCAGTTCTTTCCGGCGGCGACGCCAGAGCAGGCGCACGCGTTCAACGAGCTCGAACGCGCCTCGGCGAGCCCGCCGCGTGCCGCTCAGTTGGTTCGCGCCTTCGCCGCCATCGACGCCACGGACGATCTGGCCAAGGTGCGATGTCCGACGCTGGTGATGCATCAACGCGGCGACGCCCGAGTGCCGTTCGAGGAGGGCCGCTTCGTGGCGGCGGGCATCCCCGGGGCGCGCTTCGAGCCGCTTCACGGCGACAGCCATCTGCCGCTTCCGGGGGAGCCCGCCTTCGAGCAGGCCATGGCGCTGCTGCACGACTTCCTGCCCGCCTCGTCAGTGCGGCGGACGGTGCCGTCCGATCTCGAATCTCAGCTGCTCGATCTGCTCGCACGGGGTCTGGACACAGATCGCGGCCCATCTGGGCCGCGCCGAGAAGACCGTCAGGAACCGGGTGTCGGCCCTGCTCGAGCGCCTGGGCGTCGAGAGCCGTGCGCAGGCCACATCGTGCAGGGCCGGGAGGCCGGATACGGTCTCGGGGCCCCGCGCTGAGCCACCCCGAGCCGGGACACCGGTCCCGGCCGGCATGCCGGCACAACGGGACCCCGGTCCCTGGCGTCGAGCCGCCGCCGGGTCTTCAATCCGGGCTCCGTTCACTGCTTTCAGGAGTCCGACATGCCGCTCATCAATGTGAAGGTCATCGAGGGGGTCTTCAGCGCCGAGCAGAAGTCCGAGATCGTGCGCAAGCTCACCGACGCGATGGTGACGATCGAAGGCGAGGCCAAGCGCCCGGTCACCTGGACGATCGTCGAGGAGGTGCGCAGCGGCGACTGGGGCATCGCCGGCAAGCCGCTGAGCACCGCCGACGTGAAGTCGCTGGCGGCCGGCGGGGCGTAGCCGTTGGAGACCACCGAGCGATCGGTCGTGTTCGACTCCGAAGGCGCGCACCTTCGGGGCGTGCTCGTGCGGCCCGCCGCGCAGACGCCACGCCATCTGCCCTGCGTCGTCATGGCTCACGGCACTTCGGCCACGGTGGCCATGGTCGCGATCGAATACGCGCGGGTGTTCGCGCACGCCGGCGTCGCGGCACTGGTCTACGACCATCGCAACTTCGGCCGCAGCGGCGGCGAGCCGCGCGGCGAGATCAACCCCTGGGTGCAGTGCCGAGGCTACGTCGATGCACTGAGCTGAGCCGCCGCACAAGCGGAGCTGGATGCGAACCGCCTGGCCCTGTGGGGTGACAGCTACAGTGCCGGCGAGGCCATCGTCGTTGCTGCCTGTGACGAGCGGGTGAAGGTCGTCGTCGGACAGTGCCCGGTGTTCGGCGCGGCCGCACCGGCAGCCCTGCCGACCCGGGACGTCTTCGACTCGATCCGCGCGACGCTGCGCGAAGGCGACGTGTCGGGCACGCCGGAGACCACCCTGGGGCCGTTGCCGGTGGTCTCACCGGATCCTTGGGGCCTGCCGTCGCTCCTGACCCCGATCCAGGCCTTCCGCTGGTTCGTCGACTACGGCGGACGGCCCGGGTCGGCCTGGATCAACCGCGTGACACGCGTCGTGCCACCGACACCGGTGACCTACAGCCCGTTCCTTTGCGCCCCTTGGGTGCACGCGCACGTCATGCTCATGGTGGCGTCCGAGGATGAGATGCTCCACGCCAATCCGGCCGTCACGCGGCGCGCGTTCGAGTCGATCCCCGGCCCCAAGCGGTGGGTCGACATCGCCGACGGCCACTTCGGCCTGCTCTACCACCCCGGCGCGAGATTCGAGGAGGCCGCCGCGCTCCAGCGGGACTTTCTCGTCGAGCAGTCGTGAGCCGGCCCACCGTCGAGCGCCAACGCCCTGCCCTGCCGAGGCAGGGGCCGTCCGGACGAGCTTGCCGGCGACGTGCTGGCCATGGATACCCGGGAGGCAAGCAAGTCCGCGCAGCGACGGACGAAGGGCATCGCATCTCGCAGGCGACCCTTCGGCCACGGCGCGTCATTTCGGCAGCGCAACCGCCTCGCAACCCTGCCGACGGCAGGGCGCACACAATCAATCAAGGCGCAGACTTGCCGTTCTGACCCCGGAGACCCGATGCGACAGACCTATCTCCCCGACGGGACCGCACTGCCGGTGCTGGGCCTGGGCACGTGGCGTCTGGGCGAAGACGCAGCCACCCGGCAGGACGAGATCCGTACCCTGCATGCCGCCATCGGCATGGGATACCGCCTGATCGACACCGCCGAGATGTATGGCGAGGGCGGTGCCGAGCAGGTGGTCGGGCAGGCCATCGCCAACGCCGTCCGCGCCGGCGATGTGGAAAGGCGGGCGCTGTACGTGGTGAGCAAGGTCTACCCGCACAACGCCAGCCGACCCGGCACCGTGGCCGCCTGCGAATGCAGCCTGCGGCGGCTGGGGCTGGACTACATCGACCTGTACCTGCTGCATTGGCGCGGCAGCCACCCGCTGCAAGAGACGGTGTCGGCCATGCAGGCGCTGGTGGCGGCCGGCAAGATCCGCCACTGGGGCGTGAGCAACTTCGACGTGGACGACCTGCAGGATCTGGCCGCCGTGCTGCGGCAGGGCGATGCCAGCGCCCCAGGCTGCGCCACCAACCAGGTGTATTACTCGCTGAGCGAGCGCGGGCCCGAGTTCAGCCTCCTGCCCTGGATGCGCGAGCGGCAGATGCCGCTGATGGCCTACAGCCCCATCGACCAGGGTGTGCTGGCCGCTGACGCCGCACTGGCCGCCATCGCTCAGCCGCGCGGCCTGACCGGCGCGCAGGTGGCGCTGGCCTGGATCACCGCCCAGCCGGGTGTGCTGGCGATCCCCAAGGCGGGCAGCGTGCCGCACTTGCAGCAGAACCTGGCGGCCAGCGGCATCGAACTGAACCCCGCCGAGCGGCAGGCCATCGAGGCGCGCTTTCCCCGACCCAGGCGCAAGACGCCGCTGGCCATGATCTGAGCGGGCTCGGACACGCACCGCACTGGCGGACCGTGGCCGGCCACTGCACCTGCTCCACAGAGGGCCGCGGCGCCAGGGCGCGCCGCCCTGGCTGAAGGGCTGCTGACCGGGCCGCTGCCGGTCATCGGCTTCATCGGCCGAGCGACGGACCCGAGTCATGGCGACCGGTCGACGGCAGTCCCGGACCGCCGGCGCGCCGGGCGGGCGCGTGGACTGGCGCTAGGATGAAGCGTCGACCATCACCGGCGCCCTCATGACCAAGCTGCACTTCCAATCCGCCAGCGAACTCGCCCGCCGCATCCGCGACCGCGACATCACGTCGCGCGAGTTGCTCGAACACTTCCTCGCCCGTGTCGACGCGCTGAATCCGGCGCTCAACGCCGTGGTGGTGCAGGACCGCGAGCGAGCGCGTGCGGCCGCCGATGCGGCCGATGCCGCGCTGGCCCGTGGCGACGCGGTGGGCCCGCTGCACGGCGTGCCGATGACGGTGAAGGAGAGCTACGACCTGGCTGGCACGCCGACGACCTGGGGCATCCCCGAACTGCGCGGCAACCTGGCCACCACCGACGCGCTGGCCGTACAGCGGCTGAAGGCGGCTGGCGCCGTGGTGTTCGGCAAGACCAACGTGCCGTTCCGGCTGGCCGACTTCCAGAGCTACAACGCGATCCACGGCACCACGCACAACCCGTGGCGGCACGGTGCGACGCCAGGGGGTTCGTCGGGCGGGGCCGCAGCGGCGCTGGCCGCGGGCCTGACGGGCCTGGAGATCGGCAGCGACATCGGCGGCTCGATCCGCAACCCGTCGCACTACTGCGGCGTCTTCGGCCTGAAGCCGACCTGGAACCTGCTGCCGATGCGCGGCCACGCGCTGGGCGGCGTGCTGACGCCCACCGACATCTCGGTGATCGGCCCGCTCGCGCGCTCGGCGCACGACCTGGAGACGGTGCTGAGGCTTCTCAGCGTGCCCGACGAGATCGAGGCCCGCGGCCTGAAGGTGGACCTGCCGGCCCTGGTCGAGCCCAGCGCCGGCCTGCGGGTGGCGCTGTGGCGTGACGACCCGCTGTGCCCGGTGTCGGCGGCCGTGCAGGCGCGGGCGGATGCGGTGGCGCGGTCGCTGGCCGGTCAGGGCGCCCGGGTGGACGACCAGGCGCGCCCGACCTTCGACGCGGCGCACGGCCACGCGGTGTTCCAGGGGCTGCTGCACGCGGCCATGAGCGCACGCATGCCCGATGCGGAGTTCGCGCAAGCCGTGGCCCAGGCCGATGCGCTGCCCGCGGCCGACCAGGGCCCTGCCGCGCAGTTGCTGCGCGCGCAGACCATGCGCGCCCGGGACTGGCAGCGGCTGAACGAGGCGCGCACGAAGATCCGCTGGGCCTGGCACCGCTTCTTCGAGCAGTTCGACGTGCTGATCGCGCCGGTGATGTCGACCACCGCCTTTGCCCAGGACGAGCGCCCGTTCGGCGAGCGCAGCATCCTGGTCGACGGTCAGCGCCTGCCCTACTTCAGCCAGATCTTCTGGGCCGGCCTGGCCGGCGTGGCGCAGCTGCCGTCGGTGGTGGTCCCGGCCGGCCTGGCCGACGACGGCCTGCCGGTGGGCTTGCAGCTCATCGGCCCGGCCTACGGCGACCTGCGCATGGTGCAGCTGGCGCAGCGATTGGAGGCCCTGGGCTTCCGCTTCGTGCCGCCGCCGGGGCTGTAGCCGGGCCGGGGATCTGCCGCAGTGGACCCTGGAGGCCGGCGACCGCCGACCTCTTGCGGGCAGCGTCTATCTCTTGGCGACGACCTGCGCCAGCGCAATTCGGCCGTCTTCCAGATTGCGCCGCTGGTTCTGCGCCATGACCTGGAAGTCCGACCCGAGCAGGATGTGGAAGCCCAGCGGCGGCATGCCCTCCTTGCGGATCTTCTCGGCCAGCGCGACGAACCATGCACGCGCGGCATCGGTGGTGTCCGACCATGCCTCGATCTTGAACCCCGCCCCGTCGAGCAGGCTGCGCAATTCGTCCGGCGTCACGAGGAAGCTCGCAGCGGGGCTGCGTGCCCAGGGAACCGGAAAGATCACGGGGCCGGAGGGCCCGGCCAGAACGTCGTAGATCGCGAGCGTGCCCCCCGGCTTGAGGACGCGGTGCATCTCCGCGTAAAGCCTGGGCTTGTCCGGAATGTTCATCGCGGCATGCTCCGACCACACGATGTCGAACGAAGCATCCGGGAAAGGCAGGCTCGTTGCATCGCCTTGGCGATAGTCGACGAGTTCGGCCAGCCCGATCCGGTCTGACAGCATTGCCGCGGCGTTGCAGTACTCGTCCGTCAGGTCGATGCCGCTGACACGGCAGCCGAACTCCCGCGCCAGGCAACGGGAGGTCCCGCCGATGCCGCTGCCCACATCGAGCACGCGTTTCGTGGCGTCGACGCGGGCCATTTGAGCGAGTTCGAGCGTGGCGGCCCGTCCGCGAATGTGGAATTCATCGATGGGCGCCAAGTCCTCCGGCGTGAGCCGGTTCAGGTCTTTGCCGGCCTGTTCGAGTGCAGCGAGGATGAGGTCCCCCAGACCGGAATGGGTGTAGTGCGCCTGCACGGCTTCGCTGAGCTGCGTCGGGTCTGGCATCGTTCCCTCCATCGCGCCGCATGACAAGGTTCCACGACGACGGCCATTGCCGCACAGAGACCGCCTTCCTGCAAGAGCAGACACCCCACGGCACCGCATTGGGTTGCCAACCCGCAGGCCGGCCATCCCACGAACGGCAGCCGCACGCGGCGCTCGTGAGCCGGGCGGCACGAGACGCCACCTGCGGTGGCTCGCCGGGAACGATGAACGGGCGGGACCTGTCGAGGACCTGCCTGTCTCGAGCGTCCCGCGTGGCCGCACCGGGCGGGCGCTCGACCGCCGATCCGCCCCTCGCAGAACCGGCCGTGCCCGCACGGCGACGATGGCGCCGCGCAAGCGCTCGGCGTCGGGATCAGGGTCATCGCCGCACGGTGGCCTGCGGCGGTCTCGTGGGATGAGCCCGCGGGGCCTACAGTCGCGGCATGGGCAAGCGATGCGTCTTCGCTGAGGCCGGCGCCATCGAGCGTGCGGGGCATGCCGGGGCCGATGTCCCAGGGACGGGCGGGGAGGTCTTCGCTCGCCGTCTCGGGCCGTGGCTCCGGACGTCGCCGACGCTGGCCCGTGGCACCCACAAGGCCCGGCCGGGAGCCGCGACGACGAGGTCGAGCATGGTTTCGGCCAGTCTTTCGGGCGGCCATTCGGGCAGCCATTCGGGCGCGCCGCCGACCGGGCGGAAGGCGGCTGCGCGCCGGCGTCGACTGCGGCGAAGGAATCGCGCGATGAAGAACTCCTTTCACGTCGCCGGCGGCACGCGGGCGCGGCGCATCATCGGCGGCCCCCGCGAGATCCCCATCTTCGACGAGGAGGTCGCCTTGCGCGCGAAGTGGCACACCGACGGCTTCTCGAGCCATGCCGATCCGGTGCAACGGCTCGCGGGGCCTGCCGGGGCGCGGGGCAAGGAGTTCGCGCCGTGAGCACGGACAAGCCCGTTTCCGGCCCCGGGCAGCGGCTGCTGAAGTTCGCGCGCAGCCTGCCGGTGCGCATTGTCGCGGGCCTGTACGTGGCCTACCTGCTCGCCGGGTTCTTCCTGGTGAACCCGCTCGCGCAGAAGCTGCTGCCCTGGGTAGGCGAACGCATGCTGGCCAGCCGGCTCACCGCCGAGCGCGTGGCGTTCAACCCGTTCACGCTCGAACTGCGGGTGCACGAGCTGACGCTGTCGGACCAGCACGGGGGCTTCCTCGCCGGCTTCGACCGTCTGTACGTCAACCTCGGCGTCAGCGGCGTGGCGCGCTGGGCGACGCGCATCCAGGCGATCGAGCTGGACCGGCCGCACGTGCACCTGGAGCTGCGCCGCGGCGGCGGAACGAACTGGGACGCCCTGGCCGCGAAGCTGCGCGAGGGCTCGGGCCCGGCGTCGCAAACCATCGCACGGCTGCTGATCGACCACATCCAGGTTTCCGACGGCGACATTTCCTACGTCGACGCCGACCGGCCGGGCGAGCCATTCCGGGTGTCCCTGCAGCCGCTGAATGTCGCGCTGGAAGAACTTTCCACGCTGCCCGAGGACCGCGGCGACTACCAGCTCACCGCCCGGCTGCCCGAGCAGGGCGCCACGCTGCGCTGGAAGGGCGAGGTCGGACTCAATCCCCTGGTGTCGGACGGTGATGTCTCGCTGGAGGGCGTTCGCGTGGGCCAGCTCGCCGGCGCCTTCGCCGGCCGGCTGGAGGCCGAGGCCTCGGGAACCCTGGGCGCGCAACTGCACTACCGCTTTGCGATGCTGCGCACGCCGGACGGGCAGGACGTGCCGTCGCTGAGGCTGTCCCGTGCGCAGGTCGAGCTGAAGGACTTCGCGCTGGCACCGCGGGGCGGCCGCGCGCCGCTGCTGCAGCTGCCGGATGCCCGCATCACGGACGCCTCGTTCGATTCGCTGCGGCGCGAGATCGCGGTGGGCGGCTTGCGCCTGGAAGGCGCCAAGGTCGCGGCCACGCGCGACGGCCGCGGCAGGCTCGACTGGCAGGCCCTGTTCGCGCCGCCCCCGGCGGGCACCGTCGCCGCACCGTCCGCGGGCCGCGCGGATGCCGCTGCACCGTGGAAGGTCGCGGTCAAGGAGATCCGCCTGGTCGGCGCGTCGGCGCGCTGGACCGACCTGGGCTACGAACGGCCGCTGCGCGCGGCGACCGACGGCCTGGCGCTGAAGGCCTCGCTGTCGGGCGAGATCGGTGCGACGACGAGCCTCGTGCTCGGTCCCGTCGACGCGCAGGCCGGCCCGGTGCAGCTGCACTCCGGGGACGAGCGGGTGGCGACACTGCGGCAGGCCGCGCTTGCCGACGCGCGCGTGCAATGGCCGGACAACCGCATCCGCATCGCGGCGCTCACCCTCTCGGGGGCCCGCAGCACGATCGCGCTGGACCGGCGGGGGCGACTGAACTGGGCGCAGATCCTGCGCAGAACCGGACCCCCGGCCCCCGCCGCGCCAGGCAACGGGGCCGGCGCAGCGCCCGACCTCGAGGTCGGGCGCATCGACGTGGACGACCTGGGCCTGCGCCTCGTCGACGAGGGGCCGCCCAAGCCGGTGCAGCTGGACCTTGCCGACGGCCGCATCACGCTGGCGAACGTCGGCCTGGACCTGGACCGCCCGATCCCGGTGCAGGCCTCCTTCTCGGTCAAGCAGGGTGGGCGTTTCGAGGCCCGGGGCCGCGTCGTGCCGGGAGCGCCCTCCGGGCGGCTGGACCTGCGCCTCGCCGGCCTGTCGCTCGAGCCCTTCGCGCCCTACGTGAACCGCTTCGCGCGGCTGCGGCTGCATTCGGGCACGGCCGGGACCCGCGGCCAGCTGGCCTTCGCGCCGGCGAAGGGGGCGCTGGGTGTGCGCTACACCGGCGGCTTCTCGGTGGACGATCTCGCGATCGCCGAGGAGGACACCGGCGAGGCCTTCCTGGGCTGGAAGAAGCTGTCGTCGGACAACCTGACCGTCTCGCTCGCCCCCGACCGCCTTCACATCGGCACGCTGCGGGCGCAGGCGCCGTTCGGCAAGGTCGTCATCTTCGAGGACAAGTCGCTGAACCTGCAGCGCATCCTGCGCGCGAGTCCGGCGCCGGCAGCCGCGGCGTCGCCCGCGCCGGCGGCCGCGAAGGCACCGGGCACGGACACGCCTTTCCCCATCGCCATCGATCGCCTGCGCATCGAGAAGGCCCAGGCGCAGTTCGCGGACCTGTCGCTGACCCCGCAGTTCGGTACCCGCATGCGCGACCTCGGCGGCGTCGTGACGGGCCTGTCGACCGACCCGACCGCGAGCGCGCAGGTGGAGCTCGACGGCAAGGTCGACGATTACGGCTCGGTGCGCGTGCGCGGCTCGATCCAGCCCTTCCGCGCGACCGAAGCCACCGACCTGACGCTGGCCTTCCGCAACCTCGAGATGACGCGGCTGACGCCCTACTCCGCCAAGTTCGCCGGGCGCAAGATCGAGTCGGGCCGGCTGTCGGTGGACCTGGGCTACAAGATCAAGGACCGCGAGCTCACCGGCACCAACAAGTTCGTCGTGCACCAGCTGAAGCTGGGCGAACGGGTCGACAGCCCCGACGCGCTGAAGCTGCCGCTGAACCTGGCCATCGCGGTCCTGCAGGACAGCCACGGCGTGATCGACCTCGACCTGCCGGTGTCCGGCAACCTGGACGACCCGCATTTCAGCTACGGCGCCATCGTCTGGAAGGCGATCGTCAACGTGCTGACCAAGATCGTCACGGCGCCCTTCCGCGCGCTGGGCGCGCTGCTCGGCGTCGATGCGCAGAAGATGGAGGCGGTCGGCTTCGACCCCGGCCGCAGCGCGCTGCTGCCGCCGGAGCAGGAGAAGCTCAAGACGCTGGCCGAGGCGCTGGCGAAGCGGCCCGCGCTCACGCTCACGATCGAGCCGGGCTACGACCCCGAGGCCGATCGCCGCGCGCTGCAGGAGGCCGCGATGCGCCGCCAGGCCGCCGAGGTGGCCGGCCTGAAGCTCGGCGCCGGCGAAGAGCCCGGTCCGGTCGACCTGAACAACCACAAGGTCCAGACCTGGCTCGAGGACCGCTATGCCGCGCAGGCCGGCAAGGACGCCTACCGCAAGCTGCGCGCGAGCTACCAGCCCAAGGACGCGAGCGCGGCGGCGCGGGTGCTGGACAGCCAGCTCCTCACGCGCCTGGGTCGCCAGTTCGGCACGCGCGACAGCGGTCCGCCCTCGGCCTTCCACGCGGAATTGCTGGAGCGCCTGACGCGCGAGCTGCCCGTTCCCGACGAGGCGCTGGTCGCGCTGGCGCGCTCACGCGCACGGGCCCTGCGCGAGGCGATCGTGGCGCAGGGGCTGGACGCGGCACGCGTGAGCATCGGCGCGCCGGCCCCGCATGCGGCGAAGGACCAGCAGGTGGCCTGCGGCCTGACGCTGGGCGCGGGAGCGGCCGGCGCACCCGCGTCGGCACCCGCCGCAGGCGGCTAGACGCGCCCGCGCCGGCGGCGGACCGCCGGCCGCGCGTTCTCCGGATTCGGGCAGGCGCTGGATGCGAAGCGCGCGCGTCTGGCAGAGCCGCCCGGGCAGGGTCTGCAGGTACACTTCGCGACCCGGCTCGCGCTGCGCCCGGGCCGCTTCACTCCACAGCCCCTGGATCCACACCATGCTCCGCTGTGCCTTCCTGACCGCGCTGGCGCTGTTCGCGCTCGCCGGCCCCGCTGCCGCCCAGATGCAGCGCAACTTTCCCGCGAATGCGCTGCGCGGCGAGATGATCGTCCGGCAGCCGCCCGAGATCGTGCTCAACGGTGTGCCGGCGCGGCTGGCGCCCGGGGCCCGCATCCGGGGCCAGGACAACCTGCTGAAGATGTCGGGCGCGCTGGTCGGCCAGCGGCTGGTCGTCGACTACACGCGCGACATCTCGGGCCTGGTGCTCGACGTCTGGATCCTGACGCCGGCCGAGCAGGCCCGCCAGCCCTGGCCGACCACCGAGGCGCAGGCCAAGGCCTGGACCTTCGACCCGCTGGCGCAGACCTGGAGCCGGCGATGACGAAGAAGGTCTTCGTGCGCAGCTTCGGCTGCCAGATGAACGAGTACGACTCGGCCAAGATGGCCGACGTGCTGCGCGCCGCCGAGGGCTACGAGCCGACGAGCGACGTCGACGAGGCCGACCTGATCCTCTTCAACACCTGCTCGGTGCGCGAGAAGGCGCAGGAGAAGGTGTTCAGCGACCTCGGCCGCGTCAAGCACCTGAAGAAGAAGGGCGTGCTGATCGGCGTCGGCGGCTGCGTCGCGAGCCAGGAGGGCGCGGCGATCATCGAGCGCGCGCCCTTCGTCGACCTGGTGTTCGGCCCGCAGACGCTGCACCGGCTGCCGCAGATGATCCAAGCGCGCCGTGCCGAGCGCCGGCCGCAGGTCGACATCAGCTTCCCCGAGATCGAGAAGTTCGACCACCTGCCGCCGGCACGCACCGAAGGCGCATCGGCCTTCGTCTCGATCATGGAAGGTTGCTCGAAGTACTGCTCGTACTGCGTCGTGCCCTACACGCGCGGCGAGGAAGTGAGCCGCCCCTTCGACGACGTCCTGACCGAGGTTGCCAGCCTCGCCGCGCAAGGCGTCAGGGAGGTGACGCTGCTCGGCCAGAACGTCAACGCCTACCGCGGCCGGATGGGGCAGACGAGCGAGATCGCCGACTTCGCGCTGCTCGTCGAGTACGTGGCCGAGATCCCGGGCGTCGAGCGCATCCGCTACACGACGAGCCACCCGAACGAGTTCACGCAGCGGCTGATCGACGTCTATGCCCGGGTGCCGCAGCTGGTGAACCACCTGCACCTGCCGGTCCAGCATGGCAGCGACCGCATCCTGATGGCGATGAAGCGCGGCTACACCGCGATGGAATACAAGAGCACGATCCGCAAGCTGCGTGCGGTGCGGCCCGGCATCAGCCTGTCGAGCGACTTCATCGTCGGCTTCCCCGGCGAGACCGAGGACGACTTCGAGCGCACGATGAAGCTGATCGACGAGATCGGCTTCGACGCATCGTTCAGCTTCGTCTTCAGCAAGCGCCCGGGCACGCCGGCCGCGGCGCTGCCCGACGCGACGCCGCCGGCGCTCAAGCTCGAGCGGCTGCAGCGGCTGCAGGCGGCGATCGAGGCCCACGTGCGGCGCATCAGCGCTTCGCGCGTCGGCACGCTGCAGCGCATCCTGGTCGAAGGCCCGTCGCGCAGGAACCCGAGCGAGCTGATGGGCCGCACCGAATGCAACCGCATCGTCAACTTCGACGGCGGGCCGCGCAGCGCGGCATTCGTCGGCCGGATGCTCGACGTCGTCATCACCGAGGCGCTGCCGCACTCGCTGCGCGGCCGCCCGGCGCTGAACGACGACGGCGCCGACGCTAGCGCCGCCCCGGACCTGACAAGCGCCACCACAGCGTGACGGCGCAGGCGACGACCATCGCGGCGTAGGTCGCCATGCGACCGTCGTACCCGGTGATCACGAGCCCGGCGACGAGCACCAGCGTGCAGACCAGCGCCGCGTCGCGCGCCAGCCGCCACCACGCGGCGCGGGCCAGCTCGCGGCGCCAGGTCAGCTTGGCCAGCGCGGCCGCCACCGCGCCGAGCAGGAACGCGGGCAGCAGGAAGTTCGCGAGCTGCCAGAAAGCGGCCAGGGGATCCAAAGTCGACGGTTCCTCACCCAGGGTCCGGTGCCGGGCGATGATCGCTTGACGAGGGTCAAGGCTTCGCACGCCCGCGCAGCGGCGCCGAATCTTACAATCGATGCCGTGAGCGTCCTGGCCCTCGGGCTCAACCACACCACCGCCCCGCTGGACCTGCGCGGGCGGCTCGCGTTCGCGCCCGAGCAGCTGACACCGGCGCTGCGCGGCCTGCGCGAGCGGCTGCAGCGGCATCTGCCCGAGGCCGCGCTGGTCTCGACCTGCAACCGGACCGAGCTCTACGTCGCCGCCGAGCCCAAGGTCGTGCACGAGCTCGTGCGCCCGACGCTGGACTGGCTCGCCGAACAGGGCGGTGTCAGCGGCAGCCACCTGCAGTCGCATGCCTACGTGATGGAAGAGCGGGCCGCGGCGCGCCATGCGTTCCGTGTCGCGGCCGGGCTCGATTCGATGGTCCTGGGCGAGCCGCAGATCCTGGGCCAGATGAAGCAGGCCGTGCGCCAGGCCGACGAGGCCGGCACGCTGGGCACCACGCTGCACCAGCTGTTCCAGCGCTCGTTCTCGGTCGCCAAGGAAGTGCGCACCGCGACGGAAATCGGCAGCCACTCGGTCAGCATGGCCGCCGCCGCGGTGCGGCTGGCATCGCAGCTGTTCGAGGACCTGAAGCAGACGCAGGTGCTGTTCGTCGGCGCCGGCGAGATGATCGAGCTCGTCGCGACCCATTTCGCGGCGCGCACGCCGAAGACGATGGCGGTCGCGAACCGCACCCTCGAGCGCGGCGAGCGCCTGGCCGGCCGCTTCGGCGCGCAGGCGCTGCGCCTGGCCGACCTGCCCGCCCGGCTGCACGAATTCGACGCCGTCGTCTCGTGCACCGCGAGCTCGCTGCCGATCATCGGCCTGGGCGCGGTCGAGCGCGCGCTCAAGCAGCGCCGGCACCGCCCGATGTTCATGGTCGACCTCGCCGTGCCACGCGACATCGAGCCCGAGGTCGCGCAGCTGCAGGACGTCTATCTCTACACCGTCGACGACCTGTCGGCGCTGGTCCAGACCGCGGGCGAGAAGCGCCAGGCCGCGGTCGAGCAGGCCGAGGCGATCATCGACGCCGGTGTCGAGAGCTTCGCCCACTGGCTCGACCAGCGCGCCGCGGTGCCGCTGATCCAGGCGCTGAACCGCCAGGCCGACGACTGGGCTGCGGCCGAGATGCAGCGCGCGCGCCGGCTGCTCGCGCGCGGCGAGCCGGTCGAGGCAGTGCTGGAAGCGCTGACGCGCGGGCTGACGAACAAGATGCTGCACGGCACGCTGGCCGAACTGCATTCGACCGACGGGCAGGAGCGCGAGCGCCTGGCGCAGACGGTCTCGCGCCTGTTCCTGCGCCAGAGCTCGCGCAGCCCCGGCTCCGAGAGCCGTTAGCCCGATGCCTGCTGCAGGCCCTGCCGCGCGCAGGGCCGCGCGCCTTGCCGCATGAACGACACCCTCCGCCAGCAGTTCGAACGCCTCGCGCTGCGCCTGTCCGAGCTAGACGCGAGCCTGGCCGACCCGCAGGTCACGAGCGACGTGCGCCGCTACCGCGCGCTGTCGCGCGAGCAGGCCGAGGTGGCCGGCGTCGTCGAGACCTTCCGCCGCTACAAGCAGCGCGAACGCGATCTCGCCGCCGCACGGGAGATGGAGTCCGACCCCGAGATGGCCGAAATGGCGCGCGACGAGATCGCCGCCGCGTCGGGCGAGCTGGCTCGGCTCGAGCTCGCGCTGCAGACCGCCCTGATCCCGCGCGACCCGGACGACGAACGCAACGCCTTCGTCGAGATCCGCGCCGGCACCGGTGGCGACGAATCGGCGCTGTTCGCCGGCGACCTGGCGCGCATGTACCTGCGCTTCTTCGAGCGCCAGGGCTGGCGCGTCGAGGTCATGAGCCAGAGCGACGCCGAGCTCGGCGGCTACAAGGAGCTGGTGCTGCGCGTGGACAGCAACGGCGGCGCCCCGGTCTTCGAGCAGCTGCGTTTCGAATCCGGTGGCCACCGCGTCCAGCGCGTGCCGGCCACCGAGAGCCAGGGCCGCATCCACACCAGCGCGTGCACCGTGGCGGTGATGCCCGAGCCCGACGAGGCCGAGGAGGTGCAGCTGAACCCGGCCGAGCTGCGCATCGACACCTTCCGCGCCAGCGGCGCCGGCGGCCAGCACGTGAACAAGACCGACAGCGCGATCCGCATCACGCACCTGCCCACCGGACTCGTCGCCGAATGCCAGGACGACCGCAGCCAGCACCGCAACAAGGCCAAGGCGATGGCGGTGCTGGCGGCGCGGCTGCGCGAGAAGGAGCGCAGCGAGCGCGCCGCGAAGGAGGCCGCCACGCGCAAGAGCCTGATCGGCAGCGGCGACCGCAGCGACCGCATCCGCACCTACAACTTCCCGCAGGGCCGGCTCACCGACCACCGCATCAACCTGACGCTGTACAAGCTGGCGCAGGTGATGGACGGCGACCTCGGCGACGTGATCGCGGCGCTGAAGGCGGCGCGCGCCGCCGAGCAGCTGGCCCAGCTCGAAGCCGGCGGCCGCTGATGCGCGTGGCCGAAGCGCTGGTGCTGGCCCGCGAGCTGGGCGTGGCGCGGCTGGATGCCCAGCTGCTGCTCGGCCACCACCTGCAGCGGCCGCGCAGCTGGCTCATCGCCCACGACGATGCGACGCTCGACGCCGACGCCGTGGCCGCCGTCGAGGCCGACCTGCGCCGCCGCGCCGCCGGTGTCCCGCTGGCCTATCTGGTCGGCGAGCGCGAATTCCACGGCCTGGCGTTGCGCGTGACGCCGGCCGTGCTGGTGCCGCGGCCGGAGACCGAGCTGCTCGTCGACTGGGCGCTGCAGCGGCTGGACGCGCTGGCACCGGGATTGGCCGCGACGGTGGTCGATCTCGGCACCGGCAGCGGCGCCGTCGCGCTGGCCGTCAAGCAGGCCCGGCCGGCGGCCCGGGTCACGGCCACCGACGCCCAGCCGGCCGCGCTCGAGCTTGCACGCGACAACGCGCACCGGCTCGGGCTGGCGCTCGAGTTCGTCGCCGGCGACTGGTGGCAGCCGCTGACCGGCCGGCGCTTCGACCTGGCCGTCAGCAACCCGCCCTATGTCGCGGGCGACGATCCGCACCTGCAGGCGCTCGCGCACGAGCCGCGCAGCGCCCTCACGCCCGAGGGCGACGGCCTGGCGGCGCTGCGCCGCCTGATCGCCAGCGCGCCGCAGCACCTGAACCCCGGCGCCTGGCTGCTGCTCGAACATGGGCACGACCAGGCCGATGCGGTCCGGCGACTCTTCATCGAGCGCGGCTTCCAGCCGGCCCTGACGCGCCGCGATCTGGCCGGCATCGAGCGTTGCACCGGGGCGCGCTGGCCGGGAGAACCGCTCTGATGCCTGCACGCCACGGCGGCGGCCGTAAATCACGCCGACCCGCGGCCTGGGGGTGCCGACCCGGTGCGCCGGGCGCATGATTCGGACTCGCGCAAGGAGTTCGCCATGCATCAGCGTTCTACCCTGTTGTCGGCCGCCCTCGCCTGCTGGGCCGGCCTCGCCTGGGCCGGCAACGGCCTGACCGCGCCCGACGGCCGCGAGGTCTGGCCGCAATGGCAGGCACGCATCACGCTGAGCACCGCCACGCTCGACCGCGTGTCGCTCAGCGCCCAGCCCGACCTGCGTCCGCAGCGCCTGGGCCTGCAGAGCGGCGCACTGCTCGGCGACTATTACTTCGATCTGCCCGGGCTGCGCCTGCCGGCGCTGCAGGGTGGCCTGCGCGCATCGAGCGGACTGATGATCGGACCGAGCGGCCTGGCGCTCAGCGGCGCCGGCCTGCTGCGCGGCGGCCAGTCCTTCGGGCTGGCAGTGCGCAGCCCCCGCTTCGCCGCCCTGGACGACCGGCCGCTGGACGCCACCCCGTACGTGGGCCTGGGCTACACCGCGCTCGCGGGCGACGGCGCCTTCAGCATCAGCGCCGATCTTGGCCTGATCGCCGAGCATCCCGGCGCGGGCCGCGCGCTGTTCGGCGCCCAGGGCTTCGACAGCGCGCTGCGCGCGATGCGGCTGTCGCCGGTGCTGCAGGTCGGCGTGAGCTACTCGTTCTAGCCGCGTGGGCAAAGCCGCGCCGGGCGGCGCGCCCGCACGGCTTGCCTTATGCTTTGCGCCATTCGCACGACGGACGAGGCAAGAGGAATCATGGACGACGTACAACAGCGCATCGACTCCCTGGTCAAGGGCAACAAGGTCGTGCTCTTCATGAAGGGGACGGCGCAGTTCCCGATGTGCGGCTTCTCCGGCCGCGCGATCCAGGTGCTGAAGGCCTGCGGCGTCGACGCGCCGACGACCGTCAACGTGCTCGAGGACGAGGCCATCCGCCAGGGCATCAAGGAATACGCCCAGTGGCCGACGATTCCTCAGCTCTACGTCAACGGTGAATTCGTCGGCGGCTCGGACATCATGATGGAGATGTACCAGTCGGGCGAATTGCAGCAGGTGCTGGCCAAGGCCTGATTCGATGCCGCGCCTCGTCGTCGGCATCACCGGCGCGACCGGCGCGGTCTACGGTGTCCAGCTGCTGCGCCGGGCGCGCGAGATCGGCGTCGAGACGCACCTCGTCGCGACGCCCGCCGGGCTGATCAACGTCCACCACGAACTCGGGCTCGACCGGCGCGCGCTCGAGGCGCTGGCCGACCAGGCCCATGCGCTCGGCGACATCGCCTGCCTGGCCAGTGGCAGCTTCGACACCGCGGCGATGGTCGTCGCGCCCTGCTCGATGAAGACGCTGGCCGCGATCGCGAACGGCCTCTCGGACAACCTGCTCACGCGCGCCGCCGACGTCACGCTGAAGGAACGCCGCCGCCTCGTGCTGATGGTGCGCGAGACGCCCTTCAACCTGGCCCACCTGCGCAACATGACGGCCGCGACCGAGATGGGCGCGATCGTCTTCCCGCCGCTGCCGGCCTTCTACCATCGGCCGGCGAGCATCGCCGAGATGGTCGACGAGAGCGTCGAGCGCGTGCTCGCGCTGCTGCAGCTGGCCGGCGCCGCGCCGCGCGAGTGGCGGGGGCTGTAGCCCGGCCACCGCGTCAGGCCAGGGGGATCTCCCAGGCCCGGCGCGCCGCGAGCACGAGGGTCGGGTATTCGGGCCGGCCACGGCTGCCGTTGTAGCGGCCCAGCGCCATGAACAGGTCGCCGCGCTCGATGTCGAGGTAGTGGCGCAGGATCACGCAGCCGAAGCGCAGGTTGGTCTGCATGTGGAACAGCCGGCTCGGGTGGCCGTCGCCGATCTGGCGCGCCCAGAACGGCATCACCTGCATGTAGCCGCGCGCGCCGGCCTTGCTGATCGCGTACTTGCGGAACCCGCTCTCGACCTGGATCAGCCCGAGCACGAGCGCGGTCTCGAGGCCGGCGCGCCGGCTCTCGTACCAGACCGTCTCGAGGAACTCGATCCGGGTCAGCGCCTCCGTCTTGCGCGACTTCAGCTTCTGGCTCGCCGCGCCGAGCCAGCGCAGGTAGGCCAGGCGTTCGTCCAGGCTCGCGAAGCTCGGCTTGGGCGGCGCGTCGTCGGCGACCGCAGCCGCGAGCGCGCTGCGCACCGCGTCGGCCAGCGGCTCCTCGATCTGCGCGCCTGCCCTCGCCTGGCGCTGCCAGATCGCCAGCGGCAGCGCCGGCAGCGCGAGCAGCGCGCGGCGCCGCCTCATGCGCCGAGGCGGCCTTTCACGAAGGCCGTTGCCTGCGCGAGCGGCAGCACGCTCGCGCTCGCCTCGCGCCGGCCCTGGACTTCGACAGTGCCCGCCTTCAGGCCGCGGTCGGAGACGACGATGCGCTGCGGCACGCCGATCAGCTCCCAGTCGGCGAACATCGCGCCCGGGCGCTCGCCGCGGTCGTCGAGGACGACGTCGATGCCGGCCGCGCTCAGCTCGTCGTGCAGCTGCTGCGCCGCGGCCTGGACATCGGCGCTGCGGTCGTAGCCGATCGGGCAGACGGCGACCGCGAACGGCGCGATCGCTGCCGGCCAGACGATGCCGCGCTCGTCGTGGTTCTGCTCGATCGCGGCGCCGAGGATGCGCGTGACGCCGATGCCATAGCAGCCCATCTCGAAGAACTGCGGCTTGCCGTTCTCGTCGAGGAAGGTCGCGTTCATCGGCTCGCTGTACTTCTTCGTGCCGAGGTAGAAGACATGGCCGACCTCGATGCCGCGCTGGATCGCGAGCACGCCCTGGCCGTCGGGCGAAGGGTCGCCGGCGACGACGTTGCGCAGGTCGGCGACGAGGTCCGGCTCGGGCAGGTCGCGGCCCCAGTTGACGCCGGTGATGTGGGCATCGAGCTGGTTCGCACCGCAGACGAAATCGCTCATCCGGGCGACCGTGCGGTCGGCGACGACCTTGACCGGCTTGCGGGTGCCGATCGGACCCAGGTAGCCCGGCTTGCAGCCGAAATGGTCCTCGATCTCGGCCGCCGTCGCGAACCGGTAACCGGCCTTCAGGCCCGGCAGCTTGCCGGCCTTGACCTCGTTCAGGCTGTGGTCGCCGCGCACGAGCAGCAGCCAGACGGTGCTCTCGACGATGTCGCCCGCGGCGTTCTTCTCGTCGGTGGCGAGCACCAGCGACTTCACCGTCGAAGCGAGCGGCAGGCCGAGCAGCGCCGCGACGTCCTCGCAGGTGCTCTTGCCCGGCGTCGGCGTGACCGCCATCGGCCGCGTCGGCGCGGCGCGGGCGGCGAGCAGCGGCAGCGCCTCGGCGAGTTCGATGTTCGCGGCGTAGTCGCTCGTCGGGCAGTAGACGATCGCGTCCTCACCGGTGTCGGCGATGACCTGGAACTCGTGCGACGCGTCACCGCCGATCGCGCCGGTGTCGGCCGCGACCGCACGGTACTGCAGGCCGAAGCGGTCGAAGATGCGCTTGTAGGCGTCGAACATGAGCTGGTAGCTCTTCAACGCGCCCGCCTTGTCGCGGTCGAACGAGTACGCGTCCTTCATCGTGAACTCGCGCCCGCGCATCACGCCGAAGCGCGGCCGGCGCTCGTCGCGGAACTTGGTCTGGATGTGATAGAAGTTGCGCGGCAGCTGCTTGTAGCTGCGCAGCTCCTGGCGCGCGATGTCGGTGACGACCTCTTCGCTGGTGGGCTGGATGATGAAGTCGCGGTCGTGACGGTCCTTCACGCGCATCAGTTCGGGGCCGTAGGCCTGGAAGCGGCCGGTCTCCTGCCACAGCTCGGCCGGCTGCACGACCGGCATCAGCAGCTCGACCGCGCCGGCGCGGTTCATCTCGTCGCGGATGATGGCCTCGACCTTGCGGATCACGCGCAGCCCGAGCGGCATGTAGCTGTAGATGCCGGCGCCCAGACGCTTGATGAAACCCGCGCGCAGCATCAGCCTGTGGCTGACGATCTCGGCGTCGGCGGGCGCTTCCTTGAGGGTGGCGATGAAGGTCTGCGAGGCTTTCATGGGCGGTGTCTTGCGACGAGGCCCAACGCATGCGGGAAAGCGAGAGTTCGCGCGCCGCACCGGCCCGGTGCAATAATGATTTCAATCAAGAATTCGGGGTCCGATTATGCTCGACAGGGAAGGCTTCAGGCCCAACGTCGGCATCGTCCTGCTGAACGCCCGCAACCAGGTTTTCTGGGGCAAACGGTTGCGCTCGCACTCATGGCAGTTTCCGCAAGGCGGCATCAAGCACGGCGAATCGCCCGAGCAGGCGATGTTCCGCGAACTGCACGAGGAAGTGGGCCTGCACCCCGAGCACGTGCAGATCATCGCCCGCACGCGCGACTGGCTGCGCTACGAGGTGCCGGATCACTTCATCCGGCGCGAGGCGCGTGGCCACTACAAGGGGCAGAAGCAGATCTGGTTCCTGCTGCGCCTTCTCGGCCGCGACAGCGACATGAACCTGCGCGCGACCGATCACCCCGAGTTCGACGCCTGGCGCTGGAACGACTACTGGGTGCCGCTCGACGTGGTGATCGAATTCAAGCGCGGCGTCTACGAGATGGCGCTGACCGAGCTCGCGCGCTACCTGCCGCGCACGAACCATCACAACCGCTATCTGCGCTCGGGCATGCGTGCGCCGCATCGGCCGGACGACGGCGAACCCTTGCCCGCGGCCGAGTAGGCCGCGTCAGACCAGGACCAGGTTGGTCCGGTGGATCATCTCGGGCTCGTTCGCGTAGCCGAGCAGCGACTCGATCTGCGTCGACGCCTTGCGCGCAATGAGGCGGGCCTCGGCCGACGAGTAGTTCGCCAGCCCGCGTGCGACGTCGGCACCGGCGAGCGTGCGCACCGCGATCACGTCGCCGCGCGCGAACTCGCCGCGGACCTCGGCGACGCCGATGGGCAGCAGGCTCTTGCCCTCGTCGCGCAGCTTCGCGGCGGCGCCGTCGTCGACGACGACCGCGCCGCGAAGCTGCAGGTGGTCGACCATCCACTGCTTGCGCGCCGCCAGCTTCGCGGTGCCGGCGACGAGCGCGCTGCCGATGCGCTCGCCGCGCGCCAGGCGCAGCAGCACGTCGGGCTCGCGGCCCCAGGCGATGATGGTGCTCGCGCCGCTGCCCGCGGCGCGCTTGGCGGCGAGCACCTTGGTGATCATGCCGCCGCGGCCCAGGCTCGAGCCGGCGCCGCCGGCCATCAGCTCGAGCGCGGGATCTCCGGCGCGGGCCTCGTCGATGAAGCGGGCCTGCGGGTCCTTGCGCGGGTCGGCCGAATACAGGCCACGCTGGTCGGTGAGGATCACCAGCGCGTCGGCCTCGACGAGGTTCGCGACGAGCGCGCCCAGCGTGTCGTTGTCGCCGAACTTGATCTCGTCGTTGACGACCGTGTCGTTCTCGTTGATGACCGGGATCACCTTCAGCGCCAGCAGCGTGAGCAGCGTCGAGCGCGCGTTCAGGTAGCGCTCGCGGTCGGCGAGGTCGGCATGCGTGAGCAGCACCTGCGCGCTGTGCATGCCCTGCTCGGACAGCCGCGTCTCGTACATCTGCACCAACCCCATCTGGCCCACGGCCGCGGCCGCCTGCAACTCGGGCAGCTCCTTCGGCCGCACGGTCCAGCCCAGGCGCTTCATGCCCTCGGCGATCGCGCCGCTGGAGACCATCACCAGCTCGCGCCCGTCGCGCGCCAGCGCGGCGAGCTGGCGCGCCCAGTTGCCGATCGCCTCGCCGTCGACGCCACGGCCTTCGTTCGTGACCAGGCTCGAGCCGACCTTGACGACGATGCGACGGGCCCCGGCGAGCACGCCCGGTGCGCTGTTCGCAGCGTCGCTACTCATCGCCGCCCTCGGCCGCGTCGAAGCGCAGATCGGGCAGCGGCGCCGCGCGCTGCTGCTCGGCGACGTGGTGCCAGATCTTCTCCATCATCGGCTGCAGGCCGTCGCGCGCCAGCGCGGAGATCGCGAACACCGGTCCCTTCCAGCGAAAGCGGCGCACGAACTCGGCAATCCGGGCCTCGCGCTCGTCGACCGGCACCATGTCGAGCTTGTTCAGCACCAGCCAGCGCGGCTTGGCGTGCAGCTTGGGGTCGTACTTCTTCAGCTCGGCAACGATCGCGCGCGCCTGCTTGACCGGATCGACGCCTTCGTCGAACGGCGCGAGGTCGACGACGTGCAGCAGCAGCCGCGTGCGCTGCAGGTGGCGCAGGAACTGGTGGCCGAGGCCGGCGCCTTCGCTTGCACCCTCGATCAGCCCCGGGATGTCGGCGACGACGAAGCTGCGCTCGGGCCCGACGCGGACCACACCCAGATTCGGATGCAGCGTCGTGAACGGGTAGTCGGCGATCTTCGGCCGCGCGTTCGAGATCGCCGCGATCAGCGTGCTCTTGCCGGCGTTGGGCATGCCGAGCAGGCCGACGTCGGCAAGCACGCGCAGTTCGAGCTTGAGCTTCCTTGCCTCGCCCGGCCAGCCGGGTGTCTTCTGCCTCGGCGAACGGTTCGTGCTGCTCTTGAAGTGCAGGTTGCCGAAGCCGCCGTCACCCCCCTTGACCAGCAGCACCTTCTGGTCGTGCTCGAGCAGCTCGGCGAGCACCTCGCCGGTCTCGGCGTCCGAGACGATGGTACCCACCGGCATGCGCAGCACGATGTCGTCGGCCGCGGCGCCGAACTGGTCCGAGCCGCGCCCGGGTTCGCCGTTCTTCGCCTCGTGGCGGCGCGCGTAGCGGTAGTCGATCAGCGTGTTGATGTTGCGGTCGGCAAGCGCCCAGACACTGCCGCCGCGCCCGCCGTCGCCGCCGTTCGGGCCGCCGAAGGGAATGAATTTCTCGCGCCGGAAGCTCACGCAGCCGGCGCCGCCGTGGCCGGCGGCGATATCGATGGTGGCTTCGTCGACGAACTTCATGGTGCTCGCATGTTAGGGCTGGAAACGACAACGGCCCCGAGGGGCCGTTTCAAGGCGGCCCCGGCAGGCCGGGGCCTTCGCGTCCGCGAGCCGGGTCCGGCGTCAGGCCGGCTTGACGAAGACCGTCTGCCGGTTAAGCGCGCCCTTGACTTCGAACGAGACACTGCCATCGACGAGCGCGAACAGCGAGTGGTCGCGGCCCATGCCGACGCCGGTGCCGGCGTGGAAGCGGGTGCCGCGCTGGCGAACGATGATCGAGCCGGCCGAGACCTTCTGCCCACCGAACACCTTCACGCCGAGCATCTTCGGCTGCGAGTCGCGTCCGTTGCGGGTCGAGCCGCCGCCCTTTTTCTGTGCCATTTGTCAGTTTCCCTTCAGGCGTTCACCGAGGCGATCTGCAGCTCGGTGAAGTTCTGGCGGTGGCCGCCGTGCTTCTGATAATGCTTGCGGCGACGCATCTTGAAGATGCGCACCTTGTCGTGCCGGCCGTGCGCGACGACGGTCGCCTTCACGGTTGCACCCGCGACCCAGGGAGCCCCGACCTTGAGGTCCGCGCCTTCACCGACGGCGAGAACCTGTTCGATCACGATTTCCTGGCCCACGTCCGCAGCAATCTGTTCTACCTTGATCTTTTCGCCGGCAGCAACCTTGTATTGCTTGCCACCGGTTTTTATGACCGCGTACATGTGTGCCTTTCAACAAATCCTGGAAATCCGCCCGGCACCGGCAAGAGAGCCAGCACCGACGCAGAGCCTTTCAGTATAGCATTCCGCGTTGCCCGCAGGTGGGGCCCCTGCAGGCACAAAGTTGCGGCGCGCCCGCCGCGCTGGGCAAGCCTGGCGCCACCGGCAGGCCGCCTTCCTATAATCTGCGCCACCCTCCACGGCGCGCTTCGTGCTCCACAACTCCGCTCCCCTGCCGTCCAGCGCAGATCCGACCGACGCAGCACTGCGGCAGGTCGACGTCGTCATCCGCGAACGGCTCGCGTCGCGCGTCGCGCTGATCGACCAGATCTCGCGCTACATCGTCGGCGCCGGGGGCAAGCGGATCCGGCCGCGCCTGGTGCTGCTGTTCACGCAGGCGCTCGGCTTCGACGGCCCGGAGCGCTACGAGCTGGCGGCGATCGTCGAGTTCATCCATACCGCCACGCTGCTGCACGACGACGTGGTCGACGAGTCGTCGCTGCGCCGAGGCCGGGCCACCGCAAACGCGATCTTCGGCAATGCCGCGAGCGTGCTCGTCGGTGACTTCCTGTACTCGCGCGCCTTCCAGATGATGGTCACGGTGAACCGGATGCGGGTGCTCGACGTTCTCGCCGACGCGACGAACGTGATCGCCGAAGGCGAAGTCCTGCAGCTGATGAACATGCACGATCCCGACCTCGCGGTCGAGGATTACCTGCGCGTCATCCGCTACAAGACCGCCAAGCTGTTCGAGGCCAGCGCCCGCCTCGGTGCGGTCCTCGCCGGCGCCGAGACGGCGCTCGAGGAGTCCTGCGCCGATTACGGCCGCTCGCTCGGCACCGCGTTCCAGCTCGTCGACGACCTGCTCGATTACGACGGCAGCAGCGACGAGCTGGGCAAGAACGTCGGCGACGACCTGCGCGAGGGCAAGCCGACGCTGCCGCTGCTGATCGCGATGGCACGCGGCACCGAGCCGGAACGCGAACTGATCCGCGATGCCATCGAGCACGGCGAGCTGCACAGGCTGGACGAGATCCTCGCGATCGTGCGCCGCACCGGCGCGCTGGACGCCACCCGCGACGCCGCGCGCAGCGAGGCCGACAAGGCTCGCGCCGCAATCGCCGCGCTGCCGCCATCGGACGCGCGGACGGCTCTGCTAGAATTGTGTTTTCGGGCTGTCGACCGGTCGTTCTGACCGACCCAGACAGCTTCCGCGGCGAGGCGCTCGGAGCACCGTGCAGCCTGCCAAATCGGGGTGTAGCTTAGCCTGGTAGAGCGCTACGTTCGGGACGTAGAGGCCGGAGGTTCGAATCCTCTCACCCCGACCATCATCACGCTGCAGCACGACCGGCCCCAGGGTCGGTGTCAGCGTTGCCGTAACTGTTTATTAACGGCCATTCGTCCGTGCTTATCTTCCGTTTACAGGGGGTGGAGGATCGGCGATGATGGATTTTCCATGGTCCGCATGAACTGAATCGATGGCCACCGACACCCTCGTCGAGTCGCCGCAATCGACCCTGTCCGGGGTCGCGCGCGTGCTCGTTCATGCCGGTCGGCTGAGCGCCAGGACGGCCGAGGACCTGGCTCGAAGCGCACGCGAGCGCAAGACCAGCTTCGTCTCGGCCGTGGTCGCTGCCGGCGCCGTCAAGCCCGACGAGCTGGCGCACACGCTGTCGACCTCGCTCGCGCTGCCGCTGCTGGACCTGAACGCCGTCGACCTGCAGAAGCTGCCGCGCAACCTGGTCGACCCGAAGACCGCCAGCCAGTACCAGCTGATCGTGCTCGGCAAGCGCGGCAACCGGCTCTTCATCGGCGCGGCCGACCCGACCGACCAGGAAGCCGTCGAGCGCATCAAGTTCGCGACCCAGCTGACGCCGGAATGGGTCATCGTCGAATACGACAAGCTGATGCGCCAGCTCGAAGCGCAAGGCGGCAACGCGAACGAGGTGCTCGAGTCGCTGGCCGGTGGCGACTTCGACTTCGACGTCACCGACGACACCACCGCGACCGTCGAGACGAACGAGGTTTCGGCCGAGGTCGAGGACGCACCCGTCGTGCGCTTCCTGCAGAAGATGCTGATCGACGCGATCAACGCGCGCGCGTCCGACCTCCACTTCGAGCCCTACGAATACCACTACCGCGTGCGCTTCCGCATCGACGGCGAGCTGCGCGAGATCACGCAGCCGCCGATCGCGATCAAGGACAAGCTCGCGTCGCGGATCAAGGTCATCAGCCGAATGGACATCGCCGAGAAGCGCGTCCCTCAGGACGGCCGGATGAAGCTGAAGTTCGGCAGCAAGGCGATCGACTTCCGCGTCAGCACGCTGCCCACGCTGTTCGGCGAGAAGGTCGTGATCCGGATCCTCGATCCGTCCAGCGCCAAGCTCGGCATCGAGGCGCTGGGCTACGAGAAGATCGAGAAGGAACGCCTGATGCAGGCGATCGGGCGGCCCTACGGCATGATCCTCGTCACCGGACCCACGGGCTCGGGCAAGACGGTGTCGCTCTACACCTGCCTGAACATCCTGAACCAGCCGGGTGTGAACATCGCGACGGTCGAGGACCCGGCCGAAATCAACCTGCCCGGGATCAACCAGGTCAACGTCAACGACCGCGCCGGGCTCACGTTCGCCGCGGCGCTGAAGTCCTTCCTGCGCCAGGATCCCGACATCATCATGGTCGGCGAGATCCGCGATCTGGAGACCGCCGACATCGCGATCAAGGCCGCGCAGACCGGCCACCTCGTGATGAGCACGCTGCACACGAACGACGCGCCGACGACGCTGACGCGCCTGCTCAACATGGGTGTCGCGCCGTTCAACATCGCGGCCAGCGTGCTGCTGATCACCGCGCAGCGGCTCGCGCGGCGCTTGTGCGAGACGTGCAAGAAGCCGGCCGAGTATCCGCGCGAGGCGCTGCTGAAGGCGGGCTTCGCCGAAGCCGACATCGACGGCAACTGGCGCCCCTATCGCGCCGTCGGCTGCTCGGCCTGCAACAACGGCTACAAGGGCCGCGTCGGCCTGTACCAGGTGATGCCGATCACCGAGGCGATCCAGACCATCATCCTCGGCGAAGGCAGCGCGATGGACATCGCCAGGCAGGCGCAGAAGGAAGGCGTGCGCGACCTGCGCCAGTCGGGCCTGATCAAGGTCCGCGCCGGCATGACGACGCTCGAGGAAGTCATCACCGTCACCAACGAGTAGCCACGCGCCGACTCGTCAACCCACCCGCACACCCATGGCCACAGCAGCAGCCGCCGTCCGTTCGAAGAACAGCAAGGAGCAGATCTTCGAGTGGGAGGGCAAGGACAAGAACGGCAAGCTCGTGCGTGGCGTGATCGGCGCCAGCCTGCTCCGCCAGGGCATCCTGGTCACGAAGGTCAAGAAGCGCCGCACCTCCGGCGGCCGCGCGATCAAGCAGAAGGACATCGCGATCTTCACGCGCCAGCTGTCGACGATGATGAAGGCCGGCGTGCCGCTGCTGCAGGCCTTCGACATCGTCGCGCGCGGCAGCGCGAACCCGCGCCTGACCAAGCTGCTGACCGACATCCGCTCCGACGTCGAGACCGGCACCAGCCTGTCCGCGGCCTTCCGCCGCCACCCGCTGCAGTTCGACTCGCTGTACTGCAACCTGGTCGAGGCCGGCGAGGCCGGCGGCATCCTGGAGGCCCTGCTCGACCGCCTGGCGATCTACCAGGAAAAGACGATGGCGCTGAAGAGCAAGATCAAGTCGGCGCTGATGTACCCGGTCGCCGTGATGGTCGTCGCCTTCATCGTGCTGACGGTGATCATGATCTTCGTGATCCCTGCGTTCAAGGAAGTCTTCAGCTCCTTCGGCGCCGACCTGCCGGCGCCGACGCTGGTCGTGATCGCGATGTCGGAGTTCTTCGTCAAGTGGTGGTGGGCGATCTTCGGTCTGCTCTTCGGCGGGATCTACTTCTTCCTCGAGTCGTGGAAGCGCTCCGAGAAGATGCAGATGACGATGGACCGGCTGCTGCTCAAGGTGCCGGTGTTCGGCGAGCTGATCAACAAGTCGGTGATCGCGCGCTGGACGCGCACGCTGTCGACGATGTTCGCCGCCGGCGTGCCGCTGGTCGAGGCGCTCGACTCGGTCGGCGGCGCGTCCGGCAACGCCGTCTATGCGAAGGCCACCGAGCAGATCCAGAAGGACGTCTCCACCGGCTCGGCGCTGACCACCTCGATGACCGCCACCGGCGTGTTCCCGACGATGGTGCTGCAGATGGCGGCGATCGGCGAGGAGTCGGGCTCGCTCGACCACATGCTCGCGAAGGCGGCCGAGTTCTACGAGGAAGAGGTCGACGACATGGTCAAGGGCCTGTCGAGCCTGATGGAGCCCTTCATCATCGTGATCCTCGGCGTGCTGATCGGCGGCATCGTGATCTCGATGTACCTGCCGATCTTCAAGCTGGGTCAGGTCGTCTGATCGTGCAGGACCTGCTGTCCGGCCTGCCGCTGGGCCTGCTGCTCTCGCCCTGGCTGCTCGCGCTGCTCGGTCTGGTGATCGGCAGCTTCCTGAACGTCTGCATTGCGCGGCTTCCCCGAGGGGAGTCGGTCGTCCATCCACGCTCGCGCTGCCCCAATTGCGGGGCGGCGATTCGCTGGTACGACAACATTCCCGTCGTAAGCTGGCTGCTGCTGCGAGGCCGCTGCCGGGATTGCAAATTCGCCATCGCAGCGCACTATCCGCTCGTCGAGATCGGACTGGGGCTATGGTTCATGACGCAGGCGG
>MEGM01000016.1 GCA_001725505.1 Rubrivivax sp. SCN 70-15 | reverse complement strand
TCAACTCCGATTGGAATGGAGTTCAAGAGAAATCACCATTGGGGCTCACCCCGGAAAGCTAGCATCCATGCGGGTTCCAAGGGTTTTGCAGGGCCGACTGAGTACCTGTTCGTCTCGCTCTTCCGGGCGTGCGCGCAATCGCTCGCGAGCGAGAACGCGAGCCGCCTGGCGGCGATGGAACGCGCCGACAAGAACATCGACGAGTTGCTGGACGGACTGCGCGGCAGCTTCCACCGGCTGCGTCAGAACGGGATCGACGAGGAACTGTTCGACGTGATCTCCGGCTTCGTGGCCCTGAGCCGTCCGCGGCTGCGGGCGAAGTGACCGAAGTGTGACCAGTGGCCTTTGCCCTGCTCTGGTTGGCGTTGAACGTCGTGCAGTTGCCGACGCTGAAGATCCAGACGCTGACCTTCGTCTACCTGATGTATTCGGCCCAGGCCACGATCTACATCAGCCGCGTGCCGGGGCGCTTCTGGTCGCTCGGCCCGAGCCGGTTCGTGGCCGCCACGACCCTGGGCAACGTGCTGATCGCGAGCGTCCTCGGGGCCGCCCGCATGCTGATGACGGCCGTGCCGGTCGCGCTGCTGGCACTGACCCTGGGCGTCGTCGTCGCCGCCGCGGTGGTGCTCGACCAGATCAAGATCTCGGTCTTCGACAAGACCGGTTTGCTGGGGGAAGTGGGCCGATCCGCGGTCGTGCGCTAGGAGTCCGTCGGACTCGAGCCGCGCAGCCTCGCTTGAGTCGGCGCAGAGGGGTGTCCGCGCAGGCGCTGGCCGAATTTGGCTGCCGCGAGGCGCCGGAGCGCGCCTGGGGTCGCCCAGGATGCTCCGCGAGGCCAGGGTTTCAGCGTTGCAGCAGGCATTGCTGCCTCGTCACGCCGCGCGCGCTCAGATGTACACGATCTTGTATGCCATCCAGAAGAAGAAAGCCCTTGATGCAAGATCTCTCTTGCGAATCAAGGGCTCAGCGCCTGGTTGGCGGAGTCGGAGGGATTCGAACCCTCGATGCGCTTTTGGCACATACTCCCTTAGCAGGGGAGCACCTTCGGCCACTCGGTCACGACTCCGGCGAAGTGCCGCGATTCTAACTGCTCGGCGTGCGCCCCGGTTCAGGCGGCCGGCACCGGCTGCTCGAGCTCGAAGGCCTTGTGCAGCGCGCGCACCGCGAGTTCCATGTACTTCTCGTCGATGACGACGCTGGTCTTGATCTCGCTGGTGCTGATCATCTGGATGTTGATGCCCTCTTCGCTGAGGGTGCGGAACATCTTGCTCGCGACGCCGACATGGCTGCGCATGCCGATGCCGACGATGCTGACCTTGCAGATCTTCGGGTCGCCGAGCACCTGCGCCGCGTTCGTCGCCGGCGCGACCTTGCTCTTCAGCAGGTCCAGCGTCTTCGCGTAGTCGTTGCGGTGCACGGTGAACGAGAAGTCGGTCTTGCCGTCGTGCGAGACGTTCTGGATGATCATGTCGATGTCGATGTTGGCATCGGCCACCGGGCCCAGGATCTGGTACGCGATGCCCGGCCGGTCGGGCACGCCCATCACGGTGATCTTGGCTTCGTCGCGGTTGAACGCGATGCCGGACACGACGGCTTGTTCCATCTTCTCGTCTTCCTCGAATGTGATCAGGGTGCCCGAGCGGGCCTCTTCGTCGATCGCGATGTCCCAGGGCGTGAAGCTCGACAGCACGCGCAGCGGCACGCGGTACTTGCCCGCGAACTCGACCGAGCGGATCTGCAGCACCTTGCTGCCCAGGCTGGCCATCTCGAGCATCTCCTCGAAGCTGATGCTCGCGAGGCGGCGCGCCTCGGGGACGATGCGCGGGTCGGTCGTGTCGACGCCGTCGACGTCGGTGTAGATCAGGCACTCGTCGGCCTTCATTGCCGCGGCGACCGCCACCGCCGAGGTGTCGCTGCCGCCCCGGCCCAGCGTCGTGACGTTGCCCTGGCCGTCGATGCCCTGGAAGCCGGTGATGATGACCACCTTGCCCGCCGCCAGGTCGGCGCGCACGCGCGTGTCGTCGATGCGCTCGATGCGCGCCTTCGTGAACGCCGAATCGGTGGCGATCGGCACCTGCCAGCCGGCGTAGCTCACCGCGTCCAGCCCCTGCGCCTGCAGCGCCAGTGCGAGCAGGCCGACCGAGACCTGCTCGCCGGTGGCGGCGATCGCGTCCAGTTCGCGCTCCGCGGCCGCGCTCGTCGGTGTCGGCGCGAGTTCCCTGGCCAGGCCGAGCAGGCGGTTCGTCTCGCCGCTCATCGCCGACGGAACCACCACCAGTTGGTGCCCGGCGCGCACCCATTTGGCCACGCGCAGCGCCACGTTGCGGATGCGCTCGGTCGAGCCCATCGAGGTGCCGCCGTACTTGTGAACGATCAATGCCATGGGTGGAGATTCGCGGGCTGCAAAACCGGCGCATTTTAGCCGCCCGGCCCCGGCTCCCATGCCAGCATGCGCTGCGGCGCGCCCGGCGCCGCGAGGCAACGCGCGTCGGTGCCCAGTCCCGGCACGAACAGCAGCCGCTCGCCGGCGAAGAACAGCGGCGCGGCGCGCTGCCAGGCCGGCACGGCGCGCGCCTGGTACTGCTTCTTCAGGCTGCGCGGCAGGCTGCGTGCGGCGAACTGGAAGGACTCGCCGCCGGCGCGCGCCCGCGCCTCCACGTTCGCCAGCTGCTCCAGCGGCAGGCCGCCGGCCTCGACCGCGCTCACGCGCAGTGACCCCCCCCAGCCGGGAACGGTGTGCATGCCGGGACGGCGCAGGTCCAGCACGACCAACGCTGCAGGCGCCGCCGCCGGTACCGCCAGCTCCAGCGCCAACCGATCACGGTAGAGCCGCAGCTCGCCGCCTGGCGCAGGCCAGCGGCACCAGCGACTCCGGCGGCGCGGTACCGAGCCGCTCGCGCAGCCAGCTGCGCAGCAGTTGCGCGCGCCGCGCCGCACTCAGGCCCGCCCAGCGCTCGACGCGCAGCTGCGCACCGTCGCTCGCGTCGGCCAGGTCGGCCGCCGCCTGTTCGGCCAGGCAGGCGGCGGCTTCGGCGGCGCGTTGCGCGGCGGCCTGGAGTTGCAGCTCGGCGTCGGGGAAGGCCCGGTCCAGCGCCGGCCAGACCTGGCGCCGCAAGCGGTTGCGCGCGAAGCGCGGGTCCTCGTTGCTCGCGTCGTCGACGAAGCGCAGCCGGTGCCGGCCGACATAGGCCTCGATCGCCTCGCGTGGCCAGTTCAGCCAGGGCCGCGCCCAGACGATGCCGTCGCGCTCGGCCCGGCGCGGCATCGCCGCCAGCCCGGCCGGGCCGCCGCCGCGCAAGGCCTGCAGCAGCAGCGTCTCGGCCTGGTCGCGCCGGTGGTGCGCGAGCAGCACGAGGCTGCAGCCCGCGGCGCGCGCCATCTCGGCCAGCGCGCGGTAGCGCTCGCGCCGCGCCCAGGCCTCGACGCTGTCGCCGCGCGCCGGCCGGCCCGTCAGCCGCTGCGCGTGGAAGTGCAGTGGCAATCCGGCGCGCGCCCAGCGCGCGCATTGCGTGCGCAGCCGGCGCAGCCAGTCGTCGGCGTCGGCGACCAGACCGTGGTGGACGTGCAGCGCGTGGACCTCGAGCCCGAGCACAGCCGCGGCATGCGCCGTGGCGTGCAGCAGCGCGGTGGAGTCGCGGCCGCCGCTGACGGCCACCGCCACCGCGCGCAGCAACTAGCACTCCAGGCCGGACCGCGCCCGCAGGCTGCGGTGCTTCGCGAGGCACAAGTCGCGAAGCCTCTCGCGCCCTGTGCCCACGCTCAGCGCTCCTTGGTGTCGCTGAAGCGACCGTAGGACTGCAGCCGCTCGTAGCGGCGCTGCAGCAGTTCCCTGGGTTTCAGGTCGACGACCTGGCGCAGCGCGTCGTTGAGGGCGCGCTTGAGGTGCGCCGCCATCCACTTCGGGTCTCGGTGCGCGCCGCCCACCGGCTCGGCGACGATCTTGTCGATCACGCCCAGCGCCTTGAGCCGGTGCGCGGTGATGCCCAGCGCGTCGGCCGCGTCGCTCGCGCGCTCGGCGGTCTTCCACAGGATCGACGCACAGCCCTCGGGCGAGATCACCGAGTAGACGGAGTACTGCAGCATCAGCACCTGGTCGCCGACGCTGATCGCCAGCGCGCCGCCGGAGCCGCCCTCGCCGATGATGGTGGTGATGATCGGCACCTCGAGCTGTGCCATCTCGAAGATGTTGCGGCCGATCGCCTCGGACTGCCCGCGCTCCTCGGCGCCGATGCCGGGGTAGGCGCCGGGCGTGTCGACGAAGGTGAAGACCGGCAGGCCGAACTTCTCGGCCAGCTTCATCAGGCGCAAGGCCTTGCGGTAGCCCTCGGGCCGCGACATGCCGAAGTTGCGCGCGGTGCGCTCCTTCGTGTCGCGCCCCTTCTGGTGCCCGAGCACCATGCAGGCGTTGCCGTTGAAGCGCGCCAGGCCGCCGACGATGGACTGGTCGTCGGCGTAATGGCGGTCGCCGTGCAGCTCCTGGAACTCGGTGAAGATCTCGGCCACGTAGTCCAGCGTGTAGGGGCGCTGCGGGTGGCGCGCGATCTGGGTCACCTGCCACGGGCTCAGGTTGGCGTAGATGTCCTTCGTCAGCTGCTGGCTCTTGCCGGCCAGGCGCTCGATCTCGTCGGAGATGTCGACCGCCGATTCGTTCTGCACATAGCGCAGCTCGTCGATCTTGGTCTCGAGCTCGGCGATCGGCGCCTCGAATTCGAGGAAATGGCGTTTCATGGTCAGTAGTCCACTGGCAGCGGGTCCAGGCTGCGCCAAATATACCAAGTGGCCACCGAGCGGAAAGGCGCCCAGGCCTCGCCGACCTCGCGGGCCTCGGCGCGCGAGACCGGCTCGCCGCTGAAGTAGTTGACGCTGATGCCCTTGAGCAGACCGAGATCGTCGAGCGGCATCACGTTCGGGCGCAGCAGGTGGAAGATCAGGAACATCTCGGCCGTCCAGCGCCCGATGCCGCGGATCGCGACCAGCTCGGCGATGATCGCCTCGTCGTCCATCTGCTGCCAGTCGCCGACATGGACGCTGCCCTCGGCGAAGTGGCGCGCCAGGTCGAGCAGGTATTCGGCCTTGCGCGCCGACAGCCCGGCGCCGCGCAGCGCGGTGACCGGCTGCGCCTGCACCGCCTGCGGCGCGAGCCGGGTCGACGGGCCGCCGACCGCAGCCGCGAAGCGCTCCCAGACCGACTGCGCCGCCTTGACCGAGATCTGCTGGCCGACGATCGAGCGCGCCAGCGTCGTGAACGCGTCGCCGCGGCTCTGCAGCCGCGCCTGGCCGAACTTCGGGATCAGCTTCTTCATCACCCGGTCGCGCCGGCTCAGGTGGCGGCAGGCGTCGTCCCAGTAGCCCGGCTGGGTCGGTTCGTCGGCCGGCAATGCCGCCGGGGTGGAGGAACGTGGCATCTCGTTCAGGCCCTGACCCAGCTCGTGCCCTGCGCCGAATCCTTGAGCAGCACGCCCATCGCCTGCAGCTCGTCGCGCAGCCGGTCGGCCTCGGCGAAGTCGCGCGCGCACTTGGCCGCGGCGCGCGCCTCGATCAAGGCCTCGATCGCGGCCTCGTCGAGCGCCGTGCCGGCCTGGAGGTAGTCGCGCGGCGCCTGCTGGAGGATGCCGAGCACGCCGCCGAGCGACTTGAGCAGCGATGCGCTCGCCGGGCCGCGCGCGCGGTTGACCTCGCCGGCGAGCTCGAACAGCACCGCCAGCGCGGCCGGCGTGTTGAAGTCCTCGTCCATCGCGGCGCGGAAGGCGGCCGCGCGCGGCTCGGTCCAGTCGATCGCGTGCGTCTCGGCGGCGACGCCGTCGAGCGCCGTGTACAGGCGCCTGAGCGCGCTGCGCGCGTCGTCGAGCAGGCCGTCGGCGAAGTTGAACGGGCTGCGGTAGTGGGTGCGCAGCATGAAGAAGCGCAGCGTCTCGCCGTCGAACTTCTTCAGCACGTCGGCGATGGTGAAGAAGTTGCCCAGCGACTTGGACATCTTCTCGTTGTCGACGTTGAGGAAGCCGTTGTGCAGCCAGACGTTGACGAACGGGTGGCCGAAGGCGCCCTCGCTCTGCGCGATCTCGTTCTCGTGGTGCGGGAACTGCAGGTCCAGACCGCCACCGTGGATGTCGAAATGCTCGCCGAGCAGCGCGCAGCTCATCGCCGAGCACTCGATGTGCCAGCCCGGACGACCCGGACCGAACTCGCTCGGCCACCTGGCGTCGGCGGGCTCGTCGGCCTTGGCCGCCTTCCAGAGCACGAAGTCGAGCGGGTCTTCCTTGTCGCCGAGCACCGCGACGCGCTCGCCGGCGCGCAGCTCGTCCAGGCTCTTGCCCGAGAGCTTGCCGTACCCCGGGAAGCGCCGCACCGCGTAGTTCACGTCGCCGCCTTCGCTGCGGTAGGCCAGGCCGTTGGCCTCGAGGCGGCCGATCAGGCCCAGCATCTGCGGCACGTAGTCGGTCGCGCGCGGCTCGTGCGTCGGCGGCTCGATGCCGATCGCCGCGATGTCGCGGTGCATCGCGGCGATCATCTCGTCGGTGAGGGCGCGGATCGTGACGCCGCGCTCGAGCGCGCGCTTGATGATCTTGTCGTCGATGTCGGTGATGTTGCGCACGTAGGTCACGCGCCAGCCGGTCGCGCGCAGCCAGCGGTAGACGACGTCGAAGGCCATCATCATCCGCGCGTGGCCCATGTGGCAGAGGTCGTAGACCGTGATGCCGCAGACGTACATGCGGACATGGCCGGGCTCGATCGGAGCGATGGCTTCCAGGCGGCGCGTGAGGGTGTTGTGCAGGCGGAGCGTCATGCGGCGGGGGTCGGGGACTTCGGGCGCGCGCCGATAGAATTCGACCCAGTATAGCGGCGCCCTCCACGCGCTCCGGCACGTGCGCAGCCGCGCGCGCCACGGGGCGCAGTACCACCTTTACCCCACTCGTGCAGGAGAACTCGGCTTGAAACGAAACCCCTGGCTGCTCGCCGGCCTGCTCGCGCTGGCCTTGTCGGCCGCGAGCTCGGCGCTGGCACAGAAGGTGCGCCTGGCCACCAGCGCCGGCGACATCGTGCTCGAGCTCGACGCCACGAAGGCGCCGAAGACGGTGGCCAACTTCCTGCGCTACGTGCACGAGGGCCATTACGACGGCACGATCTTCCACCGCGTCATCGACGGCTTCATGATCCAGGGCGGGGGCATGACGCCCGACCTGCGCGAAAAGCCGACGCACGCGCCGATTCCGCTCGAGGCCCGCAACGGCCTGCTCAACCGGCGCGGCACGGTCGCGATGGCGCGCACCGCGGCACCGGATTCGGCGACCGCGCAGTTCTTCATCAACCTGGCCGACAACGCCTTCCTCGACGCCGCGAACTCGCGCGACGGCAACGGCTACGCGGTGTTCGGCCGCGTCGTCCAGGGCATGGACGTCGTCGACAGGATCCGCGCGCTGCCGACGCACGACGTCGGCCCGTACCAGAACGTGCCGGTCAAGCCGGTGATCATCCGCAAGGCCACAGAGGAAAAATGACATGAGCAAGACCGTCCAACTCGACACCAGCGCCGGCGCGATCCGGATCGAACTCGACGACGAACGCGCGCCGATCAGCAGCGCCAACTTCCTGGCCTACGTGAAGAGCGGCCATTACGACGGCACCGTCTTCCACCGCGTGATCAAGGGCTTCATGGTCCAGGGTGTCGGCTTCGAGGCCGGCATGAAGCAAAAGCCCACCGGCAAGCCGATCGAGAACGAGGCCAAGAACGGTTTGAAGAACAGCCGCTACACGCTGGCGATGGCGCGCACCTCGGACCCGCATTCTGCGAGCGCGCAGTTCTTCATCAACACCAACGACAACAGCTTCCTCGACAACGACCGCGCCCAGGATGGCTGGGGCTACGCCGTGTTCGGCCGCGTCGTCGCTGGGCAGGACGTCGTCGACGCGATCGAGCAGGTGCGCACCGGACGCAAGGGTTTTCACGACGACGTGCCGGTCGACGACGTGCGCATCGAGCGCGCGTTCGAGATCGAATGACGCCGGGCGCCGGCACGCCAGCGCCGCTGCCGGCGCTGCCAGAAAGCTCGTCGCCGCTGCCGGCGCTGCAAGAAGGTCCGACGCCGCTGCCGGCGCTGCAAGAAGGTCCGACGCCGCTGCCGGCGCCGTTCGAGTTCGACGCGCCGCCCGACTGGCGCGCGATCGACTTCCTCTCCGACCTGCACCTCTCGCCGGCGCTGCCGCGCACCTTCGAGGCCTGGGCCCGGCACCTGCGCGAGACGCCGGCCGACGCGGTCTTCATGCTCGGCGACCTGTTCGAGGTCTGGGTCGGCGACGACGCGCGCGACCTGCCCTTCGAGCGGCGCTGCGTCGAGGTGCTGGCCGATGCGGCGCGCCGGCGGCGGATCGGCTTCATGGCCGGCAACCGCGATTTCCTCGTCGGCGCCGAGATGCTGCGCGCGAGCGGACTGATCGCCCTGCCCGACCCGACGCTGCTACGCGCCTGGGGCCGGCGCGTGCTGCTCAGCCACGGCGACGCCTTGTGCCTGGACGACACCGACTACCAGGCCTTCCGCCGTCTGGTCCGCGGTGCCGACTGGCAGCGCGAGTTCCTCGCCCGCCCGCTCGCCGCGCGCCAGCAACTGGCCGCCGAGATGCGGCGCCAGAGCACATCGCGCCGGCGCTTCGACGGCCGCGACGATGCCGACGTCGACCCCGTCGCGGCGCTGGCCCTTCGAACGCCACGTGCTCAGCGACTGGGACCTGGACGACGCCGAGCGGCCGCACGCCGACGTGATGCGCATGACGCGCGAAGGCTGGCAGCGCCTGGCGCCGGCCTCGGCCTGATGGGCTCCGGTCCGCTCGGCTGGCTCGGCCGCCAATGGCAGGCCCGGCGCGACGCCGCCGCACTCGCGCGCCGGCCGGTGCCCGACGACCTGTGGAAGCGCACGCTGGTGCGCTACCCCTTCCTGCGTCGGCGCGCGAGCGAGGACGTGGCCGAACTGCGCCGCCTGGTGAGCCTGTTCCTCGACCGCAAGGAGTTCACCGCCGCCGCCGGCCTGCGCCTGACCGACGAGATCGCGGTTGCGGTCGCGGCGCAGGCTTGCCTGCCGGTGCTGCGCCTCGGGCTGGCCGAATACGGCGGCTTCGTCGGCATCGTGCTGCACCCGGATCAGGTGCTCGCGAGGCGCAGCGTCGCCGACGACGACGGCGTGGTGCACGAATACGACGAGCTGCTCAGCGGCGAGGCGATGGACGGCGGCCCGGTGATGCTGTCCTGGCGCGACGTGCGCAGCGCCGGCCGCAGCGCGGCCGACGCGTACAACGTCGTGATCCACGAGTTCGCGCATGTGCTGGACCAGAAGCGCGGCCTGTCGGGCGCCTCGCCGCGCCTGCCGGCCGACGTGCCGGCGCGCGAGTGGCGAGACCAACTGGCGCGTGACCACGAAGCCTTCATGCGCCGCGTCGACGCCGGCGCCGACACCGTGCTCGACCCCTACGGCGCCGAGGCTCCGGAGGAGTTCTTCGCCGTCGCGAGCGAGGCCTTCTTCGTCGCGCCGCGGCCGATGAAAAAAGAACACCCCGCGCTGTACGGGGTGTTCTCGCGCTTCTACCGGCAGGACCCCGGCGCCGAAAACGGCGCCTAGACCACCGTCGTCTCGGTGCGCGGCTTGTCGCTGCGCTTGGGCGGCTGGATGTCGAGCACGACCTCGCCCTTGTCGTCGACATCCACCGTGAGGCGGCCGCCGTCGACGAGGCGGCCGAACAGCAGTTCGTCGGCGAGCGCGCGCCGGATCGTGTCCTGGATCAGGCGCTGCATCGGCCGCGCGCCCATCAACGGGTCGAAACCCTTCTTGGCCAACTGCTGGCGCAGCCCGTCGGTGAAGGTGACCTCTACCTTCTTCTCGGCGAGCTGGCCCTCGAGCTGGAGCAGGAACTTGTCGACCACGCGCAGGATGATCTCTTCGTCGAGCGCGCGGAACGAGACGATCGCGTCGAGGCGGTTGCGGAACTCGGGCGTGAACAGGCGCTTGATGTCGGCCATCTCGTCACCCTGCGCGCGCGCGTTCGTGAAGCCGATCGTCGACTTGTTCATCGTCTCGGCACCGGCGTTCGTGGTCATCACGATGATCACGCTGCGGAAGTCGGCCTTGCGCCCGTTGTTGTCGGTCAGCGTGCCGTGGTCCATCACCTGGAGCAGCACGTTGAAGACATCCGGGTGCGCCTTCTCGATCTCGTCGAGCAGCAGCACCGCGTGCGGCTTCTTCGTCACCGCCTCGGTGAGCAGGCCACCCTGGTCGAAGCCGACGTAGCCCGGGGGCGCGCCGATCAGCCGGCTCACCGCGTGGCGCTCCATGTACTCGGACATGTCGAAGCGGATCAGCTCGATGCCCAGAATGTAGGCCAGCTGCTTGGCGACCTCGGTCTTGCCGACGCCGGTGGGGCCGCTGAACAGGAAGCTGCCGATCGGCTTGTCGGGCTTGCCCAGCCCCGAGCGCGCCATCTTGATCGCCGACGCCAGCGCCTCGATCGCCGGCTCCTGGCCGAAGACGACGCTCTTCAGGTCGCGCTCCAGCGTCTTGAGCTTGTCGCGGTCGTCGCTGGAGACGCTGGCCGGCGGAATGCGTGCGATCTTCGCGACGATCTCCTCGACCTCGTTGCGCGTGATCGTCTTCTTCTGCTTGCTCTTGGGCAGGATGCGCTGCGCGGCACCGGCCTCGTCGATGACGTCGATCGCCTTGTCGGGCAGGTGCCGGTCGTTGATGTACTTGGCCGACAGCTCGGCCGCGGCCTGCAGCGCACCGAGCGCGTACTTGACGCTGTGGTGCTCCTCGAAGCGCGACTTCAGGCCCTTCAGGATCTCGATCGTCTCGCCGACCGAGGGTTCGACGACGTCGACCTTCTGGAAGCGCCGCGACAGGGCCGCGTCCTTCTCGAAGATGCCGCGGTACTCGTTGAAGGTGGTCGCGCCGATGCACTTCATCGCACCGCTGGACAGCGCCGGCTTGAGCAGGTTGCTCGCGTCCAGCGTGCCGCCCGAGGCCGCGCCGGCGCCGATCAGCGTGTGGATCTCGTCGATGAAGAGGATCGCGCCCGGCTGGTCCTTCAACTGCTTTAGCACGCCCTTCAGCCGCTGCTCGAAATCACCGCGGTACTTGGTGCCGGCGAGCAGCGCGCCCATGTCCAGCGCGTAGACGGTGGCGTCGGCCAGCACCTCGGGAACGTCCTTCTCGGTGATGCGCCAGGCCAGGCCCTCGGCGATCGCGGTCTTGCCGACTCCGGCCTCACCGACGAGCAGCGGGTTGTTCTTGCGCCGGCGGCACAGCACCTGGATCACGCGCTCGACCTCGTGCTCGCGGCCGATCAGCGGGTCGATCTTGCCCGCCAGCGCGAGCGCGTTCAGGTTCTGCGTGAACTGGTCCAGCGGCGAACCCTTGCCGTCGCCGGCCGCGCCGTCTTCCTTCTCGGACTCGGCGCCGCCCGCGTCGCCGCCCTTGGCGGGCTCGGGCGGGTCGCTCTTCTTGATGCCGTGGGCGATGAAGTTGACGACGTCCAGGCGCGTGACGCCCTGCTGGTGCAGGTAGTAGACCGCGTGCGAATCCTTCTCGCCGAAGATCGCCACCAGCACGTTCGCGCCGGTGACCTCCTTCTTGCCGCTGCCGGTGCTCTGCACGTGCATGATCGCGCGCTGGATCACGCGCTGGAAGCCCAGCGTCGGCTGCGTGTCGACCTCGTCGCTGCCGCTGACCGTGGGCGTGTTCTCCTTGATGAAGGTCGCCAGGCTCTTGCGCAGGTCCTCGATGTTCGCGGCGCAGGCGCGCAGCACCTCGGCCGCCGACGGGTTGTCGAGCAAGGCCATCAGCAGGTGCTCGACGGTGATGAATTCGTGCCGCTGCTGGCGCGCCTCGACGAACGCCATGTGCAGGCTGACTTCCAGTTCTTGCGCAATCATGCGGCCTCCAAAATGCACTGCAGCGGATGCCCGTCGCGGCGGGCCGCGGCAAGCACGAGTTCGACTTTCGTCGCGGCGACGTCCTTCGGGTAGACGCCGCAGACGCCGCGTCCTTCGTGGTGAATCTTCAGCATGATGTGCGTGGCGGTCTCCAGATCACGCTGGAAATACTGCTGCAGCACCATCACGACGAACTCCATCGGGGTGTAGTCGTCGTTGAGCAAGACCACCTGGTACAAGCCCGGCGGCTTGGTGCGCGCCGCCTTGCGCTCGGCGACCACGGCACCCTGCCCACCGCGCTCTCGCGGCGGCGCTGCCGGCGGCTTGGCCGGCGGGGTCGAGGGCGGGTCTTCGGGCATGGCTCATTCTATCGACTTGGTCCGGATCTGCTGCATTGCGGACTCGTATGCCCGCGTGCTGTGGCATGTTGCTGCAATCGTCCACGCTTCAAGGTCGAAAGTGCGCCCGAGTTCGGCCCCAGACGGCAGGGTGAGGACCAGCACGCCGGGGCGTCGGCCGTCACCGACTTGACACCCTCATGTCACGAAGCGGAAAATTTGACCCGCTGCGGCAGTTGCGGAGGCCCCAACATGGCGGTCGGCACGGTCAAGTGGTTCAACGATGCCAAAGGCTTCGGCTTCATCGAGCCCGAGGGCGGCGGCGCGGACGTCTTTGCCCATTTCTCGGCGGTCCAGATGGAGGGCTTCCGCACCCTCAAGCAAGGCAGCCGCGTCAGCTACGAACTCGTCCAGGGCCCCAAGGGCGACCTCGCGCAGAACATCTGCCCGCTGCAGGTCGACGACCCGGGCACGACCGCCGCCGCGACGCAGGATTCCGCAGCCTGACACGCGCCGACGGCAGCACGCCGTCAATGCACCGTGCTGCCCCCCGCCGGGACCGACTGCTCGCCGAGCAGGACCCCGTCGACGCGGCGCCCGTACATCGACATCGGCGAATCATGAAAGCGCTGGCGCGTCACCGCGACGCTGTCGACGAAGCGAGGGTCCTGCGGCCGCTCGTGGCTGTCCATGAACAAGGCCACGTCCCAGGCGTCCTGATCGCTCAGGCTGCCGCCGCGGCCGAGCGGCATGTTCGCCTTCACGAACGCGGCCGCGTTCGCGACGCTGCCCATGCCGGCACCCCAGTTGAACGAGCGCGGCCCCCACAGCGGCGGGAAGACCTGCACCGCGCCGGCTTGCTGCCCCTGCCCTTCGGGGCCGTGGCAGAAGGCGCAGTCCGCCGCGAAGACCTTCTCGCCGCGGGCTCGGTCGGGCGCCGACGCCGGTTTGGCGAGTTTCGGGTAGCCGCGGCCGGGCAGGTTCGGGTCGACCCGGGCGCCACTGGCCAGCCAGTAGGCGTAGCTCTGCAGCGCCACCAGCGTCGGGCTGCCCAAGGGCGGCGCCTTGCCGTTCATGCTGAAGCGAAAGCAGCCCTGCATCCGTTCCTCGAAGGTGTTTACGTGGCCGTTCTTGGCCCGATAGGCCGGGTAGGCCAGGTAGGCCGCCCACAGCGGTGAAGCGCCGGCCAGGCGCCCGGCGTCGAGGTGGCAGTTCACGCAGGCCAGTGCGTTGCCGCTGAACGCGGGCGCGTTGGTGCCGGTGTGCTCGAAGATCGCCAGCCCCTGCCGGACGACCTTGCCGAATTCGTTGTCGGGGATCGTCGACAGCGGCGGCGGCACGAAGCCCGTGGCGACGGCCCGCGCCGGCTCGACGGCCGCCGGGCCCGGCACGGCGCGGGGGCCGGTGCCGAAGTGGTTGGCCAGTGCCGCGACATCGGCGGCGCTCAGCCGCGCTGCGACCGACGCCATCAGGCCCAGCGGCCCCGGCGGACGCTTCCCGCCCTGCCAGGCCTGCAACTGCGCGGCGAGGTAGCGCGCGGGCTGGCCGCTCAGCGGCGGGATCGCGCCGACACCCACGCCTTGCGGGCCATGGCACTGCATGCAGCCGGGCAGACCCTCGCTCCAGCGACCGCGCAGCGCCAGCTCGGCGACGTCGGCGGCCACAACCGGGGCTGCCGAGGCGGCACGGGCCGGCGCCGGCAGCGCGCTGAAGTAGGCGGCGACCTGGTCACGCTCGGCGGCCGACATCGCGCGCGCGAGCGGGGTCATGATCGGATTCGCGCGCATGCCGCCGGCATAGGCCTGGAGTTGGCGCTGCAGGTAGTCCGCCGGCAGTCCGGCCAGGCGCGGATAGCCCGGGGCCGCCTGTCCCTCGCCTTGCGCCCCATGGCAGGCGATGCAGGATGCCGCGGCCGGGGGCGCCTGGGCGGCGACGAGCCCGGGGGCGCCGACCAGCAGCGCCAGCAGCGGTGCCGCGAGGCAACGCCGTCTCGGCCATCGAGGGATCATGCCAGGCTCCTGAAGTCCGGCGCGGTCCGCCGATCAAGGCCGATCATCCGACGTAGTCGGCCGCCAGCGTCGCGTCGTGCCGATTGCCCATGCCGACGGCGCGGATCAGCAAGGTCGCGACCGTCGCGACCAGGCCGTTCAGCACCAGCGCGTAGATCCCGATGTAACCCGGCAGCACCCAGCCGGCGAGGTGCAGCGCATAGCCCGAGGTCTTGAAGCCGTTCAGCGACGCGGCCCAGATGCCCCAGGCCAGCCCGACCGCCCAGCCGAGCAACAGCGCCTTGGCGTCGAACCAGCGCGTGTAGATGCCCGAGACGATGGCCGGGAAGGTCTGCAGGATCAGTATGCCGCCGAGCAGCTGGAGCTGGATCGCGTAGGTCAGCGGCAGGAAGACGATGAACATCAGCGCGCCGAACTTGACCACCAGCGACGCCAGCTTGGCGACCGAGGTCTCGCGCGCGGCGCTGCAGCCGGGGTCGAGGTAGGCCTTGTAGACGTTGCGCGTGAACAGGTTCGCCGCCGCGATCGACATGATCGCCGCCGGCACCAGTGCGCCGATCGCCACCGCCGCGAAGCCGATGCCGACGAACCAGCTCGGGAAGAAGTGCAGCAGCAGCCCGGGCATCGCGAACTGCGGCCCGTACTGCTTAAAGAACGGCGCCAGCTCGGGCAGCTTCGCGATCCCCGACGCATAGGCCACGTAGCCGAGCAGCGCGATCAGCCCGAGCACGAACGAGTAGGCGGGCAGGAAGACCCAGTTGCGGCGCAGCGTGTTCGGGCCCTTCGCGGCCAGCACGGCGGTGGTCGCGTGCGGGTAGAGCATCAGCGCCAGGGCCGAGCCGAAGGCCAGGCTGGCGTAGATCGACATCGTGCCGGTGTTGCCGTCCTGAACCGGCGGCAGCAGCAGGTGCTCCTTGGGCAGCGCGGCGAAGATCGCGCCGAAGCCGCCCATGCGCATCGGCACGACGACGATCAGCGCGATCACCGTCACGTAGACGAGCAGGTCCTTGACGACCGCGATCGACGCCGGTGCGCGCAGCCCGCTGGTGTAGGTGAACGCGGCCAGGATCACGAAGGCCACCAGCAGCGGCACGTCGCCGAGCAGCCCCTGCCCGGTCGGGAAGCCCAGGCCGCCGATCACGACCTGCAGCCCGACGAGCTGCAGCGCGATGTAGGGCAGCGTCGCGACGATGCCCGTCAGCGCGATCGCGAGCGCGAGCGCCGGGCTGCCGTAGCGCCCGGCGATGAAGTCCGACGCGGTGACGTAGTCGCGCTTCTTCGCCACGACCCACAGCCGCGGCAGGATCGCGAACACGAGCGGATAGACGAGCACCGTGTAGGGCAGCGCGAAGAAGCCCAGCGCGCCGGCGCCGAACACGAGCGCCGGCACCGCGATGAAGGTGTAGGCGGTGTAGAGGTCGCCGCCGATCAGGAACCAGGTGATCCAGCCGCCGAAGCGGCGTCCGCCCAGGCCCCATTCGTGCAGGTGGCCGAGGTCGCCCTTCTTCCAGCGTGCCGAGAGGAAGCCCAGAACCGTGATGAGCACGAAGAGCACGACGAAGACTGCGGTGGCGGTGACGTTCATGGCTCAGTCCCCGCTGCCCGGACGCACGACCATCCGGTAGACGATCGCGATGAAGACCCCCGACAAGGGCACCCAGAGCAGCTGCCACCAGTAGAAGAACGGCAGCCCGAACAACGCCGGCTCGAGCCGGTTGAACCAGGGCACCGCGAGCACGGCGATGCAGGGGATCGCCAGCAGCAGGATCTGCAGCGGCCCGAGCGGGCGGACGGTTTCGGGGGGCGATGCCATGGCGTCTTCTCCTCGATCTCCCACCCCCGGGACCTGCGCCCGTCGTGTCGCGGGCTGTCGTCGGCGATCGCACTCTAGGCCGCACCGGCGCACGGCCGTAGTGCTGGAAGTCACCCGACGCACCGACCCGAAGTCATCTCTTCGCCGCGACGCCGCGTGGCACACTGCGCCGCCATGCTGCTGCACCCGATCCATGGCCTGCACTGGTCGGCACGCATCAGCGCCGTCGGCCGGCAATTGCTCGCGCTGGCGCCGGCGGTCGCGGTCGGCTCGGCGCTCGTCCGCCACGGCGCGGCGTCGCCGGTGACGCCGCTGCTCGCCGGCTGGGTGGTCTATTTCGTCGTCTACCTGGGCTTCGTCTGGTGGGCGGCGCTGCGACTGGATGCCCCCGAGACGCGGCGCCGTGCGCAGTGGAACGACCCCGGCTCCGCGATGCTGTTCGTGCTCGTCACGATCGCGGCCTGCGCCAGCCTCGCGGCCGTGCTGCTCGCGGTGAACACCGCGCGCAGCCTGCACGGTGCCGACCGCTGGCTGCACCTGGTGCTGGCGCTGCTCTCGCTGGGCGGGGCCTGGCTGCTGATCCAGACGGTCTTCGCGCTGCGCTATGCGCGTGCCTATTACCGGCCGCACCGTGCCGCCGGCGAGCCGCCGCGCGGCCTGACCTTCCCGGGCGGCCAGGACCCCGACTACCTCGACTTCTTCTACTTCGCCGCCGTGATCGGCATGACCTCGCAGGTCTCCGACGTCACGATCCAGACGCGCGCGATGCGCCGTCTCGGCCTGGCGCACGGGCTGCTGTCCTTCGCCTTCAACCTCGTCGTGCTCGCGCTCGCGGTGAACGTGTTCGCGGCCAGCCTGGCATGACCAAGGTCACGCGCCGAAGGTGACCGCAGGGTGACCGGCGGGCCTGTCGCGCCGGCAGCGCCGTCGCGACACTGGAGCCTCGCTCTGCACCGAGGTCCTCCCGCCGTGAATCGCTCCCCTGCCCGTCCCGCCCCGCGCCGTGCCAGGCCGCGCTCCGAGTCCGTCACCGCGCTCGTGCTGCAAGGCGGCGGCGCGCTCGGCGCCTACCAGGCCGGTGCCTGCGAGGCGCTGGCCGAAGCCGGCGAGCACCCCGACTGGGTCGCCGGCATCTCGATCGGCGCAATCAACGCCGCGCTCATCGCCGGCAACCCGCCCGAGCAGCGCTGCGCGAAGCTGCAGGAGTTCTGGACCCGCGTCTCGGTCGACCTTCCCAGCCCGGTCTGGGCCGGCAGCGACGGCCCGCTGCGCGCCTGGGCGAACGACTGCGCCGCGATGTTCGGCGCCGCGTTCGGACTGCCTGCGTTCTTCGAGCCGCGCCCGGTCGCGGCCTGGTGGCCGGGCGAGCTGCCCAGGCCCAGCCTCTACGACACCGCACCGCTGCGCCACACCTTGCTCGAGCTCGTCGACTTCGAGCGCCTCAACGACGGCCCGGTGCGACTGAGCCTGGGAGCGGTCGACGTCAAGCGCGGCAACTTCGAGTACTTCGACAACCGCAGCCAGCGCATCACCCCCGAGCACGTGATGGCCAGCGGCGCATTGCCGCCCGGCTTTCCGGCGATCACGATCGACGGGCGCGATTACTGGGACGGCGGCCTGGTCTCGAACACGCCGCTCAGCCACGTGGTCGAGAACCTGGACGTCGACAGTGCGACCATCTTCCAGATCGACTTGTTCAGCGCCCGCGGCGAACTGCCGCGCACGCTGGCCGAGGTCGCCGAGCGCGAGAAGGACATCCGCTTCTCGAGCCGCACGCGCGCGGTGACGGACCGGCTGCGCGAACGCCACGAGCTGCACCGCCGGATGTGCGCGCTGGCCGAGCTGCTGCCGCCGGCGCGGCGCGCTTCGCCCGAGGTGCGCAAGATCCTCGCCGAGATGCACGACCCGGCGATCTCGCTCGTCCACATCATCCACCGCAACAAGGGCATCGAGACCCAGACCAAGGACTACGAGTTCTCGCGCACCTCGATGCGCGAGCACTGGCAGGCCGGCCGCGCCGACATGGCGCAGTCGCTGCGCGCGCTGGCGGACGCACCGCCGGCGAGCGAACCGGGCGCCTTCCGCGTCTTCGACTACACCACCGCACGCCCCCAGGGACAAACCGCATGAAGATCGACGACGTTCGCCGCCAGGCCTGGGCGATGCCCCTGACCAGCCCCTCCTACCCGCGCGGCCCCTACCGCTTCGTCGACCGCGAGTTCCTCGTCGTCAGCTACCGCACCGATCCGGCCGCTATCGCCGCACTCGTGCCCGAGCCGCTGCAGACCGCCGGCGACGTGGTGCGCTTCGAGTTCATCCGCATGCCCGACTCCACCGGCTTCGGCAGCTACACCGAATCGGGCCAGGTGATCCCGGTCACGCTCGACGGCCGGAGCGGCGTCTACGTGCACAGCATGTACCTCGACGACGACGCGCCGATCGCCGGCGGGCGCGAGATCTGGGGTTTCCCGAAGAAGCTCGGCAGCCCGGTGCTGCGCGTCGAGAAGGACAGCCTGATCGGCACGCTCGACTACGGCGGCGTGCGCATCGCCACCGGCACGATGGGCTACAAGCACCGCGACGCCGACCGCGCCGCGGTGCTGAAGAGCCTGGCGCAGCCCAACTGGCTCATCAAGATCATGCCCGACGTCGACTGCAGCCCGCGCGTGTGCGAGCTGGTCGAGTACCGGCTCGAGGACCTCACGCTGAAGGGCGCCTGGACGGGCCCGGCCGCGCTGCAGCTGTTCGAGCATGCGCTCGCGCCGGTCGCCGCGCTGCCGGTGCTGCAGGTCACCGGCGGGCTGCACCTGAACACCGACCTCACGCTCGGCCTCGGCCGCGTCGTCCACGACTACCTCGCCCGCTAACCCCAGGAGAACCCAACATGACGAGCCTGCAAGGCAAGGTCGCCTTCATCACCGGTGCCGCGAGCGGCATCGGCAAGCACATCGCCGAGGTTTACGCCGCGGCCGGCGCCGCGATCGCAGTCGCCGACTTCAACCCGGCGGCCGCCGAGGCCGCCGCGGCCGAGCTGCGCGGCCGCGGCGCGCGCGCGCTCGCGGTCACGGTCGACGTCACCGACGAGGCCGCGGTCGACGCCGCGGTGTCCAAGACCGTCGCCGGGCTCGGCGGCCTGGACGTGCTGGTCAGCAACGCCGGCATCCAGATCGTCGCGCCGCTGCAGGACTTCAGCTTCGCCGACTGGAAGAAGCTGCTCGCGGTCCATCTGGACGGTGCGTTCCTGACCTCGCGCGCCGCGATGCGCCACATGATCGAGGCGCGCCGGGGCGGCTCGATGATCTTCATGGGCTCGGTCCACTCGAAGGAGGCCTCGGTGCTGAAGGCGCCCTACGTCACCGCCAAGCACGGCCTCGAAGGGCTGACGAAGGTGATCGCCAAGGAAGGCGCGGCGCACGGCATCCGTGCGAACCTGATCTGCCCCGGGTTCGTGCGCACCCCGCTGGTCGACAAGCAGATCCCCGAGCAGGCCAAGGCGCTCGGGCTGAGCGAGGCCGACGTGATCAAGAAGGTGATGCTCAAGGAGACGGTCGACGGCGAGTTCACCACCGTCGAGGACGTCGCCCAGGTGGCACTGCTGTTCGCCGCCTTCCCGAGCAACGCGCTGACCGGGCAGTCGCTGGTCGTCAGCCACGGCTGGTTCATGCAATGAGCGCGCGCGCTGCGCCGCCCGCGGCCCGTGCCGGCCGGCGCGGGCTGCTCGGCGCCGCGGCCGTGCTGCCCTGGCTCGCGGCGGCGCTGGCACCGGCCGCGCATGCGACCGAAGCGGCTGCGGGAACTGCGGCCGCGGCCTCCGGCGCGGCGCCGGCCCGGCCGCCCTTCCCGCCCGTGCTGCACGCGCTCGACCGGGCCGCGATGAACCTGTTCGACGCCCCGGTGGCCAGGCACTGGCCGGCGGCGCGCGACGCACTGGCCCGGGCGCGCAAGGCGGCGGCCGAGGTCGGGCCGCTCGAGCCCGCCTTCGTCGACGCCGGCGGCGATCTCAGCCGCTTCTACCGCGCGCGCAACGACCTCGGCGCCGACCTGCTCGAGGCGCGCACCGCGCTCGACGCGAAGGACGAGCGCTGGCTCGCGTCCTGCGCCGACCGCATCGCCGACCGCGCCGGCACGCTGTCGCTGCCCTTCGACGCGCGCAGCGACAAGCTGACCCCCGGCGTCGAATCGCTGCTCGCGCTCGCGCGGCGCATGCGCAACGCGCTCGTCTGGCAGGACGACGCGGGCTTTCGCAACGCGCACGAGGACTTCAAGACCCTCTGGGCCTCGCTGCGCCAATCGCTCGCCGCTCGCTCCGAGACCCAGGTCCATGCGCTCGACGTCGCGCTGAACCGGATCGCGATCTCGCGCGCGCCGCAGGACCTGCAGGCGCTCGAGCAGGCGGTGCGCAACCTGCGCCACGGCCTGCGCTGACGCGCGGCGTCTCCGGAAGCATTTCTTTACGTTTGGTCCGGCATCCGGCCGCACCCGGGCCAGGCACGATGCGGGCCGAATGAAGCGCACGAGCCCTGCCCCCGGCGCGGTCGCGGTCGGCGGTACGGGCCACGCGTGCCAGTCCCACCGTCGCCCCTTCGATCCTGGACGCTGCTCGGCCAGCGCAGCTCGGGCGCGGCCGCGCATCGGACCGTGAACACGCCATGAACGACGACAACCCTTCCTCGGCCGCCGAGCCCCGCCCCGAACCGGCGGCGCCCGCGCCGCGACGCCGGCGCCGGCCCTGGACCGGCCTCGCGATCGCCCTGCTGCTGCTCGCCGTCGGCGGAGGCATCGCGTGGTGGATCGCGCGCCCGGGCCCGGCGCCGGGAGGGCCGGGATTCGGACCCGGGCGCTTCGGCGGCCCGGGTGCACAACCGGTCTCGGTGCAGGCGGTGCAGCGGCGCGACGTGCGCGTGATCGTCGACGCGATCGGCACCCTCACCGCGTCGCGCACCGTCGTCGTCCAGCCGCAGGTCGGCGGCGTGCTGCAGTCGCTGCACTTCACCGAGGGCGGACCGGTGCGCGCCGGCCAGCTGCTCGCACGGATCGACCCGCGCGCCTTCGAGGTCGCGGTCGGCCAGGCCGAGGGCACGCTCGCGCGCGACAGCGCGCAACTCGACAACGCGCGCGCCGATCTCGCGCGCTACACCGACCTCGTCGCCAAGGACGCCGCGCCGCGCCAGCAGCTCGACACCCAGCACGCACTGGTGCGCCAGCTCGAGGGCACGGTGCAGGTGGACGGCGCCACGCTCGCCGCGGCGCGGCTGCAGCTGTCGTACACGCGCGTGCTGGCACCGCTGTCGGGCCGCGCCGGGCTGCGCCAGGTCGACGTCGGCAACGTCGTCCAGCCGGGCAGCGCGAACGGCCTGCTCAGCATCACCGCGACGCAGCCGATATCGCTGCTCTTCGCGGTGCCGTCGGCGCACCTGCCGCAGATCGAGGCGCGGCTGCGTGCCGGCCAGCCGCTCGAGGTCCAGGCCTGGGACGCCACCGGCACGACGATGCTGGCCGAGGGGCGGCTGACGACGGTCGACAACGCGATCGACCCGGGCACCGACACGATCCGGCTCAAGGCCTCGTTCCCGAACCTCGACGACAGGCTGTTCCCGAACCAGCCTGTGAGCGTGCGGCTGCGCCTGGACACGCTGCGCGGTGCGCTCGCGGTGCCGCCGGCGGCGGTGCTGCGCGGCGCGCAGGGCTTCTACGTCTACGTCGTCGGCGCCGACGACAAAGTGACTACCAGGCTCGTCACGCCAGGGCCGGTGGATGGCGAATGGATGGCCGTGCGCGGCCCTCTGCAGCCGGGCGACCGCGTCGTCACCGACGGCACCGACCGGCTGCGCGAGGGTGCGAAGGTCGAGGTCATCGCCGCCGACCCGAACCAACGCGCCGGCGCCGCCCCGCCGCCGCGTGCGTCCGGCCCGCGCGGCGCGCTGCCGCCCGAGGTGGCGGCCAGGCTGAAGGCGATGAGCCCGGAGCAGCGCCGGGCCTGGTTCGAGCAGCGGCGCGCGGCCGGCGCCAGCGCACCGCCCAGGTGACGGCGCATGGAGCCACGCATGAACCCGTCCCGGATCTTCATCGAGCGCCCGGTCGCGACCTCGCTGCTGATGCTGGCGATCGTGCTCGCCGGCCTGCTCGCCTACCGGCTGCTGCCGCTGTCGGCGCTGCCCGAGGTCGACGTCCCGACGATCGCGGTCACGACGCTGTACCCGGGCGCGAGCCCGGACGTGATGTCGACCACCGTCACGGCGCCGCTCGAGCGCCAGTTCGGCCAGATGCCCGGCCTGGCGCAGATGACCTCGACCAGTTCCGGCGGCGCTTCGGTGATCACGCTGCGCTTCGCGCTCTCGCTCTCGCTCGACGTCGCCGAGCAGGAGGTGCAGGCGGCGATCAACGCCGGCGCGAACCTGCTGCCGTCGGATCTGCCGATGCCGCCGATCTACAGCAAGGTCAACCCGGCCGATGCGCCGGTGCTGACGATCGCGGTGACCTCGCCCTCGCTGCCGGTGACCCAGGTGCGCGACCTGGTCGAGAACCGCCTCGCGCCCAAGCTCTCGCAGCTCGAGGGCGTGGGCCTGGTCAGCCTCGCCGGCGGCCAGCGCCCGGCGGTGCGCATCCAGGCCGACCCGGGCGTGCTCGCCGGGCTCGGGCTCTCGCTCGACGACCTGCGCAGCGCGGTCGCGGCGGCCAACGTGAACCAGGCCAAGGGCAGCTTCGACGGCCCGCACCGCGCATCGACGATCGACGCCAACGACCAGCTCAGGAGCGCCGCCGACTACGGCAGCCTCGTGATCGCGTGGAAGAACGGCAGCGCGCTTCGGCTGCGCGACGTGGCGCGCATCGTCGACGGGGCCGAGAACCTGCGCCTGGCGGCCTGGGCCGACCGCACGCCGGGCGTGATCCTGAACGTCCAGCGCCAGCCGGGCGCGAACGTGATCCAGACCGTGGACCGGGTCAAGGCGCTGCTGCCGCGGCTGCAGGCGTCGCTGCCGGCCTCGCTCGACGTCCGGGTCATCGCCGACCGGACGACGACGATCCGCGCCTCGGTCGACGACACGCAGTTCGAGCTGCTGCTCGCCGTCGCGCTGGTCGTCATGGTGATCTTCCTGTTCCTGCGCAGCGCGAGCGCGACCGTGATCCCGAGCGTCGCGGTGCCGGTGTCGCTCGTCGGCACCTTCGGCGTGATGTACCTGGCCGGCTTCTCGATCAACAACCTGACGCTGATGGCGCTGACGATCTCGACCGGCTTCGTCGTCGACGACGCCATTGTCATGATCGAAAACATTGCCCGGCACCTCGAAGAGGCGCCGGGCAATGTTTCGGCGCAGGCCAACTTGGCCGAAGGCCAAGTTAAGGGCGCGGACGCGCCCGGCCGAAGCCAGAACATTGCCCTCACGCCGATGCTGGCCGCACTGAAGGGCTCGCGCCAGATCGGCTTCACGATCATCTCGCTCACGGTCTCGCTGATCGCGGTGCTGATCCCGCTGCTGTTCATGGGCGACATCGTCGGGCGGCTGTTCCACGAGTTCGCGATCACGCTCGCGGTCGCGATCCTGATCTCGGCCTTCGTCTCGCTGACGCTGACGCCGATGATGAGCGCGCGGCTGCTGCGCCCGCAGCGCGAGCAGCGGACGGGCCGGCTCGGCCGCTGGTGGGCACGGGCCTTCGAGCGGCTGCTCGCACGCTACGGCTACGCGCTGGACTGGGTGCTGGACCGCCCGCAGGCGACGCTGGCGGTCTTCGGGCTGACGCTGGTGCTGACCGGCTGGCTCTACTTCGTCGTGCCCAAGGGTTTCTTCCCGCTCCAGGACACCGGCCTGATCCAGGTCGTCACCGAGGCCACGCAGACAACCTCGTTCGGCGCGATGGCCGCGCGCCAGCAGGTGCTCGCCGACGCGATCCTGACGGATCCCGACGTCGCCCACCTGTCGTCCTTCATCGGCGTCGACGGCGCCAACGCGACACTCAACGCCGGGCGCATGCAGATCGAGCTCAAGCCCTTCGCCGAGCGCCACGCCACGGTGGCCCAGGTCATCCAGCGCCTGGACGAGCGCAGCGGGCACGTGCCCGGCATCCGCGCCTACTTCCAGCCGGTGCAGGACCTGACGATCGAGGATCGCGTCGCCAGGACCCAGTACCAGCTGCTGCTGAGCTCCCCCAGCAGCGACGACCTGGCGCGCGCGACGACCGCGCTGCTGGCCAAGCTGCGCACGCTGGCACCGCTGGCCGACGTCGCGAGCGACCTGCAGGACCAGGGCCTGCAGGCCTACGTGCAGATCGACCGCGAGGCCGCAGGCCGCCTGGGCGTGACGGTCGCGGCGATCGACAACGCGCTCTACGACGCCTTCGGCCAGCGCCTGATCTCGACGATCTACACCCAGTCCAGCCAGTACCGCGTCGTGCTCGAAGCGGCGAGCGGGCTGCACGACGGGCCGGCCGCATTGCAGGGGCTGTACGTGCCCGGCCGTGCGGCGCAGGGGCCGGGCGGCGTGGCCGTCACGACCCAGGTGCCGCTCGCGTCGGTGGCGAGATTCGTCGAGCAGCCGGCGCCGCTGGCGATCAACCACGTCGCCCAGTTCCCGTCGGCGACGGTCTCGTTCAACCTCGCGCCGGGCGCGTCGCTGGGCGAGGCGGTCGACGCGATCAAGGCCGCCGAGGCCGGGCTGGACCTGCCGGCCAGCGTCGAGACCCGCTTCCAGGGCGCGGCGAACGCGTTCCAGACCTCGCTCACGAGCACGCTGCTGCTCGTGCTCGCGGCGGTGGTCACGATGTACATCGTGCTCGGCGTGCTCTACGAGAGCTACATCCACCCGCTGACGATCCTGTCGACGCTGCCGTCGGCCGGGCTGGGCGCGCTGCTCGCGCTGCTCGCCACCGGGCTGGACCTCGACATCGTCGCGGTGATCGGCATCATCCTGCTCATCGGCATCGTCAAGAAGAACGCGATCATGATGATCGACTTCGCCCTCGACGCCGAGCGCCACGAGGGCAAGTCGCCGCGCGCCGCGATCCACCAGGCCTGCCTGCTGCGCCTGCGGCCGATCCTGATGACGACGCTGGCCGCGCTGCTGGCCGCGCTGCCGCTGATGCTGGGCAGCGGCGCCGGCCACGAGCTGCGCCACCCGCTCGGCGTGACGATGGTCGGCGGCCTCGTCGTCAGCCAGCTGCTGACGCTGTTCACGACGCCGGTGATCTACCTCGGCTTCGCGAACCAGGCGCTGCGGCTGCGCGCCTGGCGCCAGCGCCGCCTCGCGACATGAACCTCTCGGCGCCGTTCATCGCACGCCCGGTCGCGACGACGCTGATCACGCTCGGCGTCGCGCTCGCCGGCGCGCTCGCGTTCGGGCTGCTGCCGATCGCGCCGCTGCCGCAGGTCGACTACCCGGTGATCTCGGTCAACGCGTCGCTGCCCGGCGCGAGCCCGGACACCATGGCCGCCACCGTCGCGACGCCGCTCGAACGCGCGCTCGGTGCGATCGCCGGCGTCAACGAGATCACGTCGAGCTCGACGCTGGGCCAGACCCACATCACGCTGCAATTCGACCTGCGCCGGAGCATCGACGGCGCCGCCGCCGACGTCCAGGCCGCGATCAACGCCGCGCGCACGCTGCTGCCCAGCGGCATGCCGAGCAACCCGAGCTACCGCAAGGTGAACCCGGCCGGCGCGCCGATCATGATCCTGGCGCTGACCTCGGCCACGCTGACGCGCGGCCAGATGTACGACGCCGCGTCGACGGTGCTCGCGCAGCGGCTGTCGCAGGTCCAGGGCGTGGGCCAGGTCAACGTCAGCGGCGGTGCGCTGCCGGCAGTGCGCGTCGAGCTGAACCCGGACCGGCTGGCCGCACGCGGCGTCGCGCTCGACAGCGTGCGCAGCGCGATCACGGCGGCGAACGCGAACCGGCCCAAGGGCGCGATCGAGGCCGGACCGAGCTACTGGCAGGTCGGCGCCAGCGACCAGGCGCGCACTGCGGCCGACTACGCGCCGCTGATGCTGAGCTACGTGAACGGCGCCGCGGTGCGGCTGCGCGACGTGGCCGAGGTCGTCGACTCGGTGCAGGACTTGCGCAACTACGGCGCCACCAACGGCAGGCCGGCGATCCTGCTCTTCGTGCTCAAGGAGCCGGGCGCGAACATCATCCAGACCGTGCAGCGCGTGCGCGAGCTGCTGCCGCGGCTGCAGGCGTCGATCCCGCCTGCGATCGACGTCCAGGTGGTCAGCGACCGCACGCCGACGATCCGCGCCTCGCTGCGCGAGGTCGAGCGCGCGCTCGCGATCGCGATCGGCCTGGTCGTGCTCGTCGTGCTGCTGTTCCTGCGCAACTGGCGCGCTGCGCTGATCCCCTCGGTCGCGGTGCCGGTCTCCCTCGCCGGCACCGTCGGCGTGATGTACCTGTGCGGCTACAGCCTGGACAACCTGTCGGCGATGGCGCTGACGGTCGCCACCGGCTTCGTCGTCGACGACGCGATCGTCGTGCTCGAGAACATCAACCGCCATGTCGAGCATGGCCTGGCGCCGCGCGCGGCGGCGATCCGCGGCGCGCGCGAGATCGGCTTCACGGTGGTCTCGATCAGCCTGAGCCTGGTCGCGGTGTTCATCCCGATCCTGCTGATGGGCGGCATCGTCGGCCGGCTGTTCCGCGAGTTCGCGGTCGTGCTCTCTTCGGCGATCCTGGTCTCGATGCTGGTCTCGCTGACGACGACGCCGATGATGGCCGCGACGCTGCTCGCCGCGCGCCGCAAGCAGCGCCAGCCCGGACGCGCCGCACGCGCGCTCGCTGCCTTCAACCGCGTGCTCGCGCGCGGCTACCGGCGCTCGCTGGCATGGACGCTGCGCCACCAGCCGGTGGCGCTCGCTGCGCTGCTCGCGGTGGTGGCGCTGAACGTGCATCTGTACGCGACGATCCCGAAGACCTTCTTCCCGCAGCAGGACACCGGCGTCGTCATCGGCGGCGTGCGCGCCGACCAGGGCAGCTCGTTCCCGATGATGGAGGCGCGCGTGAAGGCCTTCATGGCCATCGTCCAGGCCGACCCCGCGGTGGCCAACGTCAATGGCTTCACCGGTGGCGGCCAGCGCAACTCGGCCTTCATGTACATCACGCTCAAGCCGCTCGCCGAGCGCAAGGTCCCGGCCGCCGCCGTCGTCGCGCGGCTGCGCGGCAGGCTGTCGCACGAGCCGGGCGCGAACCTGTTCATGGTGCCGGTGCAGGACATCCGCATCGGGGGCCGCGCGTCGAATTCGGAGTACCAGTACACGCTGCAGGCCGACGACATCGACGTGCTGCGCGCCTGGGAGCCGCGCGTGCGCAACGCGCTCGCGCAGCTGCCCGAGCTGACCGACGTCGACACCGACCAGCAGGACAAGGGGCTGCAGACCTCTCTCGTCGTCGACCGCGACGCCGCGGCGCGCCTGGGCATCACGATGAGCAACCTCGACACGACGCTGAACGACGCCTTCGGCCAGCGCCAGGTCGGCGTGATCTACAACCCGCTGAACCAGTACCGCGTCGTGATGGAGCTGGCGAACGCGTTCACCCAGGGGCCGGCGACGCTGGACCGGCTCACCCTCACGAACAAGGCCGGCGTGCAGGTGCCGCTGCGCGCCTTCGCGCGCTACGAGACGACGAACACGCCGCTGGCGGTGAACCACCAGGGCGGCGCGCCGGCGTCGACGATCAGCTTCAACCTGCCGCCCGGAGTCTCGCTGTCGCAGGCCACGCAGGCGATCGACCGCGCGATGGCGGGCCTGGGCGTGCCGGTCGCGCTGCACGGCAGCTTCGCCGGCACCGCGAACGCGTTCCAGCAGTCGCTGGCGACGCAGCCGCTGCTGATCCTGGCCGCGATCGTCGCGATCTACCTGGTGCTGGGCATGCTCTACGAGAGCCTGGTGCACCCGGTGACGATCCTCTCGACGCTGCCGTCGGCCGGCGTCGGCGCGCTGCTCGCGCTGATGCTGTTCCACACCCAGTTCTCGATCATCGCGCTGATCGGCGTGATCCTTCTGATCGGCATCGTCAAGAAGAACGCGATCATGATGATCGACTTCGCGATCGCACGGCAGCGTGTCGGTGGCGTCGGTGCCGGCGCAGCGATCTTCCGCGCCGCGCGGCTGCGCCTGCGGCCCATCCTGATGACGACGATGGCCGCGATCTTCGGCGCCGTGCCGCTCGCCTTGGGCACCGGCGACGGCGCCGAGCTGCGCCAGCCGCTGGGCATCGCGATCGTCGGCGGGCTGATCCTGAGCCAGCTGCTCACGCTGTACACGACGCCGGTGGTCTTCGTGCTGATGGACCGGCTGCGCCGGCCGCGGCGCCGTCCGGAGACCGCTGCGCCGGCACCCCGGCCCACGCCCGCACCCGCCCTGCGATGAAGCCTCCGATGCGACGACCTCCCGCCCTGCTGACCCTGTCCGGCGCGCTGTGGCTGTCGGCCTGCGCAGTGACGCGCGTCGAGCCGCCGCCGCCGATGGCCGCGCCCGCGCAGTACCGCGAGGCCGGTCCCTGGCAGCCGGCGCTGCGCGCGCAGCCGGTGCCCGCAGCCTGGTGGTCGCTGTTCGCCGACCCGGTGCTCGACGACCTCGAGCAGCGCCTGCTCGTCGGCAACCAGAACCTTCGGATCGCGCTCGCGCGCGTGACGAGCGCGCGCGCCGCGCTCGCCGCCAGCGGCCAGGCGATGCTGCCCACGGTCTCGGCCGGCCTGAGCGCGACGCGCAGCGGCAGTCCGGGCGCCGCAGGCGGTGCGCGCCAGACCACGCACGGCGTCGCGCTGTCGGCCGATGCGAGCTGGGAGACCGACCTCTGGGGCCGACTCTCGATGGCCCAGGGCCAGGCGCGCGACAGCTTGCGCGCGAGCGAGGCCGACCTCGCCGCGGCGCGGCTGTCGGCGCAGGCGCTGCTCGCGCAGACCTATTTCGCGCTGCGCAGCGCCGACGCGCAGGACGCGCTCTATGCGCGCAGCGTTGCCGCGTACCGACGCTCGCTCGCACTCACCGAGGACCGGCTCGAGGCCGGCGTCGCGCAGCGCACCGACGTGCTGCAGGCGCAGACGCAGCTGCACACCGCGCAGGCACAGCAGGCCGACAACGCGGCCCAGCGCGCGGCGCTCGAACACGCGCTCGCGGTGCTGCTCGGCCTGGCGCCGTCGGCGCTGCCGCTGCCGGCGCAGGCGGTGCTGCCGGCCCCGCCCGAAGTGCCGGCGACGCTGCCGTCGGCGCTGCTCGAGCGCCGGCCCGACATCGCCGCCGCGCGCGCCCGGGTCGCGGCCGCCTACGCGCAGATCGGCATCGACGACGCGGCGTACTTCCCGAACCTGACGCTGTCG
>MEGM01000015.1 GCA_001725505.1 Rubrivivax sp. SCN 70-15 | reverse complement strand
TGCCGCGCCACGCAAGCGCGCCGCGGGCTGAGGCCGGTGCCGGCCCGGCGGGCTACAGGTAGCGCGACGCCAGGTGCGCGCGGAAGTGCGCCGGGTTCAGCACCTCGCCGCTGGCGCGCAGCGCCAGCTCGTCGGTGGTCCAGCGGCTGGCCTGGGTCCAGATGTTGTCGCGCAGCCAGTCGAACACCGCGCCCAGGTCGCCGGCGGCGATGCACGCGTCCAGGTCGGGCATCGCGCGGCGCATCGCGGCGAACCACTGCGCCGAGTACATCGCGCCGAGCGAATAGCAGGGGAAGTAGCCGAACAGGCTCTCGGGCCAGTGCACGTCCTGCATGGCCCCGTCGCCGAAGTTGCCGTGCGTGTCCACGCCCAGCAGTTCCATCATCTTCTCGTCCCACAGCGCCGGGATGTCCTCGGCCTCGATCTCGCCTTCGATCAGCGGGCGCTCGATCTCGTAGCGCAGGATGACGTGCGCCGGGTAGGTGACCTCGTCGGCGTCGACGCGGATGAAGCCCGGCTTCACGCGCGTCATCAGCCGGTGCAGGTTGTGCGCGTCGAACGCCGGCTGATCGCCGAACGCGGCCCGCACCAGCGGTGCGAGGCGCGCGACGAAGCCGGGGTGGCTGCCGAGCTGCATCTCGAAGCTCAGCGACTGGCTCTCGTGCAAGGCCATCGAGCGCGCGTAGGCGACCGGCTGGCCGAGCAGCTCGCGCGGCAGGTTCTGCTCGTAGCGGCCATGGCCGGTCTCGTGGATCGTGCCCATCAGGCTGCCGAGGAAGTCGTCCTCGCGGAAGCGCGTCGTCATGCGCACGTCCTCGGGCACGCCGCCGCAGAACGGGTGCGCGCTGACGTCGAGCCGCCCGGCCTCGAAGTCGAAGCCGAGCAGGCGCATCGCCTGCTCGCACAGCGCGCGCTGCGCCGCCACCGGGAACGGGCCGAGCGGCGCGATCACCGGCTCGACGGCCTGCCTGTCGAGCACCTTCACGATCAGCCCGGGCAGCCATTGCCGCACCTCGCCGAACACGCGGTCGACCTGGGCCGTCGTCAGCCCGGGCTCGTAGCGGTCCATCAGCGCTTCGTAGCGCGAGCGTCCGGTCTGCTCGGCGAGCAGCGTCGCCTCCTCGCGCGCGAGCGCGAGCACCTCCTTCAGGTTGGGCAGGAAACCGGCCCAGTCGTTCGCCGGCCGCTGCGAGCGCCAGGCGTGCTCGCAGCGCGAGGTCGCCATCTGCTGACGCTGCACCAGCGACTCGGGCAGCGCGTTCGACGCCCGCCACTCGCGCCGGATCTCGCGCAGGTTGGCGCGCTGCAGTTCGCTCAGCGGCTCCTGTTCGGCGCGCGCGATCCGCTCCGGCAGCACCGGGTCGGTGCGCATCCGGTGCAGCAGCGCGGCCATCTCGGCAAGCGCCTCGGCACGCGCCTCGTTGCCGCGCGGCGGCATGTTCGCGGCCCGGTCCCAACCCGCCAGCGCCTGCAGGTGGCCGAAGCGGTGCAGCCGGGTCCAGGTCTCGGCCAGGCTGTCGTACGCGGGAGTCGTCATGGGCGGGCGATGGAGGTCACGGACAGGCCCGGATTGTGAAGCGATCAGAGCTTGAACTGGCCCGGGAACCACCACAGCAGCGCCGCCGTCATCGTGACGTAGCGCGCGAACTTGCCGACCGCCATGTAGGCCACGCAGGGCCAGAACGGCAGCTTCAGCCAGCCGGCGACGGCGCACAGCGGGTCGCCCACCACCGGCAGCCAGGACAGCAGGCAGGCCACCGGCCCGAAGCGGCGCAGCCAGCCCAGCGCCCTCAGCTCGACGGGCTTGTGGTGGCTCAGCCGCTCGTAGGCGACCTCGGTGCCGTAACCCATCCACCAGCTGATCGCGCCGCCGATCGTGTTGCCGAGGGTCGCGACCACCATCGTCGGCCAGAACAGCGACGGGTTGAGCTTGACGAGGCCGAACACCACCGGCTCGCTGCCCAAGGGCACCAACGTCGCCGAGACCAGCGCGACGACGAACACCGTGCTCAGCCCGAATTTCGGCAAGGCGAGTGCCGTCAGCAGCGACGCGAACCATTCTTCCATCGGCCGCGATTATCGATGGCCGATGCGGCCCGGCCGTCGCTATACTTCTGCCTCCTTTTTCAGCAGCCTCCCCCTCACCCCGCCATGAAGATCGGCACGTTCGAGCTGCCGAACCGCCTGTTCGTCGCGCCGATGGCAGGCGTCACGGACCGCCCGTTCCGCCAGCTCTGCCGGCGGCTCGGCGCCGGCCATGCCGTAAGCGAGATGGTGACGAGCAAGCGCGAGCTGTGGGCCTCGCTGAAGACCTCGCGCCGAGCCGACCACGCCGGCGAGCCGGGCCCGGTCGCGGTCCAGATCGCCGGTGTCGACCCGGCCGAGATGGCCGACGCGGCGCGCTACAACATCGACCGCGGCGCGCAGATCATCGACATCAACATGGGCTGCCCGGCGAAGAAGGTCTGCAGCCGCTGGGCCGGCTCGGCGCTGATGCAGGACGAGCCGCTCGCGCTCGCGATCGTCGAGGCCGTGGTCGCGGCCTGCGCGCCGCGCGGCGTGCCGGTGACGCTGAAGATGCGCACCGGCTGGTGCGCCGCCGAACGCAACGCGCTGCGCTTGGCGCGCGCGGCCGAGGCCGCCGGCATCGCGCTGCTCACCGTCCACGGCCGCACGCGCGAGCAGGGCTACCAGGGCCGGGCCGAGCACGAGACGGTGGCCGCGGTGAAGGCCGCGCTGCGCATCCCGGTGGTCGCGAACGGCGACATCGATACGCCCGAGACCGCGCGCGCGGTGCTCGAGCGCACCGGCGCCGACGCACTGATGATCGGCCGCGCCGCGCAGGGGCGGCCGTGGATCTTCCGCGAGATCGGGCATTTCCTCGCCACCGGCGAGCGGCTCGCGCCGCCGGCCACGCGCGACGTGCGCGGCTGGCTCGTCGAGCACCTGCACGACCACTACGCGCTCTACGGCGAGACGAGCGGCGTGCGCAGCGCGCGCAAGCACATCGGCTGGGCGGTGCGCGCGCTGCCCGGCGGCGAGGCCTTCCGCGCCGCGATGAACACCCTCGACAGCGCCGACGCGCAGCTGCGCGCGGTGACCACCTTCTTCGACGAACTGGCCGACCGGCACCCGGTGCTGCCGGCCGCCAACGACGGCCTCGTCCGACACCAGGCATGAGCAAGAAACACATCGACGAGTGCATCCGCACGACATTGGAGCAGTACTTCAAGGACCTGCGCGGCGCCGAACCGCACAGCGTGCACGAGATGATCATCGCCGCCGTCGAGCGGCCGCTGCTCGACGTCGTGATGAAGCACGCCGACGGCAACCAGAGCCGGGCCGCCGAATGGCTGGGCATCAACCGCAACACGCTGCGCCGCAAGCTGCTGGACCACAAGCTGATCAAATGACCACCGCACTGATTTCCGTTTCCGACAAGACCGGCATCGTCGACTTCGCGCGCGCGCTGCACGGCCTGGGCGTCAAGCTGCTGTCCACCGGCGGCACCGCGCGGCTGCTCGCCGACGCCGGCCTGCCGGTGACCGAGGTCGCCGAGGTCACCGGCTTCCCCGAGATGCTCGACGGCCGCGTCAAGACGCTGCACCCGCGCATCCACGGCGGCCTGCTCGCGCGGCGCGACCTGCCCGAGCACATGGCCGCGCTCGCGCAGCACGGCATCGCGACGATCGACCTGCTCGTCGTCAACCTGTACCCGTTCGCGCAGGCGACCGCGCGCGCCGACTGCACGCTCGACGACGCGATCGAGAACATCGACATCGGCGGCCCGGCGATGCTGCGCGCGGCAGCCAAGAACTGGGCCGACGTGACGGTGCTGATCGACCCGGCCGACTACGCCGGCGTGCTCGCCGAACTGGCCGGCGGCGGGATCGGCCGCGCGACGCGCTTCAGGCTCGCGCGCAAGGTCTACGCGCACACCGCCGCCTACGACGGCATGATCGCGAACTATCTCAGCGCCCTCGAACCCGGCGCCGAGAGCGCGCCCGGCACGGTGCCCGCGCGCACCGCGTTCCCGGAGGTCTTCACGCTGCAGCTCACGAAGACGCAGGACCTGCGCTACGGCGAGAACCCGCACCAGGCGGCCGCCTTCTACCGCGACGCGAAGCCGGCCGAGGGCCTGCTCGCCGGCTGGACACAGCTGCAGGGCAAGGAGCTCAGCTACAACAACATCGCCGATGCCGATGCGGCCTGGGAATGCGTGAAGACCTTCGATGCACCCGCGTGCGTGATCGTCAAGCACGCCAACCCCTGCGGCGTCGCGGTCGGCGCGACGCTGGCCGAGGCCTACGCGAAGGCCTGGAAGACCGACCCGACCTCGGCCTTCGGCGGCATCCTCGCGTTCAACCGCCCGCTCGACGAAGCCACCGCGCGCGCGATCGGCGAGAACAAGCAGTTCGTCGAGGTGCTGATCGCGCCGGCCATCGCACCGGCCGCGCGCGCGCTGTTCGCCGCGAAGCAGAACGTGCGCCTGCTCGAGGTGCCGCTGTCCCGGGCGACGAACGCGCTCGACTTCAAGCGCGTCGGCGGCGGCCTGCTCGTGCAGACGCAGGACGCGAAGAACGTCGGCGCCGCCGAGCTGCGCGTGGTGACGAAGCTCGCACCGACCCCGGCCCAGCTCGAGGACCTGCTGTTCGCGTGGAAGGTGGCCAAGTTCGTCAAGAGCAACGCGATCGTCTTCTGCGCCGGCGGCATGACGCTGGGCGTCGGCGCCGGCCAGATGAGCCGCATCGACAGCGCGCGCATCGCGAGCATCAAGTCGGCCCATGCCGGGCTGTCGCTGCAGGGCTCGGCGGTGGCCAGCGACGCCTTCTTCCCGTTCCGCGACGGCCTGGACGTGGTCGTCGACGCGGGCGCGGCCTGCGTGATCCAGCCCGGCGGCTCGATGCGCGACGACGAGGTCATTGCCGCTGCCGACGAACGCGGCATCGCGATGGTCTTCACCGGCACCCGGCATTTCCGCCATTGAGCGGGGAGGTCGCTGCGGACGGCCGGTGCTGAAACTCCGCCGGCGAATCGAGGTCTACCCGGTCTGTCCGCCCTGTTTCCGACCGACATGCTGCAAGCCCTGAAAATCCTGTTCGACCATTTCGTCGCGCCCCAGGCCGACGCCGACGGCGCCGAGATGCTGCAGCTCGCCAGCGCGGTGCTGCTCGTCGAGGTGATGCGCGCCGACTCGGTCTCGACCGCGGTCGAGCGTGCCGCCGTGATCGCCGCGCTGCGCGAGCTGTTCGCGCTCGACACCACCGCCGCCGCCGCCCTGGTGGCGCGCGCCGAGGACACCGCGCGCCAGGCCAGCGACACCTTCGCCTTCACCTCGCGCATCAACGAGGCCTTCGACATGCCGCACCGGATCGCGCTCGTCGAATCGCTGTGGCGCGTGGCCTACGCCGAGGGCGAGCTCGGTGCCGACGAGAACCACCTGCTGCGCAAGGTGGCCGACCTGCTGTACGTCCCGCAGGGCGCGTACATCAACGCGAAGATGCGGGCCCGCGACGCGATGTCGGGCCGCCGCACGGCGATCGTCCGCCCGGCACCGGCCGCCGGCTGAGCGTCCCGCCCGCATGCGCATCCTCGGCACGGACCCCGGCCTGCAGCGAACGGGTTATGGTTCCGGCACGCCGCTGACGCGACTTCACGTCGGCGCTGCCGACATGAGCCTGCACCGAAGCCCTCCCCTGCGTCTCGACCGCCACGTCCCGCCAGCATGCGCATCCTCGGCATAGACCCCGGCCTGCAACGAACGGGCTTTGGCGTCATCGAGGTCGAGGGGTCGAGGCTGGCCTATGTCGCCAGCGGCACGATCAGCACGCTCGAGGCGCCGCGCGGCGACCTGCCGCTGCGGCTGAAGATCATCTTCGAGGGCGTGGCCGAGGTCGTGCAACGCTACCGGCCCGACCACGCGTCGGCCGAGATCGTTTTCGTCAACGTCAACCCGCAGAGCACCTTGCTGCTCGGTCAGGCGCGCGGCGCGGCGCTCGCGGCGCTGGTCAGCGGCGGCTTGCCGGTGGCCGAGTACACCGCGCTGCAGATGAAGAAGGCAATCGTCGGCCACGGCCTGGCGACCAAGGCGCAGGTGCAGGAGATGGTCAAGCGCCTGCTCGCGCTGCCCGCGCTGCCCGGCCGCGACGCCGCCGACGCGCTCGGGCTGGCGATCTCGCATGCCCACGCCGGCGCGTCGTTTGCCGCGCTCGCGCAAGCGTCGCCGCTGCAAAGACGGCAACATGCGCAGTTCCGCAAAGGGCGGACCTTCTGACCCACACCACGAAAGGAAGCACCGAATGACCCATCCCGTGAAGACCCAGTGGATCGACATCGCGCCCGGCTTTTCGGGCTACCTCGCGCTGCCGCCGGCCGGCCGCGGCCCGGGGCTGCTGCTGTTCCAGGAGATCTTCGGCGTCAACGCGCACATCCGCGCCGTTGCCGAGCAGTACGCGCTGGACGGTTTCGTCGTGCTCGCGCCGGACGTCTTCTGGCGCCAGGCGCCCAAGGTCGACCTCGGCTACGCGGGCGCGGACTACCAGCGCGCGATCCAGCTGATGCAGGGCTACGCCGCGCCCGACGCGCTCGCCGACATCGGCGCCGCGACGGCGGTGCTGCGCGCGCGGCCCGAGGTCGGCGGCGCCAGGGTCGGTGCCTTCGGCTACTGCATGGGCGGGCGGCTGGCCTACCTGACCGCGGCCACCGCCGGCGTCGACGCCGCGGTCGCCTACTACGGTGGCGGCATCCACGGCCAGCTCGACCGGGCCGCGGCCGTCGGGTGCCCGATCCAGTTCCACTACGCCGGCCACGACGACAACATCCCGCCGGCCGCGGTCGACAGCGTGCGCAAGGCCTTCGCCGGCAAGGCGGCCGAGTTCCACCTCTACCCGGACGCGCACCATGGCTTCAACTGCTGGGCGCGCGGGGCCTACCACGCACCGAGCGCAGCGCTCGCGCACGGGCGCTCGCTGGCCTTCCTGGCACAGCTGTTCTGAACCGCCACGTCGAGGGCCGCATGGACAGCGCTGCCGATCGCGGCCGCCACCTCGGCACGCTGCTCGTGACGCTGCAGCTGCTGCTGATCGCTGTGCTGGCGCTGCTCGCGGCGCCAGCGGCCGCGCGCGCGCCGGCCGGCGCCTGGGCCCTGGCCGGCGCCGGCGGCCTGCTCGCGCTGTGGGCACTGGGCTGCAACCGGCCCGGCAACTTCAACATCCACCCGAGTCCGCGCGCGGGCGGCCGGCTCGTGCAGAGCGGGCCCTACCGCTGGATCCGCCACCCGATGTACAGCGCCATCCTCGTCTGCGGGCTGGCCTGCGCCTGGGCCGCGGCGTCGCCCTGGGCCTGGGCGGCCGAGGCGGTGCTGGCGGCGGTGCTGAGCGTCAAGGCCGGCCTCGAGGAGCGCTGGATGCTCGGCGCCCACCCCGGCTACGCGGCCTACCGCGCGCGCACGCGGCGCTTCGTGCCCTGGCTGGTCTGAAGCGCCGTCGCGGCCATGCGATAGTCACGGCCCCGCCCAGCGCCGAGCCTCCCGCCGCGTGACCCGCCCTGCACCCGCCGACCGCTTCCGCCCCCTTCCGCCGCGCCGGCGTCTGCTGATCGTGCTGCTCGCGCTGGCCACGGCAGTCGGCATCGTGCTCGCGATCGTGTTCCAGCCCGGCCTCAGGCTCGTGCGCAAGCTGCCCGACGACGTCGCCGCCTGCCGCGACGGGCGCAGCACCGGCTGCGTCGGCGGTCGCAGCGACGTCATCGCGCTGCCGCCGGCGGCGTCGGGCGTGCCGTCACGCTGACGGAGGGGCGGTGGCGATGAGCGGGCCCGCGCGCGTGCTGTCGGTCATCGCGCCGATGACGCAGCTGAACACGCCCTACCCGTCGACCGCCTACCTGACCGGCTTCCTGCGTTCGCGCGGCGTGCGCGCGGTGCAGGAGGACCTGGCGCTCGCGCTCGCGCTCGAGCTGCTGTCGCCGGCCGGGCTGGCCGCGGTGCACGAGGCCATCGGCGTGCAGCCGGCCGCCGCGCGCACGCCGCGCGTGCAGGCCTTCGCCGGGCGCTTCGATCGTTATGCGACGACCATCGCGCCGACGATCGCCTTCCTGCAGGGGCGTGACGCCACGCTCGCGCACCGCATCGCCGGGCGCGCCTTCCTGCCCGAGGGGCCGCGCTTCGATTCGCTCGAGGCCTACGTCGCCCCCGACGGCGGCGACGCGCTGGCCTGGGCCTTCGGCGCGCTCGGCGTGCAGGACCGTGCGCGCCACCTGGCCACGCTGTACCTGAACGACATCGCCGATGTCGTGCGCGACGCGATCGACCCGCGCTTCGAGTTCGTGCGCTACGCGGAGAGCCTGGCGCGCAGCCAGGGCAGCTTCGACCCGCTGGCCGAGGCGCTGGCCGCGCCGCCGAACTGGATCGACGAACGGCTGCGCGCCCTCACCGCGGCGGCTCTGGCGCGCCACCGACCGACCGTGGTGCTGGTCTCGGTGCCCTTCCCCGGCGCGGCCTACGCGGCCTTCCGCATCGCGCAGGCGGTGAAGGCGCACGAGCCCGCGATCGTCACCGTGCTCGGCGGCGGCTGGGTCAACACCGAGCTGCGCGAGCTCGCCGAGCCGCGCGTGTTCGACTTCTTCGACCATGTCACGCTCGACGCCGGCGAGCGCCCGCTGCTCGCACTGCTCGAGCACCTCGCCGGCCGGCGCTCGCAATCCAGGCTGGTGCGGACCTTCGTGCGCGCGGTCGACCCGGCCAGCGGCGCGGCCGCGGTGCGCTACGTCAACCTGGCCGAGCCCGACCTGCCCTTCGCCGAGGTCGGCACGCCGACCTGGGACGGCCTGCCGCTGGACCGCTACCTCTCGCTGCTGGACCTGCTCAACCCGATGCACAGGCTCTGGAGCGACGGGCGCTGGAACAAGCTCACCGTGGCGCATGGCTGCTACTGGAAGAAGTGCAGCTTCTGCGACGTGAGCCTGGACTACATCGGCCGCTACGACGCCGCCAGCGCCGAGACGCTGGTCGACCGCATCGAGGCCATCGTCGCCGAGACCGGCCAGACCGGCTTCCACTTCGTCGACGAGGCCGCGCCGCCGAAGTCGCTGAAGGCGCTCGCGGCCGAGCTGCAGCGGCGCCGGCGCGTGATCAGCTGGTGGGGCAACATCCGGTTCGAGAAGTCGTTCACCCCGGCGCTGTGCCACCAGCTCGCCGACAGCGGCTGCATCGCGATCTCGGGCGGGCTCGAGGTCGCGTCGGACCGGCTGCTCGCGCTGATGAACAAGGGCGTCTCGGTCGACCAGGTGGCGCGCGTGACGCATGCGTTCTCCGAAGCCGGCATCCTGGTCCACGCCTACCTGATGTACGGCTTCCCGACCCAGACCGTGCAGGACACGGTCGACGCGCTCGAGTACGTGCGCCAGCTCTTCGCCGCCGGCTGCATCCAGTCGGGCTTCTTCCACCGCTTCGCCTGCACCGTGCATTCGCCGGTCGGCCTGGACCCGGCGCGCTACGGCGTGACGCTGGAGCCACTGCCGCCGGGCCGCTTCGCGAAGAACGACGTCGGCTTCCACGACCCGACCGGCGTCGACCACGACGCGCTCGGGCGCGCGCTGAAGGCGGCGATCTACAACTACATGCACGGCATCGGCCTCGAGCAGGACGTGCGCCGCTGGTTCGAGATGCCGGTGCCGAAGACGCGCGTCGCGAAGCACCGCATCGAGCGCGCACTCGCATCGGGCTAGCATCGCGGCGATGACGCCGCCCCCGGACCTCGACTTCGGCCGCCCGGTCGCCGGCTGGCGGCTGCGCCTGTACACGGTGATCTTCGAGGCCGACACGCGCGCCGGCCGCTGGTTCGACCTGGTGCTGATCGGCCTGATCCTGGCCAGCGTCGCCGTCGTCGTGCTCGACAGCATGGCCGCCGTTCACGCCGAGCACCGCGCGCTGCTGACCGCGCTCGAGTGGGGCTTCACGCTCGTCTTCACCGTCGAGTACATCGCGCGGCTGGTCTGCGTGCGCCGTCCTGCGCGCTATGCACGCAGCCCGTTCGGCCTGATCGACCTGCTCGCCGTGCTGCCCACCTACCTGGCGGTGCTGGTGCCGGGGCTGCACTCGCTGATCGACGTGCGCGTGCTGCGCCTGCTGCGGCTGTTCCGCATCCTCAAGCTCGGCGCCTATGTGGCCGAGTACGGCGCGCTCGCACGCGCGCTGGCCGCGTCGCGGCGCAAGATCCTCGTCTTCATGTCCTTCGTGATGCTCGTCGTGCTCGTGATGGGCACGCTGATGTACGTCGTCGAGGGCCCGGCCAACGGCTTCACCAGCATCCCGGTCGGCGTCTACTGGGCGATCACGACGATGACGACGGTCGGCTTCGGCGACATCACGCCCCGGACCGACCTCGGGCGCGCGATCGCGTCGCTGATGATGCTGCTCGGCTGGGGCACGCTGGCGGTGCCCACCGGCATCGTCAGCGCCGAGTTCACCGCGCGCCGGCTGGCGCCGGAGCCGACCACCCGCACCTGCCCCGAATGCCTGAGCGAGGGCCATGCGCCGGGCGCGCGCTTCTGCCGCGACTGCGGCGCGAAGCTGCCGCCCTGGCAGAACGACCGCCGGCCGGCGACCGATTTGCGATCGATCGACCAGGATTGAGGAGCCGCTCCCCCGCGCCCCCTCCGCGAGGGGGCTCCAGCTCGGATGACGAGTCGGCCCGCAGGCCGACCCACTCTCGAGCCCGGCGGCGCTGTGACTACGCGCAACGCCTCGAACGACGCGCCGGCCGCAAGGCCGGCCCGACAGTCATGCTGGTGCCCCCTCTCGGAGGGGGCTGGGGGGAGCGGTGCGCAATGGCCCTGGCCCGGAGCGGCCAAGGGGCGCAACGGGCGGTGAGCCGACGCATGACCCGTCTCGACGATCGATCGCGATGGGTATGAGGCTCAAACCAGCTCGGCCGCGAGCCGGGCCGCCAGCGCGCGCAGCTCCTCGTGCAGTTCGCGCGCTCGCGGCGCCAGCGCCGCGGCGTCGGGCGCGGCTTGCAGCTCGCGCTCGAAATCGAACAGCTGCTGCGTCAGCGCGCTCGCGCCGACCGTCGCGCAGGCGCCGCGCAGCGAATGGCAGGTCGCGCGCCACGAGCCCGGTCCATCGGTCGGCGCCGCGGCGAGCAGCGCCGGGGCGCCGGCACGGTAGGTGTCGGCGAAGCGCGCGAGCAGCTTCTTCAGCGCGGCCCAGTCGGCGCCGACGTTGCGCAGCGCGAGCGCGAGGTCGAAGCCCTCGATCTCGGCGAGCCGCTCGCTCAGCGGGCGCCGGCCCGGCGCTTCGGCCGGCGTCGCGGCGCCCGGCGTGGCCGCGCCGGTGGCCCCCGGCTCCGGCTCCGGCAGCGGCAGCCAGCGCAGCAGCGTCGCGTAGAGCAGCTCCGGATCGACCGGCTTGGCCAGATGGTCGTTCATGCCGGCTTCGAGGCAGGCACGGCGGTCCTCGCCGAAGGCGTTCGCGGTCATCGCGACGATCGGCGTCGCGCGCCCGGCGCGCGCACGGATCGCGCGCGTCGCCGCCAGGCCGTCCATCACCGGCATCTGCACGTCCATCAGCACCAGCGCGTAGGCGCGCGTCAGCGCGCGCTCGACCGCGGCGGCGCCGTCCTCGACCGTCTCGACGACCAGCCCCGCCGAGTGCAACAGCTCGCCGATGACCTCGCGGTTGATCGGGTTGTCCTCGGCGACGAGCACGCGCTGGCCGGCATGGCGCTGCTGCAGCAGCGGGCGGCCCTGGCCGGGCTCGGCCCAGGCCGTGGCCGGCATCGACGGCTGGCGCCGCAGCACGCGCACGAGCGCGTCGTGCAGCGCCGACGCGGTGACCGGCTTGACGAGCACGGTGTCGCACGACGCCGCGCGCGCCTGCTGCCACATCGCCGGCTCGTTGAACGCGGTAACGAGCACGCTCGGCGGCATGCCAGCGCCGAGCGCGCCGCGCAGCTGGCGCAGCGTCTCGATGCCGTCCCAGGGCTGCATGCGCCAGTCGACGACGAACGCGTCGTAGGGCCGGCCCGCCCGCATCTCGGCCTTCACCCGCGCGAGCGCGGCGCTGCCGTCGGCGAACGCGTCGACCTGCAGGCCGAGCAGCTCGAGCCGCTCGCCGAGCGCGGCGCGTGCCTCGGGCAGGTCGTCGACGAGCAGCACGCGCAGCCCCTGCAACGGGATCGGCGCGGCGTGCTCGCCGGCCTCGCTGGCGCGGCCGAGCCAGGCGCTGAACCAGAACACGCTGCCCGCGCCGGGCGTGCTGCTCAGGCCGACCTCGCCGCCCATCATCGTGACCAGGTGGCGCGTCAGTGCCAGCCCGAGGCCGGTGCCGCCGTGGCGGCGCGTGGTCGAGCTGTCGGCCTGCTCGAAGGCTTTGAACAGCCGCGCCTGCTGCTCGGGCGCGATGCCGACGCCGGTGTCGCGCACCTCGAAGCGCACCTGCAGGCGCTGCCCCTGCTGCGCGACCAGCTCACCGCGCAGCCGCACCCAGCCCTGTTCGGTGAACTTGACCGCGTTGGCCAGCAGGTTGATGAGCACCTGCGACAGGCGCATCGGGTCGCCGCGCAGCCGGTCGGGCAGGTGGTCGGTGTCGAGCACCAGCTCGAGCCCCTTTTCGCGCGCGCGCTCGGCGACGAGCTCGAAGCTGCGCGTGAGCAGGTCGTCGAGCGAGAACTCGATGTCCTCCAGCGTCACCATGCCGGCCTCGATCTTCGACAGGTCGAGGATGTCGTTGATGATCTGCAGCAGATGCCGGGCCGCGTTGTCGACCTTGAGCAGCCGGTCGCGCTGCAGCGCGTCCTGCGTGTCGCGCGTCATCAGGTGCGTCAGGCCGATGATCGCGTTCATCGGCGTGCGGATCTCGTGGCTCATGTTGGCCAGGAATGCGCTCTTCGCCGCGTTCGCGCTCTCGGCCGCCTCGGCGCGGCGCGCGAGTTCGAGCTGCATCCCGGCGATCTGGCGGTCGCGCGCGAGGCGCTCGCTGTGGTCGACCATCGTCGCCCGGTTCGCGATGAACTCGCCGCTCGCGCTGCTCACCCGGTCGACGCTGATCAGCACGGGCAGCAGGCTGCCGTCCTTGCGCACGAACTCGTAGTCGAGGTCGCGCGCGCGACCGATCCGGTTGAACTCGGCGAAACGCTCGCGGAACTTGACGCGGCTGTCGGCACTGAGGAACTCGTCGATGCGATGACCAAGGTATTCGTCGCGCGCGTAGCCGAGCATCGCGAGCTCGGTCTCGTTGACGGCGGTGATCGTGCCGTCGGCGGCGAGCGAGTGGTAGCCGCAGGGCGCGCGGTCGTAGAGGTCGGCGACGTCGGCCGCCTGGCGCGCGAGGCGGCGGTTCGCGGCCTCGAGCTCGGCGGTGCGCTCGGCGACCAGCTCCTCGAGCCGTTCGCGGTGGCGCGCCAGCTCATCGCGGCTGGCCTCGAGGTGGCGCGTCTTCTCCTGCACCTGGCGGCGCAGCAGTGCGTTGATCGCGAGCGCGCCGAGCAGCAACGCCACGAGCGCGCCCGAACCCCAGACCAGCCAGCGCGGGATCACCATCCGCGCGGGCAGCCGGCCGTTCCAGCGCTCGAGCGCCTTAAAGTAGGGCGAGCCGGGCTGCACCTTCCAGGCCGCGAGGTCGCGGTCGATCGCGCGCAGCAGATCGGCGTTGTGCCCGCGCGCGCTGCCGTAGTGGAGCGGCACCGGCTGGAACATGATCGGCGACGCGACGAGCTTGTAGCTCGGCGCACGCAGGTCGCCGAAGAACTGGTTCGCGACCACCGCATCGGCCTGGCCCGCAGCGGCCATCGCGAAGCCCGCGTCGAGCGTCTTCACCGGCAGCATCCGGGCCTGCACGCCGAAGCCGTTCAGCAGTTCGGCGAGGTAGGTCTGCTGCACCGAACCGGCGAGCACGACGACGCGCTTGCCCTGCAGGTCGAGCACGGTCTCGACCTTCGTCCTACCGGGGTGGTAGATCTCGGACCAGCTGTTCAGCGCCGGCACCTTGTTGAAGTCGAAGAGCTGCGCGCGCTGCTCGCTAACGGCCATGTCGGGCATCAGGTCGATGCGGCCGGCCTGCAGCGCGGCCAGGCAGTCCTGCCACTCGCAGCGCACCGCCTTCAGCGTCCAGGCTTCCTCGCGCGCGACCGCGACGAGCAGGTCGCCGAGGATGCCGCTGGGCTGGCCGTCGGCGCCGAGCAGGATCTTGGGCTCGTTGGCGTAGACCCCGACGCGCACCTCGCGCGGCGCCGACAGTGCGGGCAGCGCCAGCAGCATCAGGATCGGTGCGATCCACCCGGCCCGGGCACGCAGCCGGCGCAGCGTCACCGCGGCCCTGTCAAACAACGGCATGTCGTCGAATCGTGGCGACTCCAAGCAGGAGCGCGGCCACGATAACCGAGAACGCGGCCGCGACGCTTCGGGCCCAACCCAAGGCCCGACGGGCTCCTAGAGGCGCGCGGCGTGGAAGCGCAGGTGGTCCTCGACGAAGCTGGCGATGAACCAGTAGCCGTGGTCGTAGCCGGCGTGGCGGCGCAGCGTCAACGGCTGCGCGGCCGCGGCGCAGGCGGCCTCGAAGACCTCGGGTTGCAGCTGCTCGGCGAGGAACTTGTCGGCCAGGCCCTGGTCGACCAGGATGCCCGCGGGGTACGGCGCGCGCGCCCGGCGCATCAGCTCGCTCGCGTCGTGCGCGAGCCAGGCGCTGCGGTCCGGGCCGAGGTAGCGGCTGAACGCCTTCTCGCCCCAGGGGCAGCTCGCGGCGGCCGCGATCGGCGCGAAGGCCGACAGCGTGCGGTACACGCCCGGGTGGCGCAGCGCCAGCGTCAGCGCGCCATGGCCGCCCATCGAATGGCCGAACAGGCCGATGCGCGCCGGGTCCGCGCCGAAGCGCTCGACCACGAGCGCGCGCAGCTCGTCGACGACGTAGCTCTCCATCCGGAAATGCCGGGCCCAGGGCTCGGCGGTGGCGTCGAGGTAGAAGCCGGCGCCGGCGCCGAAGTCCCAGTCGTCGGCTTCGCCGGCGCTGCCGAATTCGTCCATCGGGCCCGCCAGGCCGGTGCGGCGCGGGCTGGTGTCGGGCGCCACCAGCATCAGGCCGAGCTCGGCGGCGACGCGCTGTGCGCCGGCCTTGATCGGGAAGGTCTCCTCGGTGCAGGTCAGCCCGGCGAGGTAGAACAGCGTCGCCCTGACGGCCGGTGGCTTGAACACCGCGAAGCGCATCGGCAGGCCGATCGCGCTCGACGCATGGCGGTAGAAGCCCTGCACGCCGCTGAAGCAGGCATGCTCGGAAATCACCTCGACCATCAGAACATCACCACCGAGCGGATCGACTCGCCGCGCTTCATCAGATCGAAGCCCTGGTTGATGTCCTCGAGCTTCAGCCGGTGCGTGATGAGCTCGTCGATGCGGATCTTGCCGTCCATGTACCAGTCGACGATCTTCGGCACGTCGGTGCGGCCGCGCGCGCCACCGAAGGCCGAGCCCATCCAGACGCGGCCGGTGACGAGCTGGAACGGACGCGTGCTGATCTCCTTGCCGCTCTCGGCCACGCCGATGATCACGCTCTTGCCCCAGCCGCGGTGGCAGCATTCGAGCGCCTCGCGCATCGTCGTCGTGTTGCCGATGCATTCGAAGCTGTAGTCGGCGCCGCCGCCGGTGAGCTGCACCAGGTGGTCGACGAGGTTCTCGTGCTCGGTCGGGTTCACGAAATGCGTCATGCCGAAGGCGCGCGCCATGGTCTCGCGCGCCGGGTTGATGTCGACGCCGATGATCTTGTCGGCGCCGACCATCTTCGCCCCCTGGATCACGTTCAGCCCGATGCCGCCGAGCCCGAAGACGACGACGTTGGCACCGGCCTCGACCTTGGCCGTGAACAGCACCGCGCCGACGCCGGTGGTGACGCCGCAGCCGACGTAGCAGACCACGTCGAAGGGTGCGTCGTCGCGGATCTTCGCCAGTGCGATCTCGGGCACGACGATGTGGTTCGCGAAGGTGCTGGTGCCCATGTAATGGAACACCGGCTTGCCGGCGATCGAGAAGCGGCTGGTCTGGTCCGGCATCAGCCCGCGCCCTTGCGTCGCGCGGATCGCGGTGCACAGGTTGGTCTTGCGCGACAGGCAGCTCTTGCACTGCCGGCATTCGGGCGTGTAGAGCGGGATCACGTGGTCGCCGGGCTTCAGCGACGTGACGCCGGCGCCGACCTCGAGCACGACACCCGCGCCTTCGTGGCCCAGGATGCTGGGGAACAGGCCTTCGCTGTCGGCACCCGACAGCGTGTACCAGTCGGTGTGGCAGATGCCTGTGGCCTTGACCTCGACCAGCACTTCTCCGGCCTTCGGGCCCTGCAGGTCGACGGTCTCGATCGTCAGCGGTGCATTCGCTTGCCAGGCCACGGCGGCGCGGGTCTTCATGGTGGGCTCCTTCCGAGTTCTCGCACGCACCTTACACCCGCGGCCGCAGCGGCGACCGCGAGCGCGCCGCGGGTAACTGCCGTCTTGATGCGGGTGCGCGGAAATCCTATGCTGCGCGCGGGAAAAAGAGGCACCCGCTGCGTTCCGTCGCGGACCGCCGGGCATCGAATTCAAACGAGGAGACAACGATGATTTCCATGAAGGGTTGGGTCGCGGGCGGCGTCGTCGCGCTGGCGCTGCAGGCCGCCGTCGCCGGCACGCTGCCGGGTCCGCTGGTGGACGCGAAGTGGCTGCAGGAGCACCAGCAGGAGGTGACGGTCGTCGACATCCGCGACGACCTGAAGACCTTCACCGCGGAGCCGAAGTTCGAGGTCGACAAGAAGAGCGGCAAGAAGTTCCTGGTCGAGACCGGCGGCCACATCGCCGGCGCGATCTCCGTCGACTTCGGCAAGATCCGCCAGGAGCGCGTCGTCAACGGCGTCAAGATCAAGGCCCAGCTCCCGACGCGCGAGTACTTCCAGAAGGTCATGGACGACTTCGGGCTGAACAAGGCGACCAAGCCGCTGGTGATCGTCGCCACGGGTGAGTCCGTCGACTCGATGGACATGGCCGCGCGCCTGTACTTCCAGTTGCGCTACTTCGGTGAGCCGCGCGAGAACATGGCGATCCTCAACGGGGGCGTCAACGCCTGGCTGCAGGCCGGCTATCCGGTGAGCACCGACAAGGCCGCCGCGGCCAGGGGCGACTGGGTCGCGACCGGGGAGGACCCGAGCATCCTGGCGTCGATGGAACAGGTCAAGGAGGCGCTGCACAGCGGCTCGGAGCAGTTCGTCGACGCGCGCCCGACGGCGCAGTTCCTGAGCATCGTGAAGGCGCCGGTCGACAAGGCGGCAGGCCACCTGGCCGGAGCGCGTTCGTTCCCGACCGACGCGATCGTCAAGCCCGTGGGGGCGGCGCGCGAGTACATGAGCGCCGACGAGTACAGGAAGATCTACGCGCAGCTGAACATCAACCCGAGCGCGCCCACCGTCGCCTACTGCAACACCGGTCACCTGGCCTCGGGCGCCTGGTTCGTCTCGAACGAGATCCTGGGCAACAAGAACACCCGGCTCTACGCGGGCTCGATGACCGAGTGGACCAACCTGGACAATCCGACGGTCGGTCAGTAGTCATCGGCCCCGGGGCGGCCTGGCCGCCCGCTACGGCATCACCGCCGGCCGCTCGAGCCTCCGCGCCCGGCCGTCACCAGGCCGGCGCGAGCTCGGCGAAGCCGCGCGGCGCGTCGGCCTCGCGCTCGAACGTGACGATCTCGTACGCGCTCGCATCGGCGAGCAGCTTGCGCAGCAGCCGGTTGTTCAGCGCGTGGCCGCCCTTGAACGCGGTGTAGGCAGCGAGCAGCGGCTTGCCGGCGACCTGCATGTCGCCGATCGCGTCCAGGATCTTGTGCTTGACGAACTCGTCGTCGTAGCGCAGCCCGTCGGTGTTGAGAACGCGGTAGTCGTCGACGACGATCACGTTGTCCATGCTGCCGCCCAGGCCGAGGCCGCGCGCACGCATCATCTCGACGTCCTTCGTGAAGCCGAAGGTGCGCGCGCGCGCGATGTCTCGCTTGTACTGGCCGCTGGCGAAGTCGAACTCGACGCGCTGGCCGGTGGCGTCCAGCGCCGGGTGCTTGAACTCGATCTCGAAGCTGAGCTTGTAGCCGTGATAAGGCTCCAGCCGGGCCCACTTCAGCGTCGCGCCTTCGCCTTCGCGCAGCTCGACCGCCTTCTTCACGCGCAGGAAGCGCTTGGGCGCCTTCTGCAGCTCGATGCCCGCGCTCTGCAGCAGGAAGACGAAGCTCGCCGCGCTGCCGTCGAGGATGGGCACCTCCTCGGCGGTGATGTCGATGTACAGGTTGTCCAGCCCGAGCCCGGCGCAGGCCGACAGCAGGTGCTCGATGGTCTGCACCTTGGGCGCGCCGGGATCGCCGCCCGGGCTGATGGTGGTGGCCATGCGCGTGTCGCTCACGGTCTCGGGCGACACCGGGATGTCCACCGGCACCGGCAGGTCGATGCGGCGGAACACGATGCCGGTGTCGGGCGGCGCCGGGCGCAGCGTCAGCTCGACGCGCTGGCCGCTGTGCACGCCGACGCCGACCGAGCGCGTCAGGGACTTGATCGTGCGTTGCTGGATCATGGGCCGGGATTGTCGGGCAAACCCGTAGGGCACGCTCCCCAGCCACCCAACGCCCGGCGGTGGCGCGGGCGCAGCGAGGTCAGCCGTGCACCTCGGCCTCGCCGTGCCGCGCCAGCAGCTCCATCAGCTGCTTGCGGATCAGCATGCCCGGGCGGTCGCTGTCCATCGAGAATTCGACGCCGCGCCGGCGCGTGTCGACCAGCGCGTCGGGGTCGGTGGATTCGAGGATGTCCTTGTCCTCGCGCGTGATCACGTGGTCGAAGTCGATCAGCAGCTGCGCCGGGCAGTCGGCCTCGCCGTCGTTGCGGAACAGCCATTGGCAGAGCTGGATGCTGCCGTCGTCGATCGGCGTGAAGGCATTGACGATGACGTGGCGCACCCCGCTCGGGTACTCGATGTCGAGGCGGCGGCTGAACGGCAGGTAGTAGGCGTTGCGCATCAGCCGCTGCGTGATCGGCTCGCTCGTGCCGCTGACGCGGTGGTAGGCCGCCGGGTTCGCGGCGGCGATCACGGTCTCGGCGTGGAAGCCGATGGGCCCGTCGTCGTGTCGGCGCTCGACGAGTTCGTAGCGGCTCGGCCGGGGCTGGTCCGCGACGCCGAAGGTCGCACGGTGGACGAAGCTGAAATGGCTGTTGTCGAAGCTGTTCTCGAGCGCGCGCAGCGGGCTCGTCGCCCAGCGCTCGTAGAACTGGAAGATCGTGCGCCAGCCCGGGGCCCCGAACTCGGGAATCTCCGGGATCTCGGCGATCGGCTCCTCCAGCGCCACCCAGGCGTAGCCGTGCTTCGCGACGCAGCGGTAGGCGGGCGTGCGGTAGTCGGCGGGGATCGGCCGGTCGGCCTCGTACTGCGGGATGCGGATCACACGCCCCGCGGCGTCGTAGGTCCAGCCGTGGTAGCCGCATTCGAGCGCACCGTTGACGCAGCGGCCCTTGCTCAGCCTGGCGGTGCGGTGGCAGCAGCGGTCCTTCAGCGCCGCGGGCCGGCCGTCGGCATCGAGGAAGAGGACGATGTTCTCGCCGAGCAGCGTGAAGGGCTGCGGCTGGCCGCCCTGCAGCATCGACAGCGGCATCACGGCGTGCCAGAACTTGCGGAAGACGGGCTGGCGGGTGGTGAGCATGGAGCGCCTCGCATTCTTGAAGGTGCATCTGCCGCGCGCGGACGCGCGGCGCTTCAAGAGCAATTTCCGGCTGCCGCGGCAATGCACCAAGGCAGTGAACGCTTCTACTCTCGGGGGCAAGGCTAGCAGGAGACGGGCCAGCGTGTCAGCTCAGCAGCCGCGCCGCCGCGTAGCCCAGGCCGGCCAGCAGCAGCGCGCCACCGGCCAGGATCGCGTAGGCACCGCGCGTCATGCCGGCGATGGCCTTCTTGATCTCCGCACGGTCGTTGACGTTGGGGAACGGTGTGTCCGGCACCGGCACGCCGATGAACTCGCACAGCGGCTGCCAGCCCTGATCGGCCGAAAACACCAGCAGGCGCTCGGCCGGCACGGCGTCGCGGACGTCGGCGACGTGCTGGTGGTAATGGGCGATGGCGCGCGCGCGGTCGCTCATGGTGCCGGCGTGCGAACGCTGCCAGATGAGCCTGTGCGACATCTCGCCGAACTTGCGGCCGAACGGGGTGCAGAACTGCAGCACCTTGAACTGCCACATCGTCTCGGTGAAGTAGATCGTGTCCAGCGTGCTCTCGTACCAGGCCTCGGCACCCTTCGGGTGCACGGTGAGCAGCACCCTGGCGTCGGGGTAGGCTGCGACCAGCTCGCGCCAGACGCAGCAGGCCGGGTTGTCCACGGCCGCGGTGTAGCGGCCGAAGACCTGCTCCCAGGCGTGCCGGGCGCCCGGCGCCGAACGCGCCACGCCGAGCCAGAAGTCCAGGTGCGTCTTGTTCGCCGGGTTGCCCAGCACTTCGTGCATGTGGTAGCAGGGCAGGCCCAGCTGGTTGAGCGCCGTGTAGGTGGACATCGTGCCCGTGCGGCCGAAGCCGGCACCGATGATCTTCAGCGTCATGTCCGTTGCCCTCGTTGCGCCTCGTCGCCGGGCCCCGGACGCTAACAGCCTTCGCCCGATCGTGGGCACAGAATGCGGGTCCACGCAGGAGCCAGCCGATGTCGGTGCACCACTTCCAACCCCGGGGCGCGCGCGAGCGAATCGCCGCCGCCGTGCTTCGTCTGACGCTGCAGTGGCTGCTCAAGCCGGTGTTCTCGCCGCGCGTGCCCATCGCCTGGCAGCGCCGCTGGCTCGCCGCGCTGTCGCACCTGAACTGGGTGCCGCGCGGCGTGCGCTTCGA
>MEGM01000014.1:1239-38674 GCA_001725505.1 Rubrivivax sp. SCN 70-15 | reverse complement strand
CACGCGCCGCATCGACGCCCTCGGCCGCGTCGCGCGCACCGGCGGCCTGCACGGCGTGCCGGCGCGCGTGCTGCCGGTGCCGCTGTGGCACACCGCCAGCGTCGGCCTCGATCTCTGGCTGGCGGCGATCGCGCAAGGCGCGAGCCAGGTCTGGGTCCTCGTCGGCAGCGACGAGGCGCCGCAGTACCGCGACGCGCTCGCCGCGCAGATGGCCGTGGCGCAGGCGCTGCTGACCGGTCTGGGCTATGCAGGCCGGCATCTGCGCCTCGTCGACAGCGGCGAGGACGCCGCGGCACTGGACGCCGCACTGCAGGCCGCGCCGGCACAAGGCGTCGCCACGCCGGCGCCCTTCGCCGCGCTCGCCGACAAGCGCGCGACGCTCGAGATGGCACTCGAACACCTGCTCGCGCAGGCGCCGCAGGCCGTCGACGAGATCGCGCTGCCCGCCGCAGGGTCGCCGCTGGGCAGCCTGGTCGTCGACACCGAACGCTGCACGATGTGCCTGAGCTGCGTCGGCGCCTGCCCGGCCGGCGCGCTCGCCGACAACCCGGACCAGCCGCAGCTGCGCTTCATCGAGAAGAACTGCGTCCAGTGCGGGCTGTGCGCGAGCACCTGCCCCGAGAACGCGATCACGCTGCAGCCACGGCTGTGGCTCGCCGACGGCGGTCGCGCGCGCAAGAACGCGCGCGTGCTGCACGAGATGCAACCCTACCGCTGCGTGCGCTGCGGCAAACCCTTCGGCACGCTGCGCGCGATCGAGGCGATGATGGCCAAGCTCGCCGGCCACGCCGCGTTCCAGGGCGCCGCCGCCGAAAGGCTGAAGATGTGCAGCGACTGCCGCGTCGTCGACATGATGCGCCAAGCGAACGAAGTCCACATCCGCGACCTGTGACCATGCCCGCACCCACCGCCGCCCTGTCCTTTGCCGGCGCCGACGACGCCGAGGAGCTCGCGCGTGCCGAGCTCTACGGCCTGCTCGCCCGGCTCTGGCTGGCACCGCCCGACGCCGCGCTGCTGCAGCAGTTCGCGCTCGCGGTGACGCAGCCGCCCGAGCCCGGCGGCCATCTCGACGCACCCTGGTCGGCGCTGGTCGCCGCGCTGCGCGCCACCGATGCCGACGCCGCCGCGGCCGAGTACGACGCGCTGTTCCAGGGCATCGGCAAGCCCGAGATCCTGCTCTACGGCTCGTACTATCTGAGCGGCTACCTGAACGAGCGCCCGCTCGCCGTGCTGCGCAGCGACCTGCAGCGCCTGCACCTGGCGCGCGACGAGACGCGCGGCGAGACCGAGGACCATCTCGCCTACCTGTTCGAGGTGATGCGCTGGTTGATCGCCGGCGACGAGGTCGAGCACTGCAACCTCGAGCAGCAGCGCCGCTTCTTCCGCACTCACCTGCAGCCCTGGGTCGAGGCCTTGTGCGAAGTCGTCGAGGCGCACCCGCGCGCGCAGACCTGGCGCGCGGTGGCCGCCTTCACGCGCGCGTTCATGCAGGTCGAGGTGCAGGCCTTCGACATGCTCGAGACATGATCGACCGCAACGACATCACCGGCCTCGTGCTCGCCGGCGGGCGCGGCAGCCGCATGGGCGGCGTCGACAAGGGTCTGCAGAACCATCGCGGCCTGCCGCTCGCGCTGCATGCGCTGCTGCGCCTGCAGCCGCAGGTCGGCCACGCGATGATCAACGCGAACCGCAACCTCGCCGCCTACGACAGCATGGGCGTGCCGGTCTGGCCCGACCCGCTCGCCGACTATCCCGGCCCGCTCGCCGGGCTGCTCGCCGGGCTCGAGCATTGCCAGACACCGTATCTCGTCACGGTGCCCTGCGACACGCCCGACTTCCCGCCCGACCTGGTCGAGCGCCTGGCCGCGGCCCTGGCCGCTCGGGACGCCGAGATCGCGATGGCCGCGACGATCGAGAACGGCGCACGCCAGGTGCAACCGGTGTTCTGCCTGCTGCGCAGCACGCTGCTCGAGAGCCTGGTCGCCTACCTGCACGCGGGCGAGCGCAAGATCGACCGCTGGACCGCGCAGCACCGCTGCACCGAGGTCCTGTTCGACGACGCCACGGCCTTCTTCAACGCGAACACGATGGCCGAACTGCAGCAACTGCAGCCCGGTTCGCGCGGCGCCTGATATCCCCTTCGCGATCGATCATCGACAAAGGCCCTGTGTCGGCTCGCGGCCCGAAGCGGCCGTCCGCGCTGCTACCTCGCAAGCCAATGGCGGCGGGTGGCCGCAGGCTTGGGCGGTACGCGACCGGCGCCCTGCCACCGCAGTGTCGGATCGGGACGGTGGGGCGGCTGCGGAGCGAAGTAAAGGAGGAGCGGCGGGCGAAGCCCGACGCGGGGGAGTGAGCCCGGACACGAACAGTCCTGTGGACTGTTCGTGCCTGGCGAACGCCAGGGGCCGCAGCCCCTGGCATGAGCGGAGCAGCGCGCCCCACCGTCGCGGTCTCGCGTCCATGTAGGCACGCAGAACGAACCGCCGCAGCGGGCAGCGAGCGGCCCATGCCTGGTCAATCGATCGCAAGCCGGCATGACCAGATCGCCCGGCCGGCGCGGCGGTCACCGCAGTAAGCGTCGAGCCCGTGCCAGCGCGGCCACTGCGGCGGCGCCGCGCCAAGCCCAGCGCGGGCGCAGCGCGAGCACCGCGGCCAGCGGCGCGAGCGCCGCCCAGGGGTGGGCGCGGACGACGAGCCAGACGCGCCAGCCCCGGTCGATCCAGACCAGGCTCGGGCCGATCCGCTGCCAGCGGTCGGCCACCGCCTCGCGCTCGCGCTGCGCCTTCGCGACGAGCACCAGGCGCCGCGCGGCGAGCTGCGCCGCGCGCTCGCGCCGGGTCGGCATCATGGCGGCGGCCGGCGCAACGCGTCGCGGTCGCGCCGAAGCTCGGCCAGGGTCGCGGCCAGGAGCGGCGGCTTGTCGTGCGCCTTGCGCCGCCATACCGCCAGCGCGGCGCCGGCGCCGACGAGGAAGGCGGCGGTGATGCCGCCGAGCACCCATTCGCGCGGCCCGTCCCAGAACAGCAGCACGAGCAGCAATGCGGCGAGAACGATGCCGATGCCGGCGAGGAACAGCGCCAGCGTCGCCCAGAGCAGCAACTCGACGAGCCGCAGCCGCTCTTCCTCGAGCTCGGTGCTCGCCAGCGCCAGCCTCGTCTGGCCGACGTCGAGCAGCGCGCCGAGCAACTCGCGCAGGCTGCCGAGCAAGCCCGGCGAAGGGTTCGCGTTCGCCACCGCGATCAGCGGCGCGAGATCAGCATGCCGACGAGCAGGCCGACGCCCGCGGCGATGCCCATCGCCGTATACGGGTGCTCGCGGACCGCGTGATCGGCCTCGCGCGCCGCGCGCTTGGCGTGGTAGACCGCCTTGTCCTGCAGTTCGTCGAGCTCGGCACGGGCCCGGCGCAACTGGACCTCGAGCTTGTCGCGTGCGGCACTCAACTGGTCGCTGCCGCTGCGCTGCGCGTTCTTCAGCAGATGCTCTGCTTCGTCGACCATCTGCTGCAGGCCGGCGGCAAGGCGCTCGCGTGCGCTCGACTCGACCGTTTCGGCGGTGGTGGTATCCATGGCATGACTCCTGGGCAGTTGAAAACGACGACAGCGCCCGAGCGGCGCCGCTCGGGCCATTGGAACCCTCATGCGCCGACAACGCAACCGATCGATGAATTCCCGCTGATCGAACTCAATCGGGCCCCGCAGCGAGTGGCCCGGCGTTGCCATGACTCAAGCGCGGCATGGCCACGCGGCCCTATCCTCGCGCATTTCCAGGTCTGCCGCCCCCCGAACCATGCTGCTCTGCTGCCAGTTCCCGCTGTTCGGCGCCGTCATCGCGACGCCCGGCCCGGATCTCGGTCGCAAAGTGGGCGGCCTTCCACAGGCTGCCGGCGGCTGGACCGGCCCGGCGGCGACCACGGCGTAAGCGCTCGATGGCTGCGCCGCCCGCCTCCACCGCCGCACCCGACGCGTCCGCGCCCCGGACGCTGCCCGGGGCGCACCTGCACAGCAGCGCCGAGGTCGCACGCCGCCTGGGCGTCGATCTCGACCAGGGCCTGGCCGCCGACGAGGTGACCGAACGGCGCGCGCGCCACGGGCCGAACCGGCTGCCCGAGGCGCCGCCGCGCAGCTGGGCGTCGCGGCTGCTGGCGCCGTTCCGCGACTTCATGATCCTGGTGCTGCTCGCCGCCGCGCTGCTGTCTGGCGTGGTCGGCGACGCGGTCGACGCGCTCGCGATCCTCGTGATCCTGCTTCTCAATGCGGCGATCTCGATCGCGCAGGAGTGGCGCGCCGACCGCGCGATGGAAGCGCTGGGCCGGCTCGCCACCCCGCATGCCACCGTGCACCGCGACGGCCAGCCCGCGCTCGTCGAGGCCGACCGCCTGGTGCCCGGCGACGTGGTGCTGCTCGAGGCCGGCAACGTCGTGCCGGCGGACCTGCGCCTGCACCGCGTCGCGCAACTGCGCGTCGACGAGTCGGCGCTGACCGGCGAATCGCTCAGCGTCGAGAAGCACAGCGCGCACTTGCCGCAGCCGGCCGAGGGCGACTACGCGCTCGGCGACCTCGTCAACATGGCCTTCAAGGGCACGATCGTCACCCACGGCCGCGCCACCGGCGTCGCGGTCGCCACCGGTCGCGAGACCGCGCTCGGCCGCGTCGCCGCGCTGCTGCAGGACGGTGACCGCAGCACGCCGCTGCAGCGCCGGCTCGAAGCCTTCGGGCGCCGGCTCGCGCTCGTCGTGCTCGCGATCTGCGCGCTCGTCTTCACGACCGGCGTGCTGCGCGGCGAGCCGGTGCTGCTGATGGCGCTGACCGCGATCAGCCTCGCGGTGGCGGCGATTCCCGAGGCCTTGCCGGCGGTCGTGACGGTTCTGCTCGCACTCGGCGCGCGGCGCCTGGCACGTGCCAACGCGCTCGTGCGCCGGCTGCCGTCGGTCGAGACGCTGGGCTCGGTGACGGCGATCTGCACCGACAAGACCGGCACGCTGACGCAGAACCGGATGCAGGTGCAGACGACGCGCAGCTGGGGCGCGAGCGACGAGCGGCTGTGGACCGCGGCCGTGCTGTGCAACGACGCGCACCGCGGCGCGCAGGGCTGGGTCGGCGACCCGACCGAGACCGCACTCACCGAACATGCCGACGCGCTGGGCCTGGACGCCGCGGCGATCCAGCAACGCCGGCCGCGCCTGCACGAGCACCCGTTCGACTCGGAGCGCAAGTGCATGAGCACGGTGCACGCCGGCGGCGCACCCGGCCATTGGCAGCTCTTCGTGAAGGGTGCGCCGGAAGCGGTGCTCGCGCGCTGCAGCGCGATGCTCGGGACCGACGGCGTGCAGGCGCTGGACGGCGCCGCCGTGCTGCAGGCGGCGCAGGCTCTGGCGCGCCAGGGCATGCGCGTGCTCGCGGTCGCCGAGCGCGACGGCAGCGGCGACCCCGCAGCGCTCGACGCGTCGGCGCTGGAGCAGGAGCTGGTGCTGCTCGGCCTGGTCGCGCTGCGCGACCCGCCGCGCCCGGAGGCGCGCGCCGCGGTGGCCGAATGCCGCGCCGCCGGCATCCGGCCGATCATGATCACCGGCGACCACCCGCAGACGGCGCTGGCGATCGCGCGCGACCTCGGCATCGCCGAGGTCGACGCCGACGACGCCGCGGTGCTGACCGGCGCCGAGATCGCGCGCCTGGCCGACGCCGCGCTCGCCGAAGCGCTGGAGCGGGTCTCGGTCTTCGCCCGCGTCGACCCGGCGCAGAAGATCCGCATCGTCGCCGCGCTGCAGGCGCAGGGCGAGGTCGTCGCGATGACGGGCGACGGCGTCAACGACGCGCCAGCGCTGAAGGCGGCCGACATCGGCGTCGCGATGGGCCTCTCGGGCACCGATGTCGCGCGTGAAGCGGCCAGCCTGGTGCTGCTCGACGACAACTTCGCGACCATCGTCCGCGCGGTGCGCGAAGGGCGGCGCATCTTCGACAACATCCGCAAGTTCATCCGCTACGCGATGAGCGGCAACTCGGCCGAGATCTGGGTCCTGTTCCTGGCGCCGCTGATCGGCCTGCCGATCCCGCTGCTGCCGATCCAGATCCTGTGGGTCAACCTCGTCACCGACGGCCTGCCCGGCCTGGCACTCGCCGCCGAGCCGGCCGAGCGCGGCGTGATGCAGCGCCCGCCGCGGCCGCCGCGCGAGAGCGTGTTCGCGCATGGGCTGTGGCAGCACACGCTGTGGGTCGGGCTGCTCATCGCCGGCCTGTGCCTGGGCGTCCAGGCCTGGGCGCTGGCGGGCGGCACCGGCGGTCCGGCCGACGGCTTCCCGCATTGGCAGACGATGGTCTTCACCGTGCTGACGCTGGCGCAGATGGCGCACGTGCTGGCGATCCGCTCGGAGACCGAGTCGCTGGTCACGCAGGGCCTGCTCAGCAACCGGCCGCTGCTCTACGCCGTGGCATCGACGCTGGTGCTGCAGCTGGCGACGATCTACGTCCCCTGGCTGCAGCCGGTGTTCCGGACCGCGCCGCTGTCCGGGCCCGAGCTGGCGCTGTGCTTCGCCTGCGCCGGCGCGGTGTTCGGCGCGGTCGAGGTCGAGAAGGCCTGGCGGCGGCGCCTGCGCTGAGAGCCCGTGAACCGGACCCGCCGATGACGATCGCCTGGCTGCTGCTCCAGTTTGCCGTCTGCGCCGCGCTGATCGCGCGCGCGGGCTATCTGCTCAGCGGCAGCGCCGATGCGCTCGCCGACGCCTACGGCTGGGGGCGCGGCTGGGTCGGCCTGGCGCTGCTGGCCACGGTGACCTCGCTGCCCGAGCTGGCCTCGGGCATCAGCGCGGTGGCGGTCGTCGGCGCACCCAACCTGGCGGTGGGCAATGCGCTCGGGGCCTGCGTCGTCAACCTGCTGTTCCTGGTCGTCGTCGACGCCTTGCAGCGCCACCAGCCGATGTACGCCCGGGCGAGCACGACGCACCTGCTGTCGGCCGGCTTCGGCGTCGTGATGCTGGGCTTCGTCGCGCTGAGCCTGCTCACCGGCGCGCGCGCGCCTGCGGTGCTGCACGTGGGCGTCTACAGCCCCTTGCTGCTGGCGCTGTACCTGCTGGCGCTGAAGGGCGTGCACGGGCACGAGCGCCGCGCCCTGGCCGGCGCCGCCGTGGTGCGCACGCCCGCCCTGCCAGGGCAGGCCCGGCGCGAATGGCGCCGCTTCGGCCTGTCCGCGCTGGTGGTGCTGGCGGCCGGCAGCTGGCTGCCCGAGGTGGCCGACGGACTGGCGCAGGCGCTGGGGCTGTCGCGCAGCTTCGTCGGCACCGTGTTCATGGCCGTCGTGACCACGCTGCCGGAGATGGCCGTGACGCTCGGCGCGCTGCGCCTGGGCGCGCTGGACATGGCGATCGGCAACCTGCTCGGCAGCAACCTGTTCAACGTCGTGATCCTGGCCGTGGACGACGCGTTCTACGTCCGCGGCCCCTTGCTCGCCGACGCGTCGCCCGCGCACGCCGGCACCGCCGTGACGGCGCTGGTGATGACGGGCCTGGTCATCATCGGCCTGGTGATGCGGCCGCAGGGGCGCGCGCTGCGCGTCGTCGGCTGGGTCAGCGTGGGACTCGTGGCGGCCTACGTCGTCAACGTGGCCCTGGTCTATCTGGGCGGTGCCTGAGGCCACACGCCGCCAACGGGAGACGAGGCGATGTTTCATGTCCATGGCGTCGAGGGGCGCCTGTTCTCGGGCAGCCTGGAGCAGCTGCGGCAGCAGCTCTCGGTGAGCGGCGTCACGCGTGTGCGGCGCGTGGCACCCGTCGCGGCCGAGGCCGACCCCCAGACGGCGCCGCAGGCCGGCGGCCGCGACGTCGGGCACGAGGTCGCGCAGGCCTATGGCCAGGCCACGGCCACGCGCGTGCGCCAGCCGCTGCGCTGCGCTGCCGACGTGATGCGCAGCCCGGCGCTCACGGTGCCGGCCGACGCCACGCTGCGCGACGCCTGGCAGCTGCTGGCGCAGCATGGCATCGGCCAGGCGCCGGTGGTGGATGCGGGCGGCGCCCTGGTCGGGCTGGTGGGCCGGACGGAGCTGATGCCGGCCGCTGCGCTGGCGCCGCCCGGCACGGCGGCGGAACTGGCCCGCCTGGCGCAGCCGGTCAGGGCGGTGATGTGGTCGCCCGTGCCCAGCACTGCGCCCGGCACCGACCTGCGCCGCGTCGCGGCGCTGCTGCTGGACACCGGCCTGCCCGGCGTGCCGGTGGCCGACGACAGCGGCCGCGTCCTCGGCTTCGTCTCGCGCACCGACCTGCTGCGCGCACTGGCGACCGACCCGCCGCTGGATCTCTGGGGTTAGGAAACGGCAGACGAGACCATGACGCATCGCGGCCCCATCCTCGCAGCCACCGACTTCTCGGTGCCCGCCCGGCACGCAGCCGACCGTGCCGCGCGCCTGGCACGCGAGACCGGCAGCGCGCTGACGCTGATGCACGTGCTGCCCGGCGACGCGTTGCAGCAGCTTCGCCTGTGGCTGGGCACGGGCCACGCGCTGGAGCAGCGACTGCAGGACGATGCCCGCAGGCAACTCGGGCAGCTCGCCACGGAGCTGCAGGCGAGCCGCCACGTCAGCATCCGCACGGCCCAGGCCAGCGGGTCCGCACTCGACGAGATCGGCCGCGAGGCCGAAGCGCTGGATGCGTCCCTGCTCGTGCTGGGTGCGCGCGGCGCCGGCCACCTGCGCCGGCTGGTGCTGGGCAGCACGTCCGAGAGGCTGCTGCGCCGCACGGCGCGGCCGGTGCTCGTCGTGCGGCAGACGCCGCACGAGCCCTACCGGCGCGTGCTGGTGGCGCTGGACTTCTCGCCCTGGTCGGCCCACGCCGTCACGCTCGCGCGGCGCGTCGCGCCGCACGCGCGGCTGCTGCTGCTCAACGCCTACCAGGTGCCGTTCGAGGAGAAGCTCCATTTCGCCGGCGTGGACGCCACGACCATCGATCGCTACCGCGAGCAGGCGCGTGCCGACGCCACGCGGCGCGTGCACGAGCTGGCGGCGGCCGGCGGCCTGAAGCCGGGCGACTGGGAGCCCTGCATCGTCGAGGGCGAGGCGTCGCAGCGTATCGTCGAGCACGAGCAGGAGCGGGACTGCGATCTGGTCGTGCTCGGCAAGCACGGCCAGTCGGCCACCGAAGACCTGCTGCTGGGCAGCGTCAGCAGGCACGTGCTGGCCGAGGGCAGCACCGACGTGCTGGTCTCGACGGCGCACGAACCTTGACCGGAGCATCGGCGGCGCGCCCGCGCGCGCTCGGCTGCCTGGCGCCGGCGGGCAAGGTCTTGCGCTGATGGACGCGCCGACCCGGGGTCCGCCGCCGAGCCGGCCGGCGCTGCGGCAGACGACGATCCACGCCACCTGACGGCAGCGCGTGTGCCGGGCCGCGCCGCGGTGGCTGCGCGGTTTGCCGATATCGTGCGCGCGATGCCGAACCCGCTCGATGCTCCCGCCGACGCCACCGTCGCCCCCACGCTGGCCCGGCGCGACCAGCGCGCGCTCGTCGCGATCCTGCTCGCGGTGGCGCTGGCGACGCTGGACACCGCGATCGCGAACACCGCGCTGCCGGTGATCGCGCGCGACCTGCACGCCCGGCCGGCGGCATCGATCTGGATCGTCAACGCGTACCAGCTCGCCGTCGTCGCGACGCTGCTGCCGTTCGCCGCGCTCGGCGACCGCTACGGCGCGCGCCGCGTCTACCTCGGCGGGCTGGCGATCTTCACGCTCGCCTCGCTGGCCTGCGCGCTGGCCGGCACGCTGCCGATGCTGGCCGCCGCACGCGCGCTGCAGGGCCTGGGTGCGGGCGCGCTGATGAGCGTGAACATCGCGCTCATCCGCGCGATCTACCCGCCCGAGCGGCTCGGCCGCGGCGTCGGGCTGAACGCGCTCGTCGTCGGCGTCGCGTTCGCGGTCGGGCCGAGCATCGCGTCGCTGGTGCTCGCCGTCGCCGCCTGGCCCTGGCTGTTCGCGATCAACGTCCCGCTCGGGATGCTGGCCTTCGCGTTCGCGCGCCCGGCGCTGCCGCACAGCGCGCGCCGCGGCCACGGTTTCGACGCCCTCGCCGCCGCGCTCACGGCGGTGACCTTCGCGACGCTCGTGTTCGCGCTCAGTGCCGCCGCGCAGCGCCAGGCGCCGGCGCTGGTGCTCGTGCCGCTGACCGTGGCGGCGCTGGTCTGGACGCTGCTTCTGCGCCGCCAGGCCGGCCACCCGGCGCCGATGCTGCCGGTGGACCTGCTGCGCCGGCCGATGTTCGCGCTGTCCACGGTGACGGCGCTGGGCTCGTTCGCGACCCAGGGCCTGGCCTTCGTCTCGCTCCCGTTCTACTTCGAGGAAGTTCTGCACCGCAGCCCGGTCGACACCGGCTTCCTGATGACGCCCTGGCCCGCGATCGTCGCGCTCGCCGCGCCCTTCGCCGGGCGCTTGTCGGACCGCTACCCGCCCGGGCTGCTGGGCGGCATCGGGCTGGCCCTGCTCAGTGCCGGCATGGCCTCGCTCGCGCTGCTGCCGCCCGACCCGGGCGTGACCGGCATCGTGCTGCGCATGGCACTGTGCGGCGCGGGCTTCGGGTTCTTCCAGTCACCCAACCTGAAGGCGCTGATGGCCAGCGCGCCCCCCGAGCGCAGCGGTGGCGCCAGCGGCGTGATCGCGATGGCACGCCTGATCGGCCAGACCAGCGGCGCCGCGCTCGTCGCGCTGTGCTTCGGCCTCGCCGGCGCCCAAGGCCCGACCTGGGCGCTGGCGCTGGGCGCCGGCTTCGCCGCCATCGCCGCGGTGGCGAGCAGCGCGCGGCTGTGGACGGCGTGAGCGGGCTCCCGTTCGGGAGCGGGACAAGAGCCGCGGATCTCGCGCCGCCGTGCCGCCGTGCCGGACCGACCGGCCGTCAACGCAAGGCGCCCTGTTCCCGGCCCTGCCCCACGGCCGGCGCGGCTTCCACGGCGCGGTCCAGCCCGGCCTCCCGCACCGCCGCCCGCGCCAGCAGATGGGAGGCGACGGGAAGGGTGACGAGGAGGAAGCCGAGGATCAGCAACAGCCGCCAGGTCCAGGCCGCGTCGCGCGCCATCTGCATCGCTCCCAGGCACACCAGCGCCAGCGCCAGCGTGCCCGCCTTGGTGGCCGCGTGCTGACGGGCCAGCGCATCGGGCAGCACGATGACACCCCAGGCCGCGATCACCAGCAGGACCGCCCCCGCCGCCAGCAGCAGGGCACCGAAGATCGAGATCATGGTCCGGGCTCCTGCGTTTCGGAAGGCGCCGACCGCTCGATGAGCCGCGCCCAGCCCACCGTGCCCACGAAGCCGACCAGGGCCAGGCCGATGGCCACGTCGAGAAAAACCGTGCGGCCGGTGCCCAGCGACGCCGCCACGCACAGCGCCACCGCCGCGGCGAGGAAGATGTCCAGCGCCACCACGCGGTCCGCGTGGCGCGGGCCGCGCACGAGGCGCACCGTCGCGAGCAGCGTGGCGAGCAAGGCCAGGGCCGTGAGCAGCGCCGCGGCCCAGGCCATCGCGGCCGCACCGTCGAACCCGCTCATCGCGCCTCCCCGAACCAGGCCAGCAGCGGCGGCTCGAAGTCGCGCCGGAGGGCCGCGGCGGCGGCTTCGGCCTGGCGCGCGTCGAGCATGTGCAGCACCATCTCCCGGCGTGGTAGGTCGATGTCGATCACGGTCGTTCCCGGCGTCAGCGACACCATGCAGCCCAGCAGCGCCACGCCCTGCGCGCTCATCGGCGCGAAGCCGATGCGCACGAAGGACGCCGGCGGCGGCGTGCCGGTGGACAGCCCCTGGCGCACGATCGCGGCCAGGGTCTGCGCACCCGCGGTGACCACGGCCCAGCCGAACCGCAAGGGCAGCACGATCGCAGCACCGAGCCTGTTCATGCGCTTTCCTCCTTCGGGTCGTGCCGGCGCGCCCATCATCGCCGGCCCAGCGTGGCGGCCGCCTCGCGCGCGAACTCGATCAAGGTCTGCGGCGCCAGGCCGATGGCCAGCGTGACCGCGGCGAGCAGACCCGTGGCCAGCCAGGCCGGGGCCAGCGCGACGCGCCGCGGTTGCCAGGGCACCGACGCGTCGGCGCGGTCGGCCTCGGGGTGGCGCTTCCAGAAGGCCTCGACCCAGATCTTCAGCATCGAGTACAGCGTGAGCACGCTCACCATCAGGCCGATCGCAGCCCAGGCGTAGCGGCCCTGCGCGAACGCCTGCTGCAGCACGAGCAGCTTGGCCCAGAAGCCCGACAGCGGCGGGATGCCGACGAGCGACAGCGCCGGCACCGCGAACAGCAGCGCCAGCGCCGGCCGCGCCGCGGCGAGGCCGCCGATGCGCCGCAGGTCGTAGCTTCCGGCCAGCGCGGCCACCATGCCGGCGATCAGGAACAGGTTCGCCTTCACGACGATGTGGTGCACCGTGTAGAAGATCGCCGCGGCGTTGCCGCCCGGCCCGCCCAGCGCCACGGCGAGCAGGATGTAGCCGATCTGGCTCACGATGTGGAAGGCCAGGATGCGCCGCATGTCCCAGTGGTAGGCCGCGCCCAGCACGCCGGCGACCATGGTCGCCGCGGCCAACCAGCCCAGCACGCCGAACAGCGCCGCGCCCGCGGGCACGAAGACGTCGCCCAGCGTGCGCAGCAGGGCATAGACGCCCACCTTGGTCAGGAGCCCGGCGCACAGCGCCAGCACCGGCGCCGGCAGCGTGGGGTAGGACGCCGGCAGCCAGGCGTAGAGCGGAAACGCCGCCGACTTCAGCAGCAGCCCCAGCGCGAGCGCGGCGAGCAACGCGTGCAGCAGCGCCGGGTCGACCCGGCGCGACGCCACCGCCAGCGCGGCGTAGTTCAGCTCGCCCGTCGCCGCGTACAGCAGGCCGACCGCGGCCAGCAGCAGCAGCGTGCCGAACAGGTTCAGGCCCAGGTACTTGAAGGCCGCGTCGAGCTGCTCGCGACGGCCGCCGAGCGCGATCAGGCCCAGAGCACAGATCAGCATCACCTCGAACCAGACGTACAGGTTGAACAGGTCGGCGGTGCTGAACGCACCCACCACGCCGGCCAGCATGCCGTGCATGAGCGGCAGCAGCATCGGGTGGCGCGGACCGGGATCGGCCCCGCTGGCCAGGAACAGCAGCGACGCGACGCCCATCAGCGCCGTCACCAGCACCAGCACGCTGGACAGGCCGTCGAGCTGGAACTCGATGCCATAGGGCGGCGCCCAGTCGCCGAAGCTCACGCTCGCCGGCGCACCGCGCGCCACCTGCACCATCAGCACCGTTGCCACGGCGAGCAAGCCCAGCGCACCCGCGAAGCTGACGGCCTGCTGCACGCGCGAGCGGCCCGAGGCGAGCGCGGTCAGGGCCGTGGTGGCCAGCGGCACGAGCACCGGTGCAGTGGCGACGATGCTCACGCGACGCTCCTCGCGTCGTTGCTGCCGTCCGCGCCGTGCGGGCGAGCGCCATCGCAGGCCAGCGGCGGTTTCACCGGATCCGCAGGCTCGGGTTCGACCAGCCGCAGCGCGAGCGCGTCGTCGGTGCCCACGCGCCGCACCAGCTGCATGACCAGCACCAGCGCAAAGCACATCAGCGCAAAGCCGATCACGATGGCGGTCAGCACCAGCGCCTGCGGCAGCGGGTTGGCCGCGCCTTGCAGCACCTGGCCGCCCGCTTCGATCACGGCCGGCTGCGCCGACGCGAGGCGGCCCGCGGCGAGCAGCAGCAGGTTCACCGCGCTGCCCAGCAGCGCCAGGCCCACCACGCAGCGCAGCACGTCGCGCGACAGCGCCAGGTACAGCCCGGCAGCGAGCGTGATCCACAGCGCGAAGGCGACGGCCCAGATCATCGCGCGTCCGCCTCCGGTGACACAGGCTCGTCGTCCGCCGCCTCGTCGCTGTCCAGCAGCGCGATCGCATAGCCCGCCAGCGCGCCCCAGACGCACAGGTACACGCCCAGGTCGAACACCAGCACCGTGGAGACCGGCAGCAGCGCGAAGCCCAGCGGCACGCTGGCCCACAGATGAGTGAGGTAGGCCTTGCCCAGCACCCAGGCCGGCAGGCCCGAGACTGCCGCGACCAGCACGCCCAGCGCCGCCAGCCGCACGGGCGAGCGCAGCGGCAGGCGCCGCGTGGCGGCCTCGGCGCCATGCGCCACCGCCCACAGCACGCTGGCCGTCACCGCCAGCAGGCCGCCGATGAAGCCGCCACCGGGCTCGTCGTGGCCGCGCAGCAGCACCGCGAGCGACGCGGCCAGGATCAGCCAGTACAGCGGCCGGGCCGCGACCTCGAGAATCACCAGCCGGCGGTTCATCGTCCGCCCTCCGGCCCGCGCCGCGGGCGCACCGCCCGCAGCAGCGGCACGGCCGCCAGCAGCGACAGCATCACGACGGTGATCTCGCCCAGCGTGTCCAGCGCGCGGAAGTCGACGAGGATCACGTTGACCACGTTGCGGCCGTGTGCGGCCACGACGCTCTGGTCGCCGAACCAGCGCGACAGCGTGTCGTCGAAGGGCACCGCCACCGCGGCGAGCATCAGCGCGGCAAGCACGCTGGCCAGGCCGATCGACAGCAGCAGCGCCAGCGGGCGCCAGCCCGGCTCGGGAACGCTCGTCGCCTTGCCGCGGCGCCCGAGGGCGAGCAGCACCGCCGCGACGACGATGACGAACACCGTCTCGACCACCACCTGCGTGTAAGCCACGTCGGGCGCGCCCGTGAACAGGAACAGCACCGCACTGCCATAGCCCACCAGACCGGCACCGAGCAGCAGCACGAGACGCTCCCTGCGCGTGGCGGCGACCAGCGCGCCGACACCGATCAGCAGCACGCCGCCCGCCACGCCCAGCGGCGGCACCGACCAGGCCGGCCAGGCCAGCGTCGGCGCAGCCGCCGCCAGCGGCAGGCCGATGGCCAGCAGCGCCACCGCGGCGGCGAGCGCCATGTAGGCCGGCGATCGGCCGTGCTGCAGCGCCCGCGTGGCGAGCGCGGCGATGCGCGGGATCCAGCCCAGCGTGCGCTCGTACTGCGCAGCCAGTCCGAAGGCCGCGAAGCGTGACGCCAGCGCGTCGACCACACGGTGCAGCGGGTCCCAGAGCAGGAAGACGACGGCACCGAGCGCGAACGTGACGCCAAAGGACAGCAGCTCCGGCCCGAGCACGCCCGTCAGCGGCGCCAGCACCGGGGCGCTCCCGGGAGTCATCGCCACGCCGACGGCCTCGACCACCGGCTGCGCCCAGACCGGGAACAGCCCCAGCGCCACGCCCAGGCCGGCCAGCACCAGCGGCGGCAGTACCAGCGCCGGGCCGCCCTCGTGGGCCTCGGGCGTCTCGCTGGCGCCGGGGTGACGCCAGAACACGCGCACCGCGGCGACGCCGGCCACCGCCACCGCGATCGCCGAGAACACGGTGTTGGCCAGCGGCACGAAGGCGAGCACGTCGCCACCGGCCTTGGCATCGCCGATCAGGTCCTTGACGACGTAGCCGAACGAAAGGGGAATGCCCGCCATCGACATCCCCGCCAGTGCCGCCGCCGCGGCCGTCCAGGGCATCGCGTGGCCCAGGTTGCCCAGGCGATCGATCACGCGCGTGCCGGTACCGTGGTCGATGTTGCCGGCGACAAAGAACAGCGGCGCCTTGTAAAGAGCGTGCGCCAGCAGCAGCGCCCCGACCGCCACCGCGGCGCCTTCGCCCGGCATGCCCACCAGCGCCACGAGGGTGCCCAGCGTGGCCACCGTGGACCAGGCCAGGATGCGCTTCAGATCGCGCTCGCGCAGCGCCAGCACCATGCCCAGCGCGGCGGTGATCGAGCCCGCCCCCTGCAGCAGCAGCTGCCAGAGCGGCCAGGCGTCGAGCCCCGCGTCCAGCCGCGCCATCAGGTAGACGCCGAGCTTGACCATCGTCGCCGAGTGCAGGTAGGCCGAGACCGGGGTAGGCGCGGCCATCGCATTGGGCAGCCAGAAATGGAACGGAAACTGCGCGCTCTTGGTGAAGGCGCCCACCAGCACCAGCACCACGCCCGCCGTCAGCACCGGGCCGGGCGCGGTCGCCGGCAGACGCTCGACGATGGCGCTGATCGAGCTCGCGCCCATCGCTTGCGAGATCAGGATCAGTCCGGCCAGCAGCGCGAGCCCGCCCGTGCCCGTGACCAGCAGCGCCTGCTGCGCCGACTTGCTTCTGCCCGGCTGCTCGTGGTCGAAGCCGACGAGCAGGAACGACAGCACGCTCGTCGCCTCCCAGAACAGGAACAGCGTGAACAGATCGTCGGCGGTGACGCAGCCGATCATCGCCAGCATGAAGAGGGTCAGCAGAACGTAGAGCCGCCGCTGCCCGGGGTGGCCGGCGAGGTAGCCTGCGGCATAGACGAACACCGCGCTGCCCACGCCGGTGATCATCAGCAGCATCAGGGCCGCCAGGCCGTCGATGCGCCAGGCCAGCGCGATGCCCAGCGCCGGCACCCACTCGAACGCACCCGCCAGCGGCAGCTCGGAACGCAGCAGCAACGTCGCCACGGCAGCGAACGCGGCCAGTGGCAGCAGCGCGAAGGCGGCGCGCTCGGCGCGTCCCATCGACGAAGCGCGGGCCGCCGCGTTCGCCGGGTGGGGCAAGGGCCGGCTCATGGTCGGCGCCCCGGGCGCCAGACCATCGTCACGCCCAGCGTGACGATGGTCAGCGGCAGCACGAAACCCAGCATCGCGTCGCCGAACGCCTGCACCCCCGCATGGCGCTGCGCGGCCAACACCAGGTAGGCGGTGTATGCGACGTAGTAGGCGAGGAACAGGCCTCCTTCCCAGCGCGCGATCTCGCGCCCGGTGAGGAACACCGGCAGGCAGGCAACCAGCGCCGCGAGCATCACCCACAGATCGAACCGGGACACGTCGAGGGGCACGGGCAGCGCAGCACCCGTGCCGAGCGACGCCACCAGCGCGCTCAGCCCCACGACGCCGAAGAGGTTGAAGACGCAGCTGCCGACCACGTTGCCGACCGCGATGTCGCGCTCGCCCTTGAGGCTGGCCATCACCGACGCGGCGACCTCGGGCAGCGAGGTGCCCGCCGCGACGATGGTCAGGCCGATGACGACTTCGGACAGGCCCAGCGCGCGCGCGAGGCTCACCGCAGCGTGCACCAGCCCCTCGGAGCCGAGCACGAGCAGCACCAGGCCGGTGACGATCAACCCGACCTGCCCTGGGAGCCTGGCGTCCCAGCGCCCGGAGGCGGCAGCCGGCAGTGCCTCGGTGAACTCGTCGCGGCCGCCGGCGGCGGGCTCGGCGCGCGAGCGACGCAGCAGGAACATCGTGTAGGCCACCAGCGGGCCCAGCAGCAGCAGCGCGTCGAACAAGCCCAGCGTGCCGTCCAGGCTCAGCACGATGAGCAGCACCGCGCCGCCGATCATGATCGGCGCCTCGCGCCGGATCACCTGCCGGTGCACCGCCAGCGGCGTGACGAGGGCGGCCAGGCCGAGGATGAACAGCACGTTGAAGGTGTTGCTGCCCACGGCGTTGCCGATCGCCAGACCGCCCTGCCCCGTCAGCACGGCGCCCGTGGACACCGCCATCTCCGGCGCGCTGGTGCCGAAGGCCACCACCGTGAGGCCCACCACCAGCGGCGACAGGCCCAGGCGCAGCGCCAGCAGCGAGGCCCCGCGCACCAGCAGGGAAGCGCCCGCCACCAGGGCCGCGAGTCCACCGACGAACAGGAGCAGGGTCATCGCGGCTCACTCGAGAGGAGATCGGCCGCACACCGCTGGCCGAGCTGGAGGGCCATCTCGGCCAACGCAGGCAGCAGTGCGAGATCGACGCAGCGCATGGGCCGTACCTCGTCCAGACGAACAAGTATCTTCTATGCGTTCGGCTTGGCGAAGGGTCAACGCGGCGGAGCCGGCGGCACTTGCTGCGCCGCCGGCCCCGGGACGAGGCGACGCTGGCCGCCGCCTCAGGCAGGAGCGGACGCGCGGCGTCTGGGGACGACCTGGAAGTCGAGCCCGTAGATCAGCGGCTCGACGCGCTGCTGCTCCTGCATCGGCAGCACCCACTGCTCGAGCGCCGCGCGCAGCACGATCGACTCACCGGGATCGACCTCGCCGTCGGCCTCGATGACCTCGGCGCACAGCTCGATCACCAGCGCCTGCAGCGGCACGTCGTCGATCTCGCCCAGCCAGGATTGCAGCGTGGGAGCGTCGATCAGGCAGTTCTGCCCCGGGCGGGTGCTGCTCATCAGGTCCTGGCACAGATCGTCCATCACCCGATGCCACTGCAGGCCCTGCAGACCGAGTCTTTCGAACGCGTTCGTCTCCGCCAGCCGCAGCCATTCGGCGGCCTTGATGTCACCGTTGGCCAGCAGGGCCGTGGCCAGGATGCGCCCGGCGGCTTGCGGGCTGTTTCGGGGGTAGGGGCGAAAGTCCGGCTTGGTCATGGCGTTGGGCCTCCATCGGTGATTCGGATTCGATGCCGCCAGGGTCTCAGCCCGGGGCGAACACCCACAACGCAGTCAGCGTCATGGCCAGCAGCGTCCAGCTGGCCGCGCGCGCTGCGAGCGGCCAGCGTGTGATCGTGGGCGTCAGGACGGCGGTGCCGGCCCGACGCTGCGGGCGTCGGCGTGCGTCGATGTCGATTTCGTGCATGGTGGATCTCCCGAGGTCATTCGTTGTCGCTGCCCAGACCGATCAGGTGCAGCAGGCTGGTGAACAGGTTGAAGATCGAGACGAACAGGCTCACCGTGGCCATCACGTAGTTGGTCTCGCCGCCCCGGACGATCCGGCTCGTCTCGAACAGGATCAGGCCGGCCATCAGCAGCACGAAGGCGGCCGACACGGTGAGCGCGAGCGCCGGCACCTGAAAGAAGATCGCGCCCAGACCCGCGAGGAAGGCGACCAGGATGCCGGCGAACAGGAAGCCGCCGAGGAACCCGAAGTCGCGCCGGGTCTTCAGCACGTAGGCCGAAAGCCCCAGGAAGATCGCCGCCGTGCCACCCATCGCCATCAGCACCACCTGGTGGCCGTTCGGGAGCGACAGGTAGTGGGCGACGATCGGCCCCAGGGTGTAGCCCATGAAGCCCGTCAGCGCGAACACCGACACGACACCCCAGCCGCTGTTGCGCAGCCGGGTCGTGGCGAACAGCAGGCCGAAGTAGCCCGCCAGCGTGAGCACGATGCCCGGATGGGGCAGCTTCCAGGCCGCGGCCAGCGCCGCGACGCCCGCGCTGAACGCGAGCGTCATCGACAGCAGCGCGTAGGTGTTGCGCAGGACCCTGTGCGTGGCCGGTGGGGTCGTCGCGCCGGCCGGTGCCAGGTCCCGGGGCAGCGTCTGCAGTGGGCTCATGAGGGGACTCCTTTCGATGCTTGCGTGGTTCCGTTCGCTCCCCGCCGAGGGAAGCGAGCTCTTCATGCCGCGACGGCCCCGGCACCGGCGGAAGGTGGGCGCGCGGCGTCGACCCCGCGCAACTGCAGCTCCGCCAGGCGAGCGACACGGTCGGCGGCGCGGTCGACCGTGTCGTAGGCGTCCGCGCCGATGTCGACCACGGTCGCTGCCGGTGCACCGCGCAGCTGCACCTGCATGACGCAGTACGTGTCCCCACGACCGCGGCGACCTCCGGTGTCGCCCAGCCGCACCGCGATGTGCGCAACGCGGTCGCTGCGGTGCATCAGGCGGAAATGCAGCCGGCGCCGCGCATGGTCTGCCAGTGCAGCGTCGCCGTTGCGGCCTCGTCCCGCCTGGGCAATGAACCGGATCTCCATGGCTGACCTCTCTCGCCGTGCGGATGCTTCGTTGCCGTTCACTCTAGGGGCGCCGAGCTTCGACGTAAACTCGATTAATCGAATTGAAACAATCGAATAAATCTGATGCCGGCCATCAACTACAAGCACCTTCACTACTTCGTCCAGGTGGCCGAGACCGGCAGCGTCGCGGCGGCCAGCCGCCAGCTGCACCTGACGCCGCAGACCATCAGCGGCCAGATCCAGCTCCTCGCCGAACGTCTGGGCGGGCCGCTGTTCGAGAAGGTCGGCCGGCGCCTGGTGCTGACCGACACGGGCCGGCTCGCGCTGGGCTACGCGCAAGAGATCTTCTCGCTCGGCTCCGAGCTCGAGGCCGCGGTGCGCGAGAAGGCGCGCAAGGGCCGCACGGTGGAGTTCCGTGTCGGGGTGGCCGACGCCGTGCCCAAGTCGATCGCCTACCACCTGGTGGAGCCGGCGCTCAAGGTGAAGGAGCCGGTGCGCATCGTGTGCCGCGAGTGGCGCCTCGATCGCCTGCTGTCCGAACTGGCGGTGCATGCGCTCGACCTGGTCATCGCCGATGCGCCGCTGCCGCCCACGGTGAGCGTGAAGGCCTTCAGCCACCGCCTGGGCAGCTCGCGCATCGGCGTCTTTGCCGCGCGGGCTCTGAGGTCACGCTCGCGCAAGCCCTTCCCCGAGTGCCTGGACGGCGCGCCGCTGCTGATGCCTGGCGAGGACTCGGCCGCCGGGCAGCGCCTGCGCGCCTGGTTCGAGTCGCGCGGCCTGGGGCCACGCATCGTCGCCGAGTTCGACGACAGCGCCCTCGCGCAGGAGTTCGGCCGCCAGGGCGTCGGCTACCTGCTCGGCCCGGAGGTGCTGACCGCCGAGATCGAGTCGCGGCTGCAGGTGGAGCACGTGGGCACGATCGACGGGGTCGAGGAGCAGTTCTATGCAATCTCGATCGAGCGTCGCATCACCCACCCTTGCGTGCTCGCCATCACCCATGCGGCGCGCGGCGAGCTGTTCCAGCCGCCGGCGCGCGCCCGACGCTCCCGTCGCGCCGCACGCGGCAACGCGGCATGAGGCCGGCGGCTGCCGGCATTCGACGCACCAGCGCATGAAGAGACTGCGTGACCGGCTGCCCGACGCCGAGGCCGTCCGCGCCAGCCGATGGCTGCGCTGGCTCGGCCCCGCACTGCATCACCCGCGGCTGTGGCACCTGAGCCGGCGCGGCCTGGCGCTCGGCATGGCACTGGGCTTCTTCTTCGGTCTGCTCGTCCCGCTGGCGCAGATCCCGCTGAGCGCGGCGGCCGCGGTCGCGCTGCGCGCCAACGTGCCCGCTGCGGTGGCCAGCACGCTGGTGACCAATCCGCTGACCATGGGCCCCATCTACTACCTTGCCTGGCACCTGGGCAGCGCGATCCTCGGCGAGCCGGCCGCTGCGCCCCCCGGGCTCGGCAGCGGCGTCGAGGACGGCCCGTCGAACGACAGCTGGTGGCAGCGCGCGACGCGTCGCGTCCTGGCCGTGGGCAAGCCGCTCCTGCTCGGGTTGGCCGTCATGGCCACTGCGGTCGGCACCGCAACGTACTTCCTGGTTTCGGTGGCATGGAGGCTGTCCGTGCTGTGGAAGCGGCACCGGCGCCGGCGCTGAACACCCTGTCCCGAATGGCGCCAGGGCTCACCTCGACCATCGTTACGCGTGCTCCTGCATGATGGCCCGCGCGACCATCGCGTCGGTGACACCCCACTGGCTCTGCAGCGATCCGTAGACGAGGCGCTCGTCGCCGGTGACGCGGCCGTCGGCGGTGATGACGGCCGCGGACAGCCGGCACACGAGCAGTCGCAGCCGCGGATCGACGACGGCCTGCTGCAATGCCAGCAGGCGCGAACGGTCGCTCAGGCGCAACCACTGGGACTCGCTCAGCGCCAGGCCGATCTCCTCGAGGGCGGCGTCGGCGAGCGTGAGGAAACTCTCGCGCGGGACGCCCAGTCGCCGGTAGGCACGCAGCCGGTCGAGTTCGGCCACCTCACGGGTGTCGATGCGCCCATTGGCGGACACCACGATGGCCAGCAGCGAGGCCGCGGCGTCGCAGGCCGTGGGCACGGTGGAAGGCATCGTCGTCTCCTGTGTGGGCTGCCTACGCCGCGACTCTAGTTCGGATGCCACGCGCCGAGCATTCGAATCTTCGGTCGCCATGCATCGAAGAACTCTGCGCTTCAGACACGCACTTCAGCGAACGCTCTCGTCGCCCCGCGCAGCACCCACAAGAGCCCGGACGATGCGGCCCTCGGGCGCATGAGGTCGAGGCTCCGCCTTGTTCGCGTCGGATCTCCTTGGGGCTGCCGTTTGCGATTGCCGGCATTCGGCACGAGGCGGCGGGTCTCCAGCTGGGATGACGAGTCGGCCCGCAGGCCGACCCACTCTCGAGCCAGGCGGCGCTGTTGGTACGTGCAGCGCGTCGAACGACGCACCGGCCGCGAGGCCGGCCCGACGGTCATGCAGGCGCCCCCTCTCGGAGGGGGCGGGGGGAGCCGTGCGATACGGCCCTCCATGCCAACAGACGGAAGGGGATCGGTCGTCTGCGAGATCTGCCGCGCCGAGGCGCTACATGCAGTCTTCAGTTCGCAGTGACTACGGTGCCCAGGGGCGGCGCACCGTCCCGGCGTGAGTTCAAGCCTCCGCCAGCTCGCGCGCCACTTCGCCGCCCCCCGTCGCGCGCACCGCGCAGTACTTGAACTCGGGGATCTTGGCCACCGGGTCCAGCGCCGGGTTCGTGAGCTTGTTGATCGCCGCCTCGTACCAGCAGAACGCGACGAACACCGTGCCGCGCGGCGACGCGTCGTCGGCGCGCGCGTAGAGCGTCACCTGGCCACGGCGCGAGCTCAGCGTCACCGGGTCGCCCGGCCGCAGGCCGATCGCGGCCAGGTCCGCCGGGTGCAGCATCGCCACCGGGTCGGGCTCGAGCGCGTCGAGCACGCCCGAGCGGCGCGTCATGCTGCCGGTGTGCCAGTGCTCGAGCTGGCGCCCGGTGATCAGCACCAGCGGGTACTCGGCGTCGGGGCGCTCGTCGGCGGGGATGATGTCGGCCGGCACGAAGCGCGCCTTGCCGCTGGCCGTCGGGAAGTCGTCGACGAAGACCACCGGCTCGCCCGGGTCGCCTTCGGCGTGGCAGGGATAGGTCACCGCGTGTTCGGCCTGGAGCCGGCCCCAGGTGATGCCGGCAATGCTGGGCATCGTGTGGCGCATCTCGTCGAACACCCGCGCCACCGCGGCCTCGCCGTCACCTTCGACCGGCCCGTAATGCGACCAGTCCAGCCCGAGCCGGTGCGCCATCTCGATCAGGATCCACAGGTCCGGACGCGCATCGCCGGGCGGCGCCAGCACCTGACGGCCGAGCTGGACGGTGCGGTCGGTGTTGGTGAAGCTGCCGGTCTTCTCGGCGAAGGCCGAGGCCGGCAACACCACGTCGGCCAGCGCCGCGGTCTCGGTCAGGAACAGGTCCTGCACGACCAGCATCTCGAGCGAGGCGAGCGCGTGGCGCGCGTGCTCGGCGTCGGGGTCGCTCATCGCCGGGTTCTCGCCCATGATGTACATGCCGCGCACCTGGCCAGCCTCGATCGCGCGCATCACCTCCACCACCGTGAGCCCGGGCTTGGCGTCGAGCCGTGCCGCCGGCACGCCCCAGGCCTGCGCGAAGCGGGCCTGCACCGCGGCGTCGTCGACGCGCTGGTAGTCGGGGTACATCATCGGGATCAGCCCCGCATCCGACGCGCCCTGCACGTTGTTCTGGCCGCGCAGCGGGTGCAGCCCGGTGCCGGGGCGGCCGATCTGGCCCGTCATCAGCGCCAGCGCGATCAGGCAGCGCGCGTTGTCGGTGCCGTGCACGTGCTGGCTCACGCCCATGCCCCAGAGGATCATCGAGCCCTTGCTCGTCGCGTACAGGCGCGCGACCTCGCGGATCGTCTCGGCCGGGATGCCGCAGATCGGCGCCATCGCCTCGGGGGCGTAGCCGCGCACGTTCTCGACCAGCGCCGCGTAGCCCTCGGTGCGCTGTTCGATGAACTCGGCGTCGACGAGGTTCTCCTCGACGATGACGTGCATCATCGCGTTCAGCAGCGCGACGTCGGTGTCGGGCTTGAACGGCAGGTAGCGGTGCGCGATGCGCGCCAGGTCGCTGCGGCGCGGGTCCATCACGATCAGCTTCGTGCCCCGCTCGACCGCGTTCTTGATCCAGGTCGCGGCGACGGGGTGGTTCACGGTCGGGTTCGCGCCGATCACGATCACGACCTCGGCCTCGAGCACGTCCATCACCGGGTTGCTGACCGCGCCCGAGCCTATGCCCTCGAGCAGCGCCGCGACGCTGGACGCGTGGCACAGCCGCGTGCAGTGGTCGACGTTGTTGCTGCCGAAGCCCAGCCGCACCAGCTTCTGGAACAGGTAGGCTTCCTCGTTGCTGCCCTTGGCCGAGCCGAAGCCGGCCAGTGCCTGCGCGCCATGGGTGTCGCGGATCGTCTTCAGCGTGCCGCCGGCCAGCGCCAGCGCCTCGTCCCAGCTCGCTTCGCGGAAGGCGCGGCGGATCTCGTCGGCATTCATGTCCGAAAGCCCGTCGGCATTCTTCGGGTAGCCCGCCCGCCGGATCAGCGGCACCGTCAGCCGCTGCGGGTGGCGCACGTAGTCGAAGCCGTAGCGTCCCTTCACGCACAGCCGGCCATGGTTGGCCGGGCCGTCGCGGCCTTCGACGAACAGGATCGTCTCGTCCTTGACGTGGTAGGTCAGCTGGCAGCCGACGCCGCAGTACGGGCACAGCGACTCGACGCTGCGGTCGGGCACCGCCAGCGCCGCACCCTGCGCCGGCGCGAGCGCGCCGGTCGGGCAGGCCTGCACGCACTCGCCGCAGGCGACGCAGGTGGACGCGCCCATCGCGTCGTCCATGTCGAAGACGATCTTCGCGTGGCTGCCGCGCCCGGCCAGGCCGATGACGTCGTTGCCCTGCGCGTCGCGGCAGGCGCGCAGGCAGCGCGTGCACTGGATGCAGGCGTCCAGGTTCACCGCGATGCCGGCATGGCTGAGGTCGGCCGCCACCGCCGGCCGCGGCGCGAAGCGCGGCTTGCCCAGGCCGAGGCGCCCGGCCCAGTCGTCGACCTCGTTGTGGCGCGTGTACGGCGTCTCGGGCAGGTCCGACTGGAGCAGCTCGAGCACCATCTGCTGCGCCTTGCGCGCGCGCTCGCTGGCACTCTGAACCTTCATGCCTTGCTGTGGACGGCGGCAGCACGAGGCGGCGAGCACGCGCTCGCCGTCGACCTCGACCATGCACGAGCGGCAGTTGCCCGCGGGCGCGAGGCCGTCCTTCGCGCACAGGCGCGGGATCGCGACGCCTTCGCGGTCGGCGATGTCGAGGATCGTCTCGTCGGCGCGGCCGCGCACTTCACGGCCGTCGAGCAGGAAGGTGATGTCGCTCATGAGGAAGTCAGTTCGTCGCCGAAGTACCTGGCCACGCAGTCCACGGGATTCGGCGCCGCCTGGCCCAGGCCGCAGATCGACGCGTCGCGCATCACCTGCGACAGTTCGGCGAGCAGCGGCTGGTCCCAGACCGGCTGCTCGATCAGCGCGCGCATCTTCGCGGTGCCGGCGCGGCACGGCGTGCACTGGCCGCAGCTCTCGTGCTCGAAGAAGCGCATCAGGTTGCGCGCGGCGTCGACCACGCTGTCCTGCTGCGAGAGCACGATCACAGCCGCCGAGCCGATGAAGCAACCGTGCGGCTGCAGCGTGTCGAAGTCCAGCGGCACGTCGGCCAGCCGCGCCGGCAGGATGCCACCCGAGGCGCCGCCGGGCAGGTAGGCGTAGAGCTCGTGGCCGGGCAGCATGCCGCCGCAGAACTCGTCGACCAGCTCGCGCAGCGTGATGCCGGCCGGCGCGAGCTTGACCCCGGGCTCGCGCACCCGGCCCGAGACCGAGAAGCGGCGCAGCCCCTTGCGCCCGTGCCGCCCCTGCGCGGCGAACCACGCGCCGCCTTGCTCGAGCAGCTCGCGCACCCAGTACAGGGTCTCGAAGTTGTGCTCCAGCGTCGGCCGCCCGAACAGCCCGACCTGCGCGACGTAGGGCGGGCGCAGCCGCGGCATGCCGCGCTTGCCTTCGATCGATTCGATCATCGCCGACTCTTCGCCGCAGATGTAGGCGCCGGCGCCGCGGCGCAGTTCGATCGTCGGCAGCGCGGCGATCGGTGGCGCGGCGCGCAGCCGGGCGAGCTCGGCCTCGAGCAGCGCGCGGCCGCCGTGGTATTCGTCGCGCAGGTAGACGTAGATCGTCTCTATGCCCACGGCCCAGGCGGCGATCAGCATGCCTTCGACGAAGCGGTGTGGGTCGCGCTCGAGCAGCCAGCGGTCCTTGAAGGTACCGGGCTCGCCTTCGTCGATGTTCACCGCCATCAGCCGCGGCCCGGCCTCGGCGCGCACGATGCGCCACTTGCGCCCGGCCGGGAAGCCTGCGCCGCCCAGGCCGCGCAGGCCCGCGTCCTCCATCGTCTGGATCACGTTCTCGACGTCGCGCCGACCCTCGACGCAGTCGCGCAGCAGCGCGTAGCCGCCCTGCGCGAGGTAGGCGTCCAGACCGACATAGGGCGCGGGCTCGGCCCGGCGCGCACCGTTGCGCACCGCGGCGCGCACGCTGTCGACGCTGGCCCGGGCGAGCGGATGCTGGTGCACCACTGCCGCCGGCGCCTGCTCGCAGCGGCCCAGGCAGGGTGCGGCGATCACGCGCACCTCGGTGCCGAGCAGCGCGGGCAGCTTCGCGATCAGATCGGCGGCGCCCGCCATCTCGCAGGCCAGGCCGTCGCAGACGCGCACCGTCAGCGCCGGCGCGGCCGGCACGCGGCCGTCGGCGTCCTCGCGCGCGATCTCGAAGTGGTGGTAGAAGCTCGCGACCTCGTAGACCTCGGTCTGCGCCAGCTTCAGCAGCTGTGCCAGCGCCGCCAGGTGCGGCGTGCCGAGCTGGCCGTAGCGGTCGTTGAGGCGGTGCAGGTATTCGATCAGCAGGTCGCGCCGGTGCGGCCCGGCGCCGAGCAGCGCCTGGACCTCGGCCAGTGCGGCCGGGTCGACGCGCCGACCCTTGGGCGCCTGGCGCTTGCGCTGGCGGCTCGCGCCCTGGACGACGGCGATCGGGATGACGGGATGGTTCATGGGCGGCAGCGACTATCGCCGTGCGCGCCCCGCGCTGTCCAATGGGATTTGCGAACCGGTCGATTCGCGTTCGTGATGAACCGGTCAGAGCGCGCGCAGCGGCCCGCTGTGCGCCGCGGCATGCGCGAGCCAAGCGGCGTCCCCGGCCAGCGCCAGCGCCGCCTCGAGTGCGCGCGACGGGCGTGCGCCGACGGCGCTCATGAAGCCGATCGGCGTGCGCAGATCGGGCTCGACCAGCGGGCGCGCGAGCAGCGCCTGCTGCGCCACCACGGTGCCGACCAGCGCGCCCGGCAGCACCGCCGCGAGCGTGCCCGACTGCACCGCGACCAGCAGCGCGAGCTCGGAATTGGTCTCGAGCGCGGGCCGGACCTCGAGCGCGAGGCCACGGAAGACCTCGTCCAGGATCATCCGGTTGTGCATCTCCGGCGACAGCAGCGCGAGCGGCAGCGCGGCGGCCTCGGCCCAGTGCATCGGCGGCCCGAAGCTCAGGCCGGGCGCGGGCAGGTCAGCGCGCTGGAGCAGGTGGTAATGCTCGACGTACTGCGGCCAGACCTGCAGTCGCTTGCCGCGGTGGCCGGCGACGCGGTCGGTGTAGCCCAGCCCGAGGTCGAGCGCGAGCGTCTCGAGCCCGGTCTCGATCTCCTGCGACGACAGCGAGCGCACGCGCGGCACCAGCCCCGGATGGCGCTCGACGAGCCGCGCCGCGAAGCGCGTCGCGATCGGCAGCGCGGTCGGCACGCAGCCGATCGCGAGCCGCCCGCGCGGCTGCCCCGCACCGCTGGCCAGCGCCTGCGCGAGCAGTTCCTGTTCGCGCAGCACGCGGTGCGCGGTCGAGAGCACCTGCTCGCCCTCGGGTGTCAGGCCCTCGTACTGGCGGCCGCGGCGCACGATCGCGGTGCCGAATTCGCTCTCGAGCGCGCGCAGCGCGTTCGACAGCGCCGGCTGCGTGATGTGGCAGGCCGCCGCGGCGCGGCCGAAGTGGCGGTGCTGCTCGAGGGCGGCGAGATAGCGGTAGGCGTCGATCAGGTTCATGCGTCGGGCGGCGATCGCCGCGCCTGCATTCTCGCGCGCTGCCCGAGCCGGCCCCGTAGACTCGCCGCCGATGAGAATCCGCGACAAGCTGCTGGCGATGGTGCTGCTGCCGCTGGTGGTGGTGCTGCCGCTGCTCGGCGTCGTGCTGCTGTGGTGGGGCAACGTGGCCTTCGACCGCCTGCTCGTCACCAAGGTGCGCGCCGACCTCGCGGTGGCGCAGGGCTATTTCGAGCGCGTCCAGGGCAGCGTCGGCGCCAGCGTCGGCGCGATCGCCGATTCGCATGCGCTGCATCTCGCGCTGGCCGACCCGCACGCCGACCTCGTGGCGCTGCTGCAGCGGCTGAAGGCGAAGGACCGGCTCGACTTCATCAACCTGCGCAGCGCCGATGGCACGCTGGTGTTCACCGACAGCGGGCCGGCACGCGGCAACGACCGCGGCTCGCCGGCCTTCGCGGCCGCCACCGAAGGCGACGGCCGAACCGGCCTCGAGCTGCTGCAGCCCGACCAGCAGGGCCTGCTCGGTGCCGATGCGCGCGCGCGCATCGACGTGCCGCTGCTGGCGACGCGCAACGCCGCACCGACCGCGCGCCGGCAGGAGGACCGCGCGATGCTGCTGCTGTCGACGCACGCGGTGCATACGGCGGGCGGCCGGCTGGTCGGCTACGTCCAGGGCGGCGTGCTGCTGAACCGCAACCTCGCGTTCATCGACCACATCAACCAGATCGTCTACCCCGAGGGCTCGCTGCCGTTCGGCAGCCGCGGCACCGCGACGCTGTTTCTCGGCGACGTGCGCATCAGCACGAACGTGCGCCTGTTCGGCAGCGAACAGGAACAGCGCGCGATCGGCACGCGCGTCTCGCAGTCGGTGCGCGACGCGGTGCTCGGCCGCGGCAGCACCTGGCTCGAGCGCGCCTTCGTCGTCGACCAGTGGTACGTCTCGGCCTACGAGCCGCTCGCCGACAGCACCGGCCGGCGCATCGGGATGCTCTACGTCGGCTTTCTCGAGCGGCCGTTCCAGCTGCTCAAATACGCGGCGCTGGCGAGCATCGGCGCGATCTTCTTCGCCGTGATGGCGGTCGCCGCGGTCGTCTCGCTGCGCTGGGCGCGCACGATCTTCGGCCCGCTCGAGCGGATGGAGGCGACGATGCGCCGCGTCGAGGACGGCGCGCTCGACGCGCGCGTCGGCACGGTCGCCAGCGGCGACGAGATCGGCCGCCTCGCCGGCCACCTGGACCACCTGCTCGAGACGATCGCGAGGAACACGCAGGCGCTGCGGCGCTGGAACGCCGAGCTCGACGCGAAGGTCGCAGAGCGCAGCGCGCAGCTCGAGAGCGCGCAGGCGCAGCTGGTGCGCAGCGAGAAGCTGGCCACCGTCGGCCAGCTGACGGCGAGCATCGCGCACGAGGTGAACAACCCGATCGCGGTGATCCAGGGCAACGTGGACCTGCTGCGCGAGCTGCTGCCGCGCGAGGTGGCGGCGAGCGTCGCGCCGGAGCTGAAGCTGGTCGACGAACAGATCCAGCGCATGCGGCTGATCGTGAACCAGCTGCTGCAGTTCGCGCGCCCGACCGAGTTCGCCGGCTACGTCGAGAGCCTGGCGCCGGCCCAGGTGATCGAGGACTGCCTGGTGCTCGTCGGCCACCTTCTCGCGCAGACGCGGATCGTCGTCCGGCGCGAGCTGCAGGCCGAGCGCCGGGTCGAGATCAACCGCCAGGAGCTGCAGCAGGTGATCGTCAACCTGATCGTCAACGCGATCGCCGCGATGGCCGAAGGCGGCACGCTGACGCTGGCGACGCGCGACGCCGCCGACGTGGTCGAGATCGTCGTCGCCGACACCGGCCCGGGGCTTCCGGCCGATCTGCTGCCCCGGCTCTTCCAGCCCTTCGTGACGGGCAAGAAGGACGGCAACGGCCTCGGGCTGTGGATCAGCCGCGGCATCGTCGAGCGCTACGGCGGCACGGTCACGGCCGCGAATCGCGACGGCGGCGGCGCGCAGTTCACGGTGCGGCTGAAGGCCGACGCCGCGTAGCGCAGCCGCCGCGTCGGCGGCTCGGTTCAGAACAGCGCCGCGGCCTTGCCGATCGCGATCCAGACGCCGGTCAGGAAGGGCAGCCCCACCGCGAGCCAGGCGAGCACGCCGCCGATGCCGAACGAACCGCGCGCAGCGGTCGAGGCCGCGGCCGTGCTCGCCGTCGTGGCTTCGTGCGACTTGCCGCGCTCGGCGGCGAGCTCGGCGTCGGTCATGAAGTGCCTGTCGTCGACCGGGCGCACGAGGAAGTTGCAGATCAGGCCGACGAACAGCAGGCCGGCGAGGATATACAGCGTGCGGTCGTAGGCCAGGTTGCTGGCCAGCCCGGCGTCGAGCTGGGTCTGGCGGATGTTGGCGATCAGCACCGGGCCGATCACGCCGGCCGCCGACCACGCCGTGAGCAGCCGGCCGTGGATCGCGCCGACCATCTGCGTGCCGAACATGTCGGCCAGGTAGGCCGGCACGGTGGCGAAGCCGCCGCCATACATCGTCAGGATCGCACAGACGAAGACGACGAACAGCGCCGCCAGCCCATGATGGCCGAGCGTCGGCATCAGCGTGTAGAGCACGATGCCGAGGACGAAGAAGGTGTAGTACGTGTTCTTGCGCCCGATGTGGTCCGAGACCGAGGCCCAGAACAGGCGCCCGAGGCTGTTGAACAGGCTGATCAACCCGACCAGACCGGCGGCGGCGGCGACGATCGCCGCCTTCTGCGCCGGCGTCACCGTCGCGACCGAGTCGACGCCGATCAGCTTGGCGCCGAACACCTCCTGCAGCATCGGCGAAGCCATCGAGATGACGCCGATGCCGGCCGTGACGTTCAGGCACAGCACGGCCCAGATGAGCCAGAACTGCGGCGTCTTCCAGGCCTTGTCCAGATGCACGTGGCGGTTCGTGATCATCGCCTTGGCGTTCGCCGACGGGGTCCAGCCGTCGGGCAGCCAGCCCTGCGGCGCGATGCGAAAGCCGAAGGCGCCGATCGACATCACGACGAAATAGAGCACGCCCATCACCATCAGCGTGGTCGCGACACCGGGCACGCCGGCGTCGCTCTTGAAATGCCCCATCAGCGCGACGGCGATCGGCGCGCCGATCATCGCGCCGCCGCCGTAGCCCATGATCGCGAAGCCGGTCGCCATGCCGCGCCGGTCCGGGAACCACTTGATCAGCGTCGAGACCGGCGTGATGTAGCCCAGACCCTGGCCGACGCCGCCGAGGATGCCGCAGCCCAGCCAGAGCAGCCAGAGCTGGTGCGTCGCGACGCCGACGCCGCCGACCACCATGCCGCCGCCCCAGCACAGCGCGGCGATGAAGCCGGCCTTGCGCGGGCCGGCGTGCTCGAGCCAGCCGCCCCACAGCGCGGCCGAGACGCCGAGCATCACGATGAACAGCGTGAAGGTCAGGCTCACCGCGGGCACGCTCCAGTTGCACTGGGTCGTGAACAGCTCGGCCATCAGGCTCTGGTTCACGCACAGCGTCGCGTCGGTGCCCGACAGCAGCTTGCTCATCGGCAGCCAGAACACCGAGAAGCCATAGGCCATGCCGATGCACAGATGGATCGCGAGCGCGCAGGTCGGCACCAGCCAGCGGTTGAAGCCGGGGCCGGCGACCGTGCGCTCCTTGTCCAGCCAACCGCCGGAGGCGGACATTCCGTTTGCAGGCACTGAGGACATCGTGACTCCTGATGGTTCTGACGGGAGCCGCCAAGGGCGCGCGGCGGCGCATCAGACCGCATCCCCGGGAGCGCGGCCATTCGGCGCTACCCGGGCGCAGCGTGCGCAAACTGTCGCGCCCGGCGCGACAGTTTGTCGCGCCGGGCGTCCCTACAATCGACCGCGACGCCATGCCCCGCCCTGCCCGCCGGCCCGACGAACCCGCCCCCGAGCCACCAACCGGCGCGGACGCGCTGCCGCAGCGCTGGCCGCATGCCGCGGTGCTGGTCGTCGACGACGAGCCCGGGATGCGCCACTTCCTCGAGCGCACGCTGGCGGGCCGCACCGGGCAAGCGCTCTGCGCGGCGTCGGCCGAGGAGGCCGAGCTGCTGCTCGCGCGCCACCGCTTCGACCTGGTGATCCTCGACATCTCGCTGCCCGGCAAGAGCGGCATCGAGCTGCTGCAGGAGCTGCGCGCCCAGGGCAACGGCTGCGAGGTCGTGCTGATCACCGCCTACGCCGACCTCGCCACCGCGATCGAGGCGCTGCGCGCCGGTGCGAGCGACTTCCTGCTCAAGCCGTTCCGGCTCACCCAGGTGCTCGGCGCGGTCGAGCACGCGCTCGAGCGCGCGCAGCTGCGGCGCGAGAACTGGGTGCTGCGGCGTTCGCTGTCGCAGCAGCTGCCGCCGGCGGACGCGCTGGTCGGCGACTCGATCGCGATCAAGGGCCTGCGTGCGGCGCTGCAACGTGTCGCGGCGGTCGACAGCACGGTGCTGCTGAGCGGAGAGTCCGGCACCGGCAAGGAGCTCGCCGCGCTCGCGCTGCACCACCAGGGGCCGCACGCCGGCGCCGCTTTCGTGCCGGTGCGCTGCGCGACGACGTCGCCGGCGCAGCTCGAGAGCGAGCTGTTCGGCCATGGCCCCGGCCGCGACGGGCTGTTCGTCTATGCACAGGGCGGCACGCTGTTCCTCGACGAGGTCGGCGAGCTGCCACTGCCGCTGCAGGCGGCGCTGCTGCGCGTACTCGAGGACCGGCGCGTGCGCCCGGTCGGCAGCGAACGCGAGATCCCGGTCGACGTGCGCATCGTCGCGGCGACGAACCGCGCGCTCGTCGACGATGTCGCCGCCGGGCGCTTCCGCAAGGATCTGTACTACCGGCTGCAGGTGGTCGAGATCACGCTGCCGCCGCTGCGCGCGCACAAGGAGGACATTCCGGCGCTGGTCGCGCATTTCATCGCGACGCTGGCGCCGCGCCTGGGCGTCGCGCCGATCGAGGTCAGCGACGACGAGATGCGCTTCCTCGAGCAGTACGACTGGCCGGGCAACGTGCGCGAGCTTCGCAACCTGGTCGAGCGCTCGCTGATCGTCGGCGCGCTCAACGTGACCGCGCTCTACCAGAGCCTGGGGCGCAGCGTCACCGGCGCCGGCGACGACGCCACCGACCTGCAGACGCTGGAGAAGCGCCACATCCTGGCCACGCTCGAGTCGGTCGGCGGCGACAAGACGGCGGCCGCGCAAAGGCTGGGCATCTCGCGCCGCACGCTCGAGCGACGCTGCGCCGAGTGGGCGCAGGTTTGAAGTGGGCCAACCCCCGCAGCGCCTTCGGCGCCTCCCCCAGGGGGGCGAGCCCGCGCCGAGCGAGCACCTGCGTGCCCGCGAGTGGCGGCCGAGCGCCCCATGCGCCTTACCGGGCGCTTGGCGCCGCCAGCGGCCCTGCGGAGCCGGTTCCGCGGCGGCTGCAGGGCTGGCACCAGCGCGCTTGCCGCGCCCTCGGCATTGCTGTCTTCAGCGGCGGCCGGTTCCCGTAACATCAGCCGGCGTCACGGCGCGTTTGGCGGGGCTGATCCAGATCAGTCCGCCGGCGGGCGCAGCCGGCGACCATCGGGTCCCGTTACACCGAGGAGATTTCCATGAAGGCCAACGTCGGCGGCATCGACCGCATTCTTCGCATCGTCGTCGGGCTCGCGCTGATCGCCGCCACCCTGCTCGGCTACATCGGCGTCTGGGGCTGGATCGGCGTCGTGCCGCTGGCGACCGGCATCTTCCGCGTCTGCCCGGCCTACCTGCCGTTCGGCTTCAGCAGCTGCCCGATGAAGGGCGGCGCGACGAAATCCTAGCCGGCCTGGCCCTTCAGGCTGTCGCGCACGCGCAGCAGCCGGGCGCGGGCCTCGTCGGAGACGGCCCGGACCTCGGGCCGGTCGACGAGCTGGACCATCACCTGCGGGTCGAGGAAGCCGACCCGGACGCGGCCGTCGGCTTCCTCGCTCAGGATCACGTTGCACGGCAGCAGCAGCCCGATGTCGGGCTCGGCCTGCAGTGCACGGTGCGCAAGGGCGGGGTTGCATGCGCCCAGGATCCGGTACGGCCGCATCTCGGCGCCGAGCTTGGACTTCATCGTCGCCTGGACGTCGATGTCGGTCAGCACGCCGAAGCCCTCGGCCTTCAGCGCGTCGATGACGCGCTGCAGCGTCTGGTCGAAGCCACCGGTTATCGTGGTATGGAATCCGTACATGACGATCTCCTGATATCGAACGCCCGCGAGCGGGCCGGGCCGGCCGGTTTCAGGTCCCCTTCGAGACCGTGATGGTCGGGAACTTGGCCGAGAAATCCTTCGCCTTCTGCGCGATCTTCACCGCGACGGCGCGCGCGACGGCCTTGTAGATGCCTGCGATCTCGCCGTCGGGGTCGGCGACGACGGTCGGGCGGCCGCTGTCGGCCTGCTCGCGGATCGACATCGCCAGCGGCAGCGCGCCGAGGTAGTCGATGCCGTACTGGGCCGCCATGCGCTGGCCGCCGCCCTCGCCGAAGATGTGCTCGGCGTGGCCGCACTTCGAGCAGACGTGCACCGCCATGTTCTCGACCAGCCCGAGGATCGGCACGCCGACCTTCTCGAACATCTTCAGGCCCTTCTTCGCGTCGAGCAGCGCGATGTCCTGCGGCGTCGTGACGATCACCGCGCCGGTCAGCGGCACACGCTGGCTCAGCGTGAGCTGGATGTCGCCGGTGCCGGGCGGCATGTCGACGATCAGGTAGTCGAGGTCGCGCCAGTTCGTCTGGCGCAGCAGCTGCTCGAGCGCCTGCGTCGCCATCGGGCCGCGCCAGATCATCGCCTGGTCGTCGTCGACCATGAAGCCGATCGACATCACCTGGACGCCGAAGTTCTCGAGCGGCTCCATCGTCTGGCCGTCGCTGCTTTCGGGACGGCCGGAGACGCCCATCATCATCGGCTGGCTCGGGCCGTAGATGTCGGCGTCGAGCAGGCCGACGCTGGCCCCTTCGGCGGCCAGCGCCAGCGCCAGGTTGGCGCTCGTCGTGCTCTTGCCGACGCCGCCCTTGCCGGAAGCGACGGCGATGACGTTCTTGACCTTGGGCAGCAGCTGCACGCCGCGCTGGACCGAATGCGAGACGATCTTCGTAGTGATGTTGACGCTGACGTTGGCCACGCCGGGCAGCGTGCGCGCGGCGGCGATCAGCGCCTTGCGGAACCCCGACTCCTGGCTCTTGCCCGGGTAGCCGAGTTCGACGTCGAAGGCGACGTCGCCACCCTCGATGCGCAGGTTCTTCACCTGCCGGCCGGTGACGAAGTCGCGCCCGGTGTTGGGGTCGACGACGGTCTTCAGCGCTTCGAGCAGCGCGCTCTCGGTAATGGCAGCGGACATGGACACCCCGGAAAATGGTGCCGAAGTCTAGCGTCCCTGCCCGACCCGGCGCGCGCGTAGGGTCGGCGCGCTCCCCTGCGCGGCGCCGGGCGGGCCGCAGGGGTGGCGCCTAGAATCCCGGCACCATGCCGCGCAAGCTCTTCGTCACCACGGCCCTGCCCTATGCCAACGGGCCGTTCCACATCGGCCACGTGATGGAGTACATCCAGGCCGACATCTGGGTCCGCTTCCAGCGCATGTGCGGCGCGGAGGTTCATTTCGTCTGTGCCGACGACGCGCACGGCGCGCCGATCATGATCGCGGCCGAGAAGGCCGGACTGACGCCGCAGCAGTTCGTCGCGGCCATCGCGGCCGGCCGCAAGCCCACGCTCGAGGGCTTCCACGTCGCGTTCGACCACTGGCATTCGACCGACGCGCCCGAGAACCACGCGCTCGCGCGCGAGATCTACCTCGCGCTGCGCAAGAACGAGCTGATCGAGGTGCGCGAGGTCGAGCAGTTCTTCGACCCCGACAAGGGCATGTTCCTGCCGGACCGCTTCATCAAGGGCGAATGCCCGAAATGCGGCGCGAAGGACCAGTACGGCGACAACTGCGAGGTCTGCGGCGCCGTCTACGCGCCGACCGACCTGAAGAATCCCTATTCGGCGCTGTCGGGCGCGACGCCGGTGCTCAGGAGCAGCGAGCATTTCTTCTTCAAGCTGTCGGACCCGCGCTGCGTCGAGTTCCTCGAGACCTGGACGCAGGACGGACGGCTGCAGCCCGAGGTGGCGAACAAGGTGCGCGAATGGTTCGCGCGCGACGACAGCGGCATGGTCGGCCTGGGCGACTGGGACATCAGCCGCGACGCGCCCTATTTCGGCATAGCGATCCCGGACGCGCCGGGCAAGTACTTCTACGTCTGGCTCGACGCGCCGGTGGGCTACCTCGCGTCGCTGAAGGCCTGGTTGGGCAAGAACGGCCTCGACATGGAGGCCTACCTCGCCGACCCCGGCGTCGAGCAGGTCCACTTCATCGGCAAGGACATCGTCACCTTCCACACGCTGTTCTGGCCGGCGATGCTGAAGTTCAGCGGCCGCAAGGTGCCCGACCGGATCTTCGTCCACGGCCACCTCACCGTCAGCGGCGAGAAGATGAGCAAGAGCCGCGGCACCGGCATCGACCCGCGGCGCTACCTAGAGCTCGGCCTGAACGCCGAATGGCTGCGCTACTACATCGCCGCCAAGCTGAATGGGCGCGTCGAGGACCTGGACTTCGCGCCCGAGGACTTCGTCGCGCGCGTCAACGCCGACCTCGTCGGCAAGTACGTCAACATCGCGAGCCGCGCCGCCGGCTTCCTGAGCAAGCGCTTCGCGAACCGGCTCTCCGCCGACCTCGGCGTCGAGGGCCGGGTGCTGCTCGACGGGCTGCGCGCCCATGCCGCGACGGTGCACGAGCTCTACGAGACGCGCGAATACGGCAAGGCGCTGCGCGAGGTGATGCTGCTCGCCGACCGAGTCAACGAATTCGTCGACCAGCACAAGCCCTGGGAGCTGGCCAGGACGCCGGGCATGGACGCCGCGCTGCACGACACCTGCAGCGTCTGCATCGAGGCCTTCCGGCTGCTCACGCTGTACTTGAAGCCGGTGCTGCCGGCGCTCGCGGCGCAGGTCGAGGCGTTCCTGCAGGTCGAGCCGCTGGTCTGGGCCGACGCGGCGCGCGCGCTCGGCCACCACGCGATCGGTGACTACCGCCACCTGCTCCAGCGCGTAGACGCGAAGCAGCTCGACGCGCTGTTCGAGGTGCCGGCCGCGCCGAGCGCGCCGGCGCCCGGCGGCGAGCCGCTGGCCGCCGAGATCGGCATCGCCGACTTCGCGAAGGTCGACCTGCGCATCGCGAGGATCGTCGCGGTCGAGCGCGTCGAAGGCAGCAGCAAGCTGCTGCGCCTGACGCTCGACATCGGCGAGGGCCGAACGCGCAACGTCTTCAGCGGCATCGCCAGCGCCTACGCGCCCGAGCAGCTCGCCGGCAAATTGACGGTGATGGTCGCCAACCTGGCGCCGCGCAAGATGAAGTTCGGCGTCAGCGAAGGCATGGTGCTCGCCGCCAGCCACGCCGACGAGAAGGCCGCACCCGGGCTCTACGTGCTCGAGCCCTGGCCCGGCGCGACGCCGGGCCTGCGCGTGCGCTGAGAGCCTGCACCGCGCACCGCCGGCGCCGACCGGCTCAGCGCCAGGCGAGCGGAGATTTGGCCCAGCGGCGCAGCGA
>MEGM01000014.1:0-1201 GCA_001725505.1 Rubrivivax sp. SCN 70-15 | reverse complement strand
CAGCGACTTCGCCGCCGCCGCCAGCCGCCGCTCGCGTTCGGCCGCGAGCCAGCCGCGTGCGAACCAGGCGCCGGGCGAGTCGCCGGCGGCCGGGCTGGCCAGCGTCTGCTCGGCGACGAGCACGTCGGTGTAGGCACCGAGCGCGTCGAGCGCCTCGCGCATCGCCGCGAGCGCGCGCTCGGCCGCTTTCGCCGGCAGTATCGGGCGCAGGAACTCGGTCGCGTAGCGCAGCCGCTTGAGGCGCTTGCGCGTGCGGTGCTGCGCCGGGGCGTCGGCGCCGGCGAACGCGGCGGCGTCGGCACGCACGCGCCGCCAGGCGCGCCGGAGCACGGCGCGTGCCTGCGCCTGCAGCGCCTGCGGCGCCTCGGCCCCCGCTGCGGCGCCGGCCAGGCGCATCGCCTGCAGCATGAGCTGCGTGAACCCGGGCTCGCGCACCACCTCGGCCGGGTCGACCGCCGCCACCGGCGGCAGCTGCAGCGTCGGCACACCGGCAGCGGCCAGCGCCGGCATCAGCCAGGCTGCGAGCACGTCGGCGTCGCGCGACGCCCCCAGGCGCGCGAACGGCTCGCGCAGCGCCAGTTCGAGCGCGAGCGCGGCGTCGGTCTCGCCCACCCAGGGCGCGAACAGGCGCAGCGCGGTGCGCAGGCGGCGCAGCCCCACGCGCAACTGGTGCAGGTGCTCGGGGCCGCCGCTGCCGCCGGCGAGTTCGGCCGCGTTCGGCAGCGCCTGGGCGAGGGCGGCGCCCACCGTCGCGGCGAAGGCCTGCGCCGGCGTGTCGGCCTTCGCCAGCGTGGGTGGCACCGACTTGATCGCCGGCACGCGCTCGGCGCCGCGCGCGAGCCGGTGGCCGCGCTCGGACTTGGTCCGCACGTCCAGCCACAAGCCGTGGCGCAGCGCCCAGCGCTCGGCCAGCGCGAGCAGCGCCGCCGGCGGCCCGGCGACGAGCTCGAACTCGATCTCGCACACCGGCAACCAGCGCTCGCCGGCCAGGATGCGGCCCTCGTCGAAGGCCAGCTCGACGGTCGCGCCACCGCTGCGCACGCGGCGCAGCAGGCGCCGGATGTCGGTGCGGTAGCGCGGCTGCAGCCCGGCGCCATCGGCGAGCAGCGCCGCGAGCCGTTCGCCGACCGGGGTGCCGGCGTGGCGCGCCGGGTCCAGCGCCGGCGTGCCGCGCTGCGCCGGCAGGCGGACCTAGTGCTCC
>MEGM01000013.1 GCA_001725505.1 Rubrivivax sp. SCN 70-15 | reverse complement strand
CTGCTCGCCGCATTGCGCAGCCATGCGGCCGCCGGCGAGGCGGCGAGCCGCTGGCTGACGCCGCTGCTGCTCGCGCTCGCGACACTGGTCGGCCTCGTCGCCTGGCTGGTCTGGCGCATGCGCGCGCTGCAGCAGGAGCGCGACCGGGCCTGGCACCGCGCTGCCGCTGCAGCGGCGGCCGACGCCGGGCCGCCCGCGCCGGCGACACGGCCGATCCCGGTCGTGCAATCCGAGCTGATGCCCGAGCCGCCGGTGCGTCCGGCGCCGGCCGCGGCCCCGCTCGACCTGCCGCTCGAGCCCTACGAGCGCACCGACGTGCTGCCGGCGCCGGTGCGCGTCGAAAGCGGTGCGCCGCGCGACGTCTCGATCGAGGAACTGCTCGACCTCGAGCAGCAGGCCGAGTTCTTCATCGTTCTGGGGCAGGACGAAGCGGCGATCGACCTGCTGCTCCAGCACCTGCGCAACACCGGCGGCGGCAGCCCGCTGCCCTACCTGAAGCTGCTCGAGATCTACCGTCGCCGCGGCGAGCGCGAGGCCTACGAGCGCACGCGCGAGCGCTTCAACGAGCGCTTCAACGCCTATGCGCCCGAGTGGGACGTCGACCTCCAGCACGGCCGCTCGCTCGAGGACTACCCCGGCGTGCTGCCGCGCCTGCAGCAGGTCTGGCCGCGGCCACTGGATGCGATGGCCGAGCTCGAGGCGCTGATGTTCCGCAAGTCGCGCGGCGAACTGTTCGATCTGCCGGCCTACCGCGAAGTGCTGTTCCTCTATTCGCTGGCGCGCGACCTGCTCGACCGCGAGGCCGCGGGCTCGGGCGACGTCGACCTGCTGCTGCCGCTGTCCGACGGGGGCGAGTTCGGCAGCACCGCGCCGCAGCCGCACCTGGAGCTGGAGCGCGAATCGGTGTTCGCGCCGGTGTTCGCCGGCGGGGCCGATCGTCCGACCGCACCGGTCGACCTGGACCTGTCCCTGCCCGACGAGGCGGCGCCGTCGCGAAGCTAGACGCGACCACCGCCGCGACGCTCAGAGCCGCGCCAGCCGTTCGAGCCCGGTCTGCAGCGTCTCGTCGCGCTTGGCGAAGCACAGGCGTGCGATGCGCTGCTCGAAGCCGCCTTCGTAGAAAGCCGAAAGCGGGATGGCCGCGACGCCGACCTCGCGCGTCAGCCACAGGCAGAAGTCGGCCTCGGCCAGGTCGCTGACCGCGCTGTAGTCGACGGCCTGGAAGTAGGTGCCCTCGCAGGGCAGCGCGCGCAGCCGGGTGCGCGCCAGCCCGGCGCGGAACAGGTCGCGCTTGCGCTGGTAGAACGCCGGCAGCCCGAGATACGGCGCGGGGTCGGCCAGGTAGCGCGCCAGTCCGTGCTGCATCGGCGTGTTGACGGTGAAGACGTTGAACTGGTGCACCTTGCGGAACTCGGCCGTCAGGGCCGCTGGCGCGGCGACGGTGCCGACCTTCCAGCCCGTGACGTGGAAGGTCTTGCCGAAGCTCGAGACGACGAAGCTGCGCGCCGCCAGCGCCGGGATCGACGCCGCGCTGACATGCGCCACGCCGTCGAAGACCATGTGCTCGTAGACCTCGTCGGAGATCAGCAGCACCTCGGTCGGTGCGAGCAGATCGGCCAGCTGCAGCATCTCGGCGCGCGTCCAGACCGTGCCGCTCGGGTTGTGCGGGCTGTTCACGATGATCGCGCGCGTGCGCGGTGTCAGCGCGGCGGCGATCTTCGCGAAATCGGGGCGGAAGGTTCCCGGTGTCAGCGGCACGCGCACGACGCGGCCGCCGGCGAGCTCGATGTTCGGCGCGTAGCTGTCGTAGCAGGGTTCGAGCACGATCACCTCGTCGCCCGGGCGCACGCAGCACAGCACTGCGGTCAGGATCGCCTGCGTCGCGCCGGCGGTGATCGTGATCTCGCGCTCGGCGTCGTAGGCGCGGCCGTAGAGGGCCTCGATCTTCCTCGCGACCGCCTGGCGCAGCGCCGCAACGCCGGCCATCGGCGGGTACTGGTTCAGGCCCTCGCGCATCACCGCCTGAACCTGTTCGAGCAGCGCCGGGTCGCAGTCGAAGTCGGGGAAGCCCTGGCCGAGGTTGACGGCGCCATGTTCGGCGGCGAGCGCCGACATCACGGTGAAGATCGTCGTGCCGACGTTTGGCAGGCGGCTGACCACGGCAGGGGTGCGGGGTTCGTTCATGATGGGTTCAAAGGCTGTAGTCGGTGCCGGCGCCGCTCATCGCGCGCTGGATCAGCGCCGGGCTCAGGCGATCGGAAAGCTGCTCGGCGAAGGCATGGACGAAATGGCGCAGGTAGGCGCCGCGCTTGAACGCGACGCGCGCGACGTTGCTGCCGAACAGGTGGCCGAGCGGACGCCAGGCAAGGTCGCCGCCGGGCGGGTCGTCGCGCATCGCGAGCTCGGCGACGATGCCCACGCCCATGCCGATGCGCACGTAGGTCTTGATCACGTCGGCGTCGATCGCCTCGAGCGCGACGTTGGGCTTGAGCCGGGCGCGCGCGAAGGCCTGGTCGATGCGCGTGCGGCCGGTCATCGTCGCGTGGTAGAGCACCAGCGGCTCGGCGGCGAGCTGCTCCAGCGTCGGCCGCTCGATCGCCGCGAGCGGGTGACCGGCGGGCACGACCATCACGTGCTGCCATTCGTAGCAGGGCAGCGTGACGAGCTCGTCGTGGCTGGCCAGCGCCTCGGTCGCGAGGCCGATCTCGGCGACGTCGTCGAGCAGCATGCGCGCGACCTGCTCGGGCATGCCCTGGTGCAGCACGACCTGTACCTTCGGGAAGCGCTGGCGCAGCCGCGCCACCGGCCCGGGCAGGAAGTAGCGCGCCTGGCTGTGCGTGGTCGCGATCGACAGGGTGCCGGCGTCCTGCTTCGAGAACTGCTCGCCGATGCGCTTCAGGTTGGTGACCTCGCGCATGATGATCTCGATCGCCTTCAGCACCTGCTGGCCGGGCTCGGTGACGCGCTTCAGGCGCTTGCCGTGGCGCGCGAAGATGTCGACGCCGAGCTCTTCCTCGAGCTCGAGGATCGCCTTGCTCACGCCGGGCTGCGAGGTGAACAGCGCCTTCGCGGTCTCGGTCAGGTTCAGGTCGCGGCGCACCGCCTCCTGGACGAAGCGGAACTGGTGCAAGTTCATGGTCTCGGCACGGTGCGCGCGGCTGCGGCGGCCATCGCGGCGATGACTTCGGGCGCGTCGCCGACCGCCGGGTGCAGCGTGAAGCCGATCTGCGGGTGCGCGCCGCGCAGCGCGTCGAGCAGCGCCGGCAGGTCCTTGCGCACGTGGCCGCCGGTGCCCAGGAACAGCGGGACGACCTCGATGCGCCGGCAGCCCGCGCCGATCAGTTCGGCCGCGGCGGCGGGCAGGTCCGGCGTCATCAGTTCGAGGAAGGCCAGCCGCACCGCGACGCCTGGCCGCTCGCTGCGCACGCGCTCGGCCACGGCCTCGAAAGGAGCGGCCCAGCGTGGATCGCGGGCCCCATGGGCGAAGAGGATGATGGCGTCGTGGTTCATCGGAATCGGACCAGCCAGGTGAAGGCGGCCATCGAGAGCAGCAGGTAGAGCAGGCTCGGCGCCGCGGCGACGACCCAGGGTGTCCAGTCGCGCAGCAGGCCGATGTGGCCGGCCAGATTGTTGAGCAGCACGAAGCTGATGCCCAGCATGATGCCGCCGAAGACCTTCAGGCTCAGCCCGCCGGCGCGCGCATGCAGGTAGGCGAACGGGAGCGCGAGCGCGACCATCACCAGGCAGGCCAGCGGGTACAGCGCCTTCTGCCAGAAGCGGATTTGGTGACCCTGCGCGGCCTGTTCCTGGTGGCTCAGGTGGCGGCTGTAGCGCCACAGCTCCGCGGTGGTCATCGTGTTCACCGGCAGCACCGCCGCGGCGACGACCGCCGGCGTCAGCGTGCTGGCCCAGCGCAGCTCGGGCAGCCGCTGCTCGCGGACCCGGTCGTCGACGGTCTGGCCGGCGAGCGGCCAGTGCGTCACGTCGGCGTCGAGCAGCGTCCAGGTGCCGTCGGCCGCGACCCGGCCCTCGCGCGCCGTGATCTGCGCGACGAGGCGGCCGGCGGCGTCGAATTCGAAGATCCGGATGCCGCGCAGCGCACCGCTCGCGCTCGTGCCGGCGAGGTTGATCGAGAAGCTGTGTTCGCCGTCGGGGCCCGGGCGCTTCTCCTTCAGCCAGGCACCGGCACCGTCGATGCGCAGCCCGCCGCTGCTGCTGGCGCGCAGCAGCACGGCCTGGCGCTCGCTCGCCGGCGCGACGTAGTCGCCGACGACGAAGGTCAGCGCGCCGAACGCGATGCCCAGCGTCGCGAGCAGGCGCAGCGCGCGCGCCGGGCCCAGGCCGCCGGTGCGCAGGATCGTGAACTCGGAGGACTGCGCCATGCGCGCGAGCGAGTAGATCGTGCCGATCAGCACCGCGATCGGGAACAGCTCGTAGAAGTGGCCGGGCAGCTCGAGGGCGGCGGTCATCACGACGCCGCCGAAGCTGCGCCCGCCGCGGCCGATGTCGTCCATCGAATCGACGACGTCGATGAAATAGAACAGCGACAGGAAGGCGAGCGCGACGAAGAACACCGACGAGACGATGTCGCGGTAGAGCAGCCGACGCACGGTCCTCATGCCGGAGCCGCCTGGGCCGGGCGCCGGCGCAGCCGGAACACGGCCGCATGATCGCGCCACCACAGCAGCGCGAGCGCGGTGCCGAAGGCGCCGCCGTGCAGCGCGACGAGCGCGGTGCCCAGGCCGATGCGTCCGCTCGCGACCCAGGCCTGCGACAGGTTGATCAGGTTGTAGTAGACGATGAACGCGAGCAGCGCGAACAGCAGGTTCCAGTTCGTCGCCCGGCGCGGGTTCGTCGCCGACAGCCCGATGCCCAGCAGCAGCAGGTTCGCGGCGCCGAAGAGCAGGCCGAAACGCCAGGCCAGCTCGCCCTGGGCGAGCAGCGTGGGCTTGCGGATCAGCTCGATCGTGCGCGTCGCCTTCGGCGGGCGCTTGTCGGCGTCGCGCGCGACGCGCTCGCTGACGAGCAGCCGGTAGCTCTGGAAGCTCGACAGCGTCTTCTCGCCCGACTTGACGTCGACGTCGTTGCGCTGCCCGCGGTCGAGGGCCAGGAAGCGGTCGTTGCCGTCGCTCTCGAGCCGGCCCGAGCGTGCCGAGGTCACCGCCTCGCCGTGGTCCTGGCGCGTGAGCACGAAGACGTTGCGGGCATTGACGCCGTCGGCGCTCTCGCGCTCGATGAAGAACACGCGGCGGCCGTCGCTCGAGGTCTGGAACACGCCCGGCGTGACGCGCGACAGGTCCGAGCGCTGCTGGTAGCGGTCCTGCAGCTCCTGGCTGTTGCGGTTGCCCCAGGGCCAGACGAAGAGCAGCAGCAGCCCGGTCACCAGCAGCACCGGCCAGCTCGTGCGCAGCACCGGCCGCACGAAGCGGCCCAGGCTGATGCCGCTGGCGAACCAGATCGCCATCTCGCTGTCGCGGTACATGCGGCCGAGCGACACGACGATGGCGATGAACAGCGACAGTGCGAGCATCGTCGGCAGGTGGCCGAGCGCGACGTAGCCGAGCAGCAGCACCACGTCCTGCGGCGCGATCTGGCCCCCGGCGGCCTGGCCGATCGTGCGGATCAGCATCATCGTGATGACGATCGTCAGGATCACGACCAGCGTCGCACCGAAGCTGCGCGCGAGTTCGCGACGCACTGTTGAATCGAATAACATCCGCGGCTTTTTCTCCGTGGGCGGAATTATGGACTTCAAGACGCAGGCCATCGGCCCGGGTGGGTTGGCGGCGATCGCGGCCGATGCCTTGCTCGTCGTCGTCGGCGGACAGGCCGTTCCGGCGCCGCTGGAGGGCGCGCTCGGCACGGTGCTGAAGGCCGCAGCGACCGACGGCGACTTCAGCTTCAAGGCCGGCCAGCTGCTCTACGCGCACCGGGTCGCCGGCGTGAAGGCGCCCCGCGTAGCGTTCGCCGCCGCCGGCGACGGATCGCTGAAGAACCTGCGCCGCGCGGTGGCCGCGGGCGTCGCGCTGCTCAAGAGCGGCGGCGCGCGCCACCTGGTCGTCGCCGCGGTCGGCGTCGGCGAGCTGGGTGCCGCGCAGGCCGAGGCGGTCGTCGCCGCGGTCAGCGAAGCGGTCTACCTGTACCGGCACACGAAGCCGAGCGCGCCCGCGGCGTCCAGGCTCGCGCGCGTCGGCCTGGCCTGCAGCAAGGCCGAGGCCGCCGGCGTCGGCGCCGGGCTGCTGCGCGGTCAGGCGATCGCCGCCGGCGTCGAGCTCGCGCGCGAGATGGCGAACCGGCCCGGCAACCACTGCACGCCCACCCACCTGGCGGCCGAGACGCGCCGCCTGGGCAAGGCGCTGGGCCTGAAGGTCGAGGTGCTCGAGCGCAAGGACGTCGCGAAGCTCGGCATGGGCGCGTTCCTCGCGGTCGCGCAGGGTTCGGAGCAGGCGCCGAAGTTCATCGTCGCGCGCTGGCAGGGCGCGGCCAGGGACGTCGCGCCGGTGGTGCTGGTCGGCAAGGGCATCACCTTCGACACCGGCGGCATCTCGATCAAGCCCGCTGCCGAGATGGACGAGATGAAGTTCGACATGGGCGGCGCGGCCAGCGTGCTCGGCACGCTGCACGCGGTGGCGGCGCTGAAGGCGCGCGTCAACCTCGTCGGCATCATCCCGGCCTGCGAGAACATGCCCGACGGGCGTGCGGTCAAGCCCGGCGACGTCGTCACCAGCCTGTCCGGCCAGACGATCGAGATCCTGAACACCGACGCCGAGGGCCGGCTCATCCTCTGCGACGCGCTGACCTATGCCGAGCGCTTCAAGCCGGCGGCGGTGATCGACATCGCGACGCTCACCGGCGCCTGCGTGATCGCGCTCGGCCACCACCGCTCGGGGCTGTTCAGCGCCGACGACGCGCTCGCCGGCGAACTGCTCGCCGCCGGCGACGCCGCGCTCGACCCGGCCTGGCGCATGCCGCTGGACGACGAGTACGACGAGGCGCTGAAGAGCAACTTCGCCGACATGGGCAACGTCGGCGGGCGTGCCGGCGGTGCGATCACCGCGGCGATGTTCCTCAGGCGCTTCACGGCCAAGCTGCGCTGGGCGCACCTGGACATCGCCGGCACGGCCTGGAAGTCGGGCGCCGCCAAGGGCGCGACCGGCCGCCCGGTGGCGCTGCTCGCGCATTACGTGCTGGCGCAGGCGCGCTGAACGGGGCCGCCGTGACGCCGGCGGTGGAGTTCCACACCGGGGTGGCGGATCCGCTCGCCTTCGCCTGCCGGCTGCTGCGCAAGGCCTATCGGCGCGGCGCGCGCGTGCTCGTCACCGCGCCGGCAGTGCAGCTCGAGGCGCTGGACCGCGCGCTGTGGACCTTCGACGAACGCGACTTCGTTCCGCACCTGCGCCTGACGGGCGGCGCGGGCGCGGCGCTGGCCGCGCGCACGCCGATCTGGCTCACCGACGGGCCACCGCCGCCCGACGGCCCCGAGGTGCTCGTCAACCTCGGCGCCGCGGTGGCGGACGAGCTCGCGCCGTTCACGCGCGTGATCGAGATCGTCGCTGCCGATGCCGACGCCGAACAGGCCGGCCGCGCGCGCTGGCGCGAGTACCGGGCGCGCGGACTGGCGGTGACGCACCACGTCGCGTCGCACCGGGATTGATGCTGTCGGCGGGAACGCGACTTGCTGCGTTCAAGCACGGCCGACCCGCGGCGGCTGGCGCACCGGAGAATTCCCGGGGCTAATTTAGTGACATTTTCGAGTATCGTCCGCGTCTTGTGCTTTTCATCGTTTGCCGTCACGGCAATCAACCGGAGGTTTCCAGCATGCAAATCAAGCTGAGCGCGATCGTTGGCGCCGTCGCCGTCATGATGGCGGGCGGTTCCGTCTATGCGCAGGATCTGGTCGTCAAGATCGGCCACGTCGGCCCGACCAGCGGCGCCATCGCCCACCTGGGCAAGGACAACGAGAACGGCGCCCGCATGGCGATCGACGACCTGAACGCCAAGGGCGTCAAGATCGGCGGCAAGAAGGTCAAGTTCGAGCTGATGGCCGAGGACGACGCCGGCGATCCGAAGCAGGCCACCTCGGTGGCGCAGAAGCTGGTCGACGAGAAGGTCAACGGCGTCGTCGGTCACCTGAACTCGGGCTGCTCGATCCCGGCCTCGAAGATCTACTTCGACGCCGGCATCCCGCAGATCAGCCCGTCGTCGACGAACCCGAAGTACACGCGCCAGGGCTACAAGACCGCCTTCCGCGTCGTCGCCGACGACGTGCATCTGGGCGGCACGCTGGGCAAGTACGCGGTGCAGCAGCTGCACGGCAAGTCGATCGCCGTCATCGACGACCGCACCGCCTACGGCCAGGGCGTCGCGGACGAGTTCGAGAAGGGCGCCAAGGCTGCCGGCGGCAAGGTCGTCGGCCGTGAGTTCACGAACGACAAGGCGACGGACTTCACCTCGATCCTGACCAGCCTGAAGGCGAAGAAGCCGGACGTGATCTTCTTCGGCGGCATGGACGCCGTGGCCGGCCCGATGCTGCGCCAGATGAAGCAGCTCGGCATCGAGGCCAAGTTCATGGGCGGCGACGGCATCTGCTCGGAAGAGCTGCCGAAGCTGGCCGCGGGCACGATGGGCGACGGCCAGGTGGTCTGCGCCGAGGCCGGTGGTATCGACCCGAAGGACGCCGCCGCAGTCAAGGAAATGAGCGACTTCCGCGCCCGCTTCAAGCAGAAGTTCGGCGCCGACGTGCAGCTCTACGCACCGTACGCCTACGACTCGGTCAACCTGCTCGCAACGGCGATGGAAAAGGCCGGCTCGGCCGATCCGAAGAAGTACCTGCCGGTGCTGGCCAAGACGACCGGCTTCCACGGCGTCACCGGCATGATCTCGTTCGACAACAAGGGCGACATCAAGAACGGCGCGCTGACGCTGTACACCTACAAGGGTGGCAACAAGGAAATGCTCGGCGTCGTGCGCTGAAGCCTAGTTTCCTGGCCTGATCTGACGCGGGCGCCTTCGGGCGCCCTTTTTCATGCCGGCGCGTCCTGCGGCCAGCGGCCATAGAGGCGGCCGAACTCGGCCAGCCGATGCGCGTGCCAGGGGTGGACCTCGTTCCATTGGAAGCGCCAGGCCCACCAGCCTTCGGCCTGGCCGGGGTGGTTCATCCGGCACGCGCCAGGCAGACACAGCACGTCCTGCATCGGATGCACCGCGCTGTCGGCGACGCTCGCGCAGGCGGTGCGGATCAGCGTCCAGGGCATGTCGTGGCCGTCGGTGGCGAGGTAGCCGCGTGCGAAGTGCTTTTCGTGCTCGCTCGCGGTGGCCCACCAGCCGGCGACGGTGTCGTTGTCGTGGGTGCCGGTGTAGACCACGGTATCGGGTTCGTGGTGATGCGGCAGGAAACGGTCGCTGGCGTCGCCTTGAAACGCGAACTGCAGGATGCGCATGCCGGGGAAGGCGAACTTCCGGCGCAGCGCGTCGACGTCGGGCGTGATGACGCCCAGGTCCTCGGCGATGATGGGCAGGGGTCCGAGCGCCTTCGCGACGGCGTCGAACAAGGCCGCACCGGGCCCAGGCACCCAGCGGCCGTGTTCCGCGGTCGGCTCGGCCGCCGGGATCTCCCAGTGGGCGCAAAAACCGCGGAAATGGTCGATGCGCACGATGTCCACCAACTCGAAGCTGCGCCGTATGCGCTCGACCCACCAGGCATAGCCGTCCTTCGAGTGTTCGCTCCAGCGGTACAGCGGATTGCCCCAGCGTTGCCCGGTGGTGCTGAAGAAGTCCGGCGGCACGCCGGCCACCACCGTGGGCCGACCCTTGGTGTCGAGTTCGAACAGCTCCGGGTGCGCCCAGACCTCGGCGCTGTGGTGGGCGATGAAGATCGGCGTGTCGCCGACGATGCGCACGCCGCGCGCGTTCGCGTGGGCCTTCAACGCCAGCCATTGGCGGAAGAACGACCATTGGCAGAAGCGCCAGAACGCGACGCGCGAAGCATGCTCGGCGTGGGCCGCAGCCAGCGCTTGCGGGTCGCGCGCCGCCAGGCAGGGCGTCCAGTCGCACCAGTCGCGCCCGTGGTTGGCGTCGCACAAGGCCATGAAGAGCGCGTAGTCGTCGAGCCAGCTCCGATGCGCAGCGCAGAAGTCGGCGTAGGCCTGCCGCTGCTCGTCGCTCGCGTCCTGCGCGAAGCGCTGCGCCGCCTTCGCCAGCCGCTGCATGCGGTACGGCACCATCGCCGCGAACGCCACCCGCGCCGCGATCAGTCCATGCGTCGGCACCAGGTCGGACGCGTCGAGCCAGCCCTGGCGGTGCAGCTCGGCGAGGTCGATCAGCAGCACGTTGCCGGCGAAGGCCGAACTGCTCATGTAGGGCGAATTGCCGTGGCCGATCCCGGCCAGCGGCAGCACCTGCCACAGCGTCTGGCCGCCGGAGACGAGCCAGTCGACGAAGTGATAGGCGTCGGCACCGAGGTCGCCCGAGCCATGCGGGCCGGGCAGGGAGGTCGGGTGCAGCAGCACGCCGCTGGCGCGGGGGAATCGCATGGTCGGATCCTTCGTCGTGGGCCTCAGGCAGGGCCCGAGGCGGAGTCGCTGAGCAAGACCAGGCTGCGCGCGCGCAGCGGGTAGCTGGTCGAGTCGTCACGCCTCCAGCGGCTGCGGCCGTCGGGCTCGAAGGTGTCGAGCTCGGCCTCCCAGGCGCCGGCGGGCAATTGGAACGCGACATCGATGTCGCGCGCGTTGACCAGGAGCAACAGCGGGCGGTCGGCGCGACCGGGGGCGTTGATCAGCGCCCCGAGCACGCGCGAGCGGCGGTTGTTCCATTCCTCGGTCGTCAGCGGCTCGCCGGTGAGCCGCAGCCAGGTCAGATCGTGCCGGCCGCGCGCGTCGGGCAGGCCGCTGTACCACTGCAGGCCGAACGGCAGCAGGTTGCGGCGCAGCGTGAGCAGCCTGGCGGTGAAGTCGATCAGTGCCGCGTCGGCCCGCGACCAGTCGATCCAGCTCGTCTCGTTGTCCTGGCAATACGGGTTGTTGTTGCCGCCCTGGCCGTGGCCGAGCTCGTCACCGGCGGCGATCATCGGCGTGCCCTGCGACAGCAGCACGGTCGCGAGCAGGGCGCGCCGCAGCCGCTCGCGCAGCGCGAGCACCTCGGGGTCGTCGGTCGGGCCTTCCCAGCCGCAGTTCCAGCTCAGGTTGTGGTCGTGGCCGTCGCGGTTGCCTTCGAGGTTGGCCTCGTTGTGGCGCATGTCGTAGCTGACCAGGTCGGCGAGCGAGAAGCCGTCGTGCGAGACGACGTAGTTCACCGATTCGGCCGGCAGACGCCGACGCGGCTGGAAGCGGTCCGACGAACCGGCGAGCCGGAGCGCGAACTCGCCGCGCGTGCAGTCGCCGCCGAGCCAGAACGCGCGCACCGTGTCGCGGAACACGTCGTTCCACTCGAGCCAGCCGTTCGGGAAGTTGCCCACCTGGTAGCCGCCGGGGCCGAGGTCCCAGGGCTCGGCGATCAGCTTGACGCCGGCCAGCGCCGGGTCCTGGGCGACCGCCTTGAAGAACGCGCCGTCGCGCTCGAAGCCGTGGCTGCTGCGGCCGAGAACCGGCGCGAGGTCGAAGCGGAAGCCGTCGACATGCATCTCCTGCACCCAGTAGCGCAGCGAGTCCATCACCATCTGGAGCACGCGCGGGTGGCGCAGGTCGAGCGCATTGCCGGTACCGGTGATGTTGTCGTAGCCGGCGCAATGGCCGGGCTGCAACCGATACCAGGCCAGGTTGTCCAGCCCGCGCCAGGCGATCGTCGGGCCGCGCTCGTCGGTCTCGGCGGTGTGGTTGTAGACGACGTCGAGGATCACCTCGATCCCCGCCGCGTGCAGACGCCGCACCATGCGCCGGAACTCGTCGCGCGGGTTCGGCCCGGCGGCGTAGCGCGGCTCGGGGCAGAAGAATCCGACCGTGTTGTAGCCCCAGTAGTTGCGCAGCCCGTTCTCGACCAGGCGCTGCTCGTCGAGGAACTGGTGCACCGGCAGCAGGCTGACCGCGCTCACGCCCAGGCGCTGCAGGTGCTCGACCGCGGCGTCGCTGGCGAGCCCGGCGTAGGTGCCGCGCTCGCCCTCGGGAACGCCGGGCATGCGCTTCGTAAAGCCGCGCACGTGCAGCTCGTAGAGCACGGTGTCGGCGAGCGGGGTGTGCAAGCGGCGGTCGCCCTGCCAGTCGAAGACGTCGTGGACGACGCGTGCCTTCAGCGCGCTGCGCGCGTTGTCGCGCGGGTCCATCTGCTGTGGATGCTCGCGGTCGGCGCCGAAATGCGGCGCGCTCCAGTCGAAGCCGCCGCTCGGCGCGACGATCTCGCGCGCCCAGGGGTCGAGCAGCAGCTTGTTCGGGTTGAAGCGGTGGCCGCGGTCGGGGCGCCAGGGCCCGTGCGCCCGAAGCCCGTAGACGAGGCCGGGCGCGGCGCCGGGCAGGCGGCCGTGCCAGACGTCGCCGCTGCGCGCGGGCAGGTCCCAGCGCGCGGTCGGTTCGAGCCCGGCGGCGTCGAACAGGCACAGCTCGATGCGCGTCGCGTGGCCCGAGAAGACCGCGACGTTGACGCCGTCGCCGTCCCAGTGCGCGCCGAGCGGCCAGGCCCGGCCGGGCTCGAGCCCGGGCGTCACGCGGTCCATTCGAGGAACACGGTCGCCAGCGGCGGCACGCTGACGACGATCGACTGCGTGCGGCCGTGGCTGGCCACCGGCTCGCTGTGCGCGATGCCGAACGCGGTGCCGACGTTGCTGCCGCCGTAATGGACCGAATCGGTGTTCAGCCGTTCGCGCCAGGCGCCGGGCTCGGGCACGCCCAGGCGCAGGCCGTGGTGGACGACGGGTGCGAAATTGCAGACCACCAGCATGCGCTCGCCGCCGCGCCCGCGCCGCACGAAGCTCAGCAGGCTGCGCTGCGCGTCCTGGTGGTCGATCCACTCGAAGCCCTCGGCGCCGAAGTCCTGCGTGTACAGCGCCGGGCTCGCGCGGTACAGGCGGTTCAGGTCGGCGACCAGGCGCTGCACGCCGGCATGCTCGGGCTGCTCGAGCAAGTGCCAGTCCAGGCTGGCGTCGTGGTTCCATTCGCGCTCCTGCGCGAACTCGCCGCCCATGAAGAGCAGCTTCTTGCCCGGGTGGCCCCACATGAAGCCGTAGTAGGCGCGCAGGTTGGCGAACTTCTGCCAGCGGTCGCCCGGCATCTTCGCCAGCAGCGAGCCCTTGCCGTGCACGACCTCGTCGTGCGAGAGCGGCAGCACGAAGTTCTCGGTGAAGGCGTAGACGAGGCCGAAGCTCAGCTCGCCATGGTGCCAGGGGCGGTGGATCGGGTCGCGCGCCATGTAGGCCAGCGTGTCGTGCATCCAGCCCATGTTCCACTTGTAGTGGAATCCCAGCCCGCCCGCCCAGGTGGGGCGCGACACGCCGGGGAAGGCGGTCGATTCCTCGGCCAGCGTGACGGCGCCCGGGCGCTCGCCGCCGACGACTTCGTTGGTGCGGCGTAGGAAGGCGATCGCCTCGAGGTTCTCGCGTCCGCCCTGCGCATTCGGGATCCACTCGCCCGCCTTGCGGCTGTAGTCACGGTAGAGCATCGAGGCCACCGCGTCGACGCGCAGGCCGTCGACGTCGTAGCGCTCGAGCCAGTACAGCGCATTGCCGATCAGGAAGTTGCGCACCTCGGTGCGGCCGAAGTTGTAGATCAGCGTGTTCCAGTCCTGGTGGAAGCCCTCGCGCGGATCGGCGTATTCGTAGAGATGGGTGCCGTCGAACTCGGCCAGCCCGTGCGCGTCGCTCGGGAAATGCGCCGGCACCCAGTCGAGCAGCACGCCCAGGCCGGCGCGATGCGCGCGCTCGACGAAGCGGCGCAGCCCCGCGGGCTCGCCGAAGCGTGCCGTCGGCGCGAACAGCGCCAGCGTCTGGTAGCCCCAGGAGCCGTCGAAAGGGTGCTCGCTGACCGGCAGCAGCTCGAGGTGCGTGAACCCCATCTGCTGCGCATAGGGGACGAGCGTGTCCGCGAGCTCGTCCCAGGCCAGCCAGCGGTCGCCTTCCTCGGGCTTGCGCCGCCAGCTGCCGAGGTGGACCTCGTAGATGCTCATCGGCGCGTCGAGCGCGTTCGCGCTGGCGCGCTCGGCCGACGGCGCGCTGCGCTCGGGCAGCGGCGCGACGATGCTCGCGGTCGCCGGTCGCAGCTCGGCCCGGCGCGCATAGGGGTCGGCCTTCAGCGGCAGCAGATCGCCGGCGGCCGAGAGCAGCTCGAACTTGTAGCGCGCGCCGGCCTCGACCCCGGGCAGGAAGATCTCCCAGACCCCGCATTCGCGGCGCAGCCGCATCGGGTGGCGCCGGCCGTCCCACTGGTTGAAGTCGCCGACGACGCTGACCCGCGACGCGTTCGGCGCCCAGACCGCGAAGCTGGTGCCCGGCACGCCGTCCATCGTGCGCGGCGTCGCGCCCAGGATCTCGAACGGGCGCAGGTGCGAGCCTTCGGCGAACAGCCACGCGTCGATCTCGCCGAGCACCGGGCCGAAGCGGTAAGGGTCCTCGAACCGGGTCACGCTGGCGTCGGCCCAGGTCGCCTCGAGCCGGTACGGGCCGGCGCGCGCGACCCGGCGCTCGAACACGCCGTCGGGGTGGCGCGCCTCGAACGCGCCGAGCGAGCGGCCGCCCGGCGTCAGCGCGCGCAGCCGGGTGGCGCCGGGGACGAAGGCGCGGATCCAGTGGCTGCCGTCCTCGGCGCGGTGCGGCCCGAGCACGCCGAAAGGGTCGGCGTGGCGGCCCAGCCGCAGCAGATCGACGTCGCGCGCCTCGAGCATCGCTTCAGCGCCGTGGCTCGATCTGCCAGACCTGGCGCGCGTACTCGCCGATCGTGCGATCGGACGAGAACACGCCCATCCCGGCCACGTTGGCGATCGCCTTTCGTGCCCAGGCATCGCGGTCGCGGAAGAGCGCGTCGACGCGCGCCTGCGCGGCGAGGTAGGCGTCGAAGTCGGCGAGCAGCAGGTAATGGTCACCGCCCCAGAGCAGCGAGTCGACGAGCGAGCGGTAGCGTGCCGGCTCTTCGGGCGAGAACTGGCCGCCGGCGATCGCGTCCAGCACCGCCTTCAGGCGCGCGTTCTGCTCGTACAGCCGCAGCGGCTGGTAGCCCGAGGCACGCAGCGCCGCGACCTCGTCGGTCTTCAGCCCGAAGATGAAGATGTTGTCGTCGCCGACCTGTTGGCGGATCTCGATGTTGGCGCCGTCGTCGGTGCCGATCGTGAGCGCGCCGTTCATCGCGAGCTTCATGTTGCCGGTGCCCGACGCCTCGGTGCCGGCGGTCGAGATCTGCTCCGACAGGTCGGCACCGGGCATGATGACCTCGGCCACCGAGACGCCGTAGTTCGGCACGAACGCGATCTTGAGCCGCTCGCGCAGGCGCGGGTCGTGGTTGACCACCGCGGCGACGTCGTGCACGAGCCGGATGATCGACTTCGCCATCTGGTAGCTCGACGCCGCCTTGCCGGCGAAGATCGCGGTGCGCGCCACCCAGTCGGCGTCGGGGTCGGCGACCATCGCCTGCCAGCGCGCGACGATCTGCAGCACGTTGAGCAGCTGGCGCTTGTATTCGTGGATGCGCTTGACCTGCACGTCGAACAGGCTGTCGGGGTCGACCACGGTGCCGGTCGCGGCGCGGATCGCCTGCGCGAGGCGGACCTTGTTCTCGCGCTTGACGGCGAGAAACTCGCGCCGGAACGCGGCGTCGCCGGCCAGCGGCGCGAGGCGCGCGAGCTGGTCGAGCTCGAGCCGCCAGCCGCCGCCGATGCGGCGGTCGATCAGCGCCGCGAGGCCCGGGTTGGCCTGCGCCAGCCAGCGCCGCGGCGTGACGCCGTTCGTCAGGTTCGTGAAGCGCTCGGGCCAGAGCAGCGCGAAGTCGGCGAAGATCGTCTTGACGAGCAGCTCGGAATGCAGCGCCGAGACCCCGTTCACCTTGTGGCTGCCGACGATCGACAGATGCGCCATGCGCACGCGCCGCTCGCCGCCTTCGTCGATCAGCGACAGGCGGCGCAGGAAGACGTCGTCGCCCGGCCTGAGCCGGGCCGCCTCGACGAGGAAGTCGTGGTTGATGCGGAAGATGATGTCCAGGTGGCGCGGCAGCACGTGCTGCATCAGCGCGACCGGCCAGGTCTCGAGCGCCTCGGGCATCAGCGTGTGGTTGGTGTAGCTGAAGACGCGGCCGGTGGTCGCCCAGGCCTCGGTCCAGGTCTGGCGGTGCTCGTCGACGAGCAGCCGCATCAGCTCGGCGACGCCGATCGCCGGATGGGTGTCGTTCAGGTGGATCGCGACGAAATCGGCCAGGTTCGCGAGCGAGCCGTGCTCGGCAAGGTGCCGGGCGAGGATGTCCTGGATCGACGCGCTGGTGAAGAAGTACTCCTGGCGCAGCCGCAGCTCGCGCCCGGCCGGCGTGCTGTCGTTGGGGTACAGCACCCAGGAGATGTTCTCGAACTGGTTCTTGTACTCGGCCGCGCGCGCGTAGTCGCCGCTGTTGAAGGCCTGCAGGTCGATCTGCGCTGGTGCGACCGCCTTCCACAGCCGCAGCGTGCTGACGCGCTCGGTGCCGTGGCCGGGGATCACCATGTCGTAGGCCTTCGCGTCGACTTCGCTCGCGTGGCGCCAGACCGGCGCCGCGGTCGGCGACTCGGGGTGCTCGAGCCAGCCGCCGAAGCGCACCGGGTACATCAGGCCCGAGCGCGGGAACTCCCACGGCGTGCCGTCCTCGAGCCAGGGGTCCGGGCGCTCGACCTGGCGCCCGCCCTGGATCGCCTGCGCGAACATGCCGTACTCGTAGCGGATGCCGTAGCCGAACGAGGGCAGCCCGAGCGTCGCCATCGAGTCGAGGAAGCAGGCCGCGAGCCGGCCCAGGCCGCCGTTGCCCAGTGCCGCGTCGGCCTCGGTGGCCGCGACGTCCTCCAGGCGCATTGCGTGGCGTGCCGCGGCGTTGGCCGAGGCGCCCTGCAGGTCCAGCGCCGCCAGCGCATTGCCCAGCGTGCGCCCGATGAGGAACTCCATCGACAGGTAGTGGACGCGGCGCGCGCGCGTGGCGCGGTCGCGGCTGTCGCCGGCGACCCAGCGCCGCGACAATTGTTCTCGCGCGACCTGGGCCACCGCATGCATCATGTCCGCCGGCTGGGCGGCCTGCGGCTCGACGCCGACGGTGGCGAGCAGGTGGTGGTCGACGTCGAGGGCAGGGCTGGGACTCGCAGACTGGGCGTTCATGTTGGGGTGCATCGGTACGGGGGGCGCGGGCGCGGTAAGGTTGGCGGATGCATGCGCCGTGCCGGCAGGCGCGCAGTGTCTGCCAGCGGACCCGGCGGCGTCAATCTGGTCAACCCGCTTGAAGATGTAGTTTGGCTACTTCTAAAAGATCGATGAGCGATACGGGAAGCCTGATGAACGCCAAGTCGCTGAAGAAAGTTCGATGTAGTTTTCCGTCGTCAACGCGCAAAGTCGTCGCAATCCGCTCGTGAAGGAGACAGCATGAAACCGCAAGATGCGGCCCAGACCTTCGACCTGCCCCGTCGATCGGTGGCGCTGGTGCTGGCCGGCGGCCGCGGCAGTCGGCTCAAGAGCCTGACCGACAGCCGTGCCAAGCCCGCGGTCTATTTCGGTGGCAAGTTCCGCATCGTCGACTTCGCGCTCTCGAACTGCATGAACTCGGGGATCCGGCGCATCGGCGTCATCACCCAGTACAAGAGCCACAGCCTGCTGCGCCACCTGCAGCGCGGCTGGGCCTTCCTGAAGAGCGAGATGAACGAGTTCGTCGACCTGCTGCCGGCGCAGCAGCGCGTCGACGAAGAAAGCTGGTACCGCGGCACCGCGGACGCGGTCTACCAGAACCAGGACATCCTGGCCGCCTACCGCGCCGACTACGTGGTCGTGCTCGCCGGCGACCACATCTACAAGCAGAACTACGCGCTGATGCTCGCCGACCACGTCGCGCTCGGGCGCGAATGCACGGTCGGCTGCATCGAGGTGCCGCGCGTGGAGGCCACCGCCTTCGGCGTAATGGCCATCGACGAGCAGCGCAACATCGTCGACTTCGTCGAGAAGCCGGCCGATCCGCCGCCGATGCCGGGCAAGCCCGACCGCGCGCTCGCGAGCATGGGGATCTACGTCTTCAACGCGCGCTACCTCTACCGCGAGCTCGAGCGCGACATGGCCGACCCGGCGTCGAGCCACGACTTCGGCAAGGACATCCTGCCGAAGATGGTGCGTGCCGGCGTCGCGGTGGCGCACCCGTTCGAGCTCAGCTGCGTCGGCACGAAGCCGGGCTGCGAGCCCTACTGGCGCGACGTCGGCACGATCGACGCCTACTGGGACGCGAACATCGACCTCACCGCGACCGACCCGCTGCTCAACCTGTACGACACCAACTGGCCGATCTGGACCTACCAGGCGCAGCTGCCGCCGGCCAAGTTCGTGCACAACCAGGACGACCGGCGCGGCCTGGCGATCGAGTCGCTGGTCTCGGGCGGCTGCATCGTCTCGGGGGCGGTGTTCCGCTCGGTGCTGTTCTCCAACGTTCGCGTGCACTCGTACTCGTCGGTCAACTGGGCGGTGCTGCTGCCCGGCGTGCAGGTCGGCCGCCAGGCGCGGCTGACACGCGTCGTTGTCGACCGCGACTGCGTGATCCCGGACGGCATGGTCATCGGCGACGACCCGGTCGCCGACGCGGCGCGCTTCTACCGCACGGAGTCGGGCATCACCGTCGTCACGCGCGAGATGCTGCGCCGGCTGCAATGAGGGTGCTGCACGTCGCGGCCGAGGTGTTCCCGCTCGTCAAGACGGGCGGGCTGGCCGATGTCGTCGCCGCGCTGCCGGTCGCGCTGGCGGAGCAGGGTGCCGACGTGCGGCTGCTGCTCCCCGGGCTGCCGCCGATGCTGGACGCGGTGCAGGGCGCGCGCACCATCATCGACATCGGGTCCTGCTTCGGCGCACTGCGCGTGCGCCTGCTGCTCGGGCGCATGCCGGGCAGCAAGCTGCCGGTGTACCTGGTCGACGCGCCCTACCTTTACCGGCGCGACGGCAGCCCCTACCAGGACCGGCAGGGCGAGGAATGGCCGGACAACCTGCAGCGCTTCGCGCTGCTCGGCTGGATCGCCGCCCACCTGGCCGCCGGCGACGCCGACCTGCAGTGGACGCCCGAGATCGTGCACGCGCACGACTGGCATGCCGCGATGAGCTGCGCCTACATGGCCGACCACGCGCCGACCGCCGCAGCCTCGGTCTTCACCGTGCACAACCTGGCCTTCCAGGGCCTGTTCCCGATGCACGACTGGTCGCTCCTCGGCCTGGCCTCGCGCCTGATGTCGCCGGCCGGACTCGAGTTCCACGGCCAGCTCAGCTTCATGAAGGCCGGGCTCAAGTTCGCCGACCGCGTGACCACGGTCAGCCCGAGCTATGCGCGCGAGATCGCGACGCACGAGTTCGGCTGCGGCCTGGACGGCGTGATCCGCGGTCGCGAGGTGCCCGTGGCCGGCATCCTGAACGGCATCGACGACGCGATCTGGAACCCGGCGACCGATGCCGCGATCGACACCCGCTACGACGCCGAACGCCTCGCCGGCAAGCAGGCCTGCCGGCGCGCGCTGCAGGCCGAGCTGGGGCTGGACCGCGACGACCAGGCCCTGCTGCTCGTGGTGGTCAGCCGGCTGACGGCGCAGAAGGGGCTGGACCTGGTGCTTGCCGCGCTGCCCGAGTTGCTGCGGCTGGGCGTGCAACTGGCGGTGCAGGGCACGGGCGAGCCGGCGCTGGAAGCGGCGTTCCGCCTCGCCGCGCAGGCGCACCCGGGGCGCGTGCACGCGTTCATCGGCTACGACGAGGCGCGCGCGCACCGGCTCGTGGCCGGGGCCGACGCGATCGCGGTGCCGTCGCGCTTCGAGCCCTGCGGGCTGACCCAGATGTACGGCCTGCGCTACGGCACGCTGCCCATCGTGCGGCGCGTCGGCGGCCTGGCCGACACGGTGACCGATGCCGACGAGGCCGCGCTGGCCGAGGGCCGCGCGACCGGCTTCACCTTCGACGCGGCGACGCCGGCGGCCTTCGAGCGCTGCGTCGCGCGGGCGGTGCAGCTGCACGCCGAACCGCTGCGCTGGCAGCAGATCGTCCGGCAGGCGATGGCGCGGTCCTCGTCCTGGGCCGGGCCGGCACGCGAATACCTGGCGCTCTATGCCGAGGCGGCCGAGGCCTTGCGGCGCTGACGGACGCTAGGGCCGGCGCTCGGGTTCAGCCGCGCAGCCAGTGCGCGAGCGCGAACAGCCCGGCGCCGGCGATCAGGCCGACCAGGACCAGTGCGCGACCCAGCGTCCAGAACCCGCGCTGGATGCGCCTGGGCCGGGCACGCCGCGCTTCGAGCAGCGTGGCCGGATCGGCGCTGGTCGGGCCCCAGAGTGTGGTGTAGCTGGTCGACTCGGCGAACTCGCTCGGGCGCTCGGGGGCCGGCTCGTGTTCCCAGTCGAAGACGGTCGAGCCCTTGAACTTGCGCACCGAATCCGGTGCGTCGATGTGGCGGTCTCGTGACATCCCGCCATTGTCCAGTGCGATGCGGCCGGAAATCACCCCGTAGTCATGGGGAGAATCCGTATGTTCAATGACGAAATGCGACGTCGCGGCGCGAACCGGGCATTGGCGGAAGGGGCGTCCCCATCCGCCATATTTCAGGCCGTCTCAGGTCGAATCGAATCGTCCGCAAGTCACCTATATGGATGATGGGTAGCTAGCGTCTGATCGGATCGCGCCGTATCATCCAATCGCACCGACGTTGATGGGTCGGTGGTTTGGGGAACGCGATGCCGAAGCTGGCGAAAGAGATGCCCGCCATTGAGGTGGCGAAGACGACCGCACCCGGCCTGCACTTCGTCGGCGTCGTACCCGGCCTGGCCCTTCAGGTGACCCCGGCCGGCGCCCGTAGCTGGACGCTGCGAGCCGTCATCGGCGGCAAACGGCGGGACATGGGCCTGGGCGCATACCCTGAGGTGACCCTAGCCCGGGCGCGCGAGAAGGCCCGCGACGCGCGCGAACTGATCCGGCAGGGGATCGACCCCATTGCCCGCCAGCAGGCAGCGCAGAGCGAGCTGCGGGCATCAATGGCCGCGGCACTGACGTTCAAGGAGTGCGCTTCGGCCTATATCAAGGCGCACCGGGCAGGGTGGAGAAGCGCCAAGCACGCCCAGCAGTGGGAGAACTCGCTCGCGCAGCACGCATACCCGGTCATCGGCGAGTTGATGGTACGCGACGTGAAGCTGCCGCAGGTGCTGGCGGTGCTGGAACCGATCTGGACGACGACCAACGAGACGGCCGTGCGCCTGCGCGGCCGGATCGAGCTGGTGCTGGACTGGGCCACGGCGCGCGGGCTGCGCGATGGCCTGAACCCGGCCCGCTGGCGCGGCCACCTCGACAAGCTGCTGGCGAAGCCCTCCAAGGTCAAGACGGTTGAACACCATTCGGCACTGCCCGTCGGCGACGTGGGCGCTTTCATGGTCAAGCTTCGCGCCGCCGAGGGAATGGGCGCCCGAGCGCTGGAGTTCGTCATCCTGACGGCGGCGCGTAGCGGCGAGGTTCGCGGCGCGACCTGGGCCGAGATCGACCGCGATGCCAAGGTCTGGACTGTCCCGGCCGGTCGCATGAAAGCGGGAAAAGAGCACCGCGTCCCGCTGTCGACCGAGGCGCTGGCGCTGCTCGACGCGCTGCCCCGGATGGCCGGCACTGATCTGGTGTTCCCGGCCCCGCGGGGTGGCGTGCTCAGCGACATGACGCTGGCCGCGGTGCTGCGCCGAATGGAAGTCCCGGCGGTGCCGCACGGGTTCCGCAGCACCTTCCGCGACTGGGCGGCCGAGCGCACGAACTACCCGCGCGACGTGGCCGAGATGGCGCTGGCTCACGCAATTGGCGACAAGGTGGAAGCGGCTTACCGGCGCGGCGACCTATTCGACAAGCGCGCGCGGATGATGAATGAGTGGGCGCAATTCCTGGCGCGCGTCGAGTCCAAAGGCGACGTTATCCCGATGCGTGGGCGAGGCGCCTAAGCACGGGCATCAAGTCGCTGACCAGGCATGTGGTGCGGGAGATTT
>MEGM01000012.1 GCA_001725505.1 Rubrivivax sp. SCN 70-15 | reverse complement strand
CGTCCAGGCTGCGCAGGTGCTGCAGCACGGCCAGCGACTGCGGGCCGCGATTGACGAGGTCGCCGAGCACGGTGAGGTGGTCGCGCGACGGCGAGAACCCGATCTCGGCCAGCAGCCGTGCCAGCGCATCGTCGCAGCCCTGCACGTCGCCCACGAGGTATTCCATGGGTCGATTCTGCTACGCTGGCAGCCCGCACAATCGTCTTCCGCCCGGCGCCGGCGGCGCGCATGGACGTCACGCTCCTCGTCTTCCTGATTCTTCTCAACGGCCTGTTCGCGATGTCGGAGATGGCGCTCACCGCCAGCCGCAAGGCGCGGCTGCAGGTGATGGTCGAGAGCGGCGAGCCCGGCGCGCAGGCGGCGATGGACCTGCACGACAACCCGACCCGCTTCCTGTCCACGGTGCAGATCGGCATCACCTCGATCGGTGTGCTCAACGGCATCGTCGGCGAGAACGCGTTCTCCGACCCTCTCGCGCAGTGGCTGGTGGCGAGCTTCGGTGTCGCCGACCATCCGGCCGCGATCGGCGCGACCGCGCTGGTGGTGCTGATCATCACCGTGCTGACCATCATCTTCGGCGAGCTCGTGCCCAAGCGGCTGGGCCAGATGTACCCCGAGACGGTGGCGCGGCTCGTCGCGCAGCCGATGAACTGGCTCTCGGCCGCGGCGCGGCCGATCGTGCTGCTGCTGTCGGCGAGCACGAACGCGGTGCTGCGGCTGATGGGCATCCGCGGCGGGCCGAGCCGCTCGGTGACCGAGGAGGAGATCGCCGCGAGCCTGGAAGAGGGGCTGGAGTCGGGCGTGATCGAGGCGCAGGAACACCAGATGGTGCGCAACGTGTTCCGGCTCGACGACCGCCAGATCGGCTCGATGATGATCCCGCGCGCCGAGATCGACTGGCTCGACGTCAACGCACCGATCGACGAGGCGCTGGCGCGCATGGCCACGCATGGCCACACGCGCTACCCGGTATGCCGCGGCGGGCTCGACGACGTGATCGGCGTGCTCAGCGCCCACAGCCTGCTGCAGCCGCTGGCGCGTGGCGAGCGTCCGCGGCTCGAGGCGCTGCTGCAGGCACCGGTGTTCGTGCCCGAGACGCTGTCAGGGATGGAACTGCTCGAGCATTTCCGCGCCAGCCGCGCCGACCTGGTGTTCGTCGTCGACGAGTACGGCGCGGTGCAGGGCGTGATCACCGAGCGCGACGTGCTCGAGGCGATCACCGGCGAGTTCGGCGCCCCCAGCGACGAGGACTCCTGGGCCGTGCGCCGCGGCGACGGCAGCTGGCTGATGGACGGCCTGATCCCGGTGCCCGAACTGAAGGACCGCCTCGGGCTCAAGGAACTGCCCGACGAGGAACGCGGCCGCTACAACACGCTGGCCGGCATGGTGATGCTGCTGCTCGGCCGCCTGCCCAAGACCGCCGACGCGGTGGACTGGCAGGGCTGGCGCTTCGAGGTCGTCGACATGGACGGCAAGCGCGTGGACAAGGTGCTCGTCACGGGCATTGCCAATTCTGGAGAGCAAACATGATCAATCAGCTGCTGCACCGCCAGCCGGTCGCGGTGGACCGCAACGAGCACCGCTTCATGCGCGTGCGCATGCCGGTCGGGGACTGGTCCGTGGCGTCGCGGCTGAACGCGCTCTTCGTCGCGGCGGCCGAGTTCGGCGACGTCGCGCGCGAGTTCCCGATCGTCTTCGTGCGCGCCGGCAACGACGACGACGGCCAGCCGGCGATCGCGCCGATCGCAGTCTTCGGCCTGGTGCAGGAGGAGAACCTGTTCGTCGACCGCGCCGGCGAATGGCGCGCGCGCTACGTGCCCGCGGTGCTCAATGCCTACCCGTTCTGCATCGGCCGGATGGACGCCGAGCGCTTCGCGATCTGCCTCGACGCGGGCTGGTCCGGCCTGTCGGGCACCGAGGGCCTGGCGCTGTTCGACGCCGAGGGCCAGCCGACGCAGTATCTGGCCGAGGTGCAGAAGAACCTCGAGAAGATCGAGGCCGAGATCCAGCGCACGCGGCTGATGTGCCGGCGCCTGCGCGAGCTGAACCTGCTGCGCGACATGCGCTTCGACGCGACGCTGCCCGACGGCGCCAAGCTCGGCGTCGACGGCTTCCTGACCGTCGACGAGAAGGCGCTCACCGACCTGGCCGAGCCGGAACTGGGCGAGCTGCACCGCAGCGGCCTGCTCGGCCTGATCCACGCGCACTACGTCTCGATGGGGAACATGCGCAAGCTGCTCGACTGGCATATCGAGCGCCTGCCGAACCGAGGCTAGGCCTGCGGCCCAGGCTGCCGGGTTGCTGCCGAGGCCTCGTTCAGACATGCCGGCGCGGTATAACAGCTAGTCGCCGTTTGCCCACAAACCGCGGGCACGCCCGCTGCCCGCGCTGCCCCGGCACGCCGACAATCGCGTCCCATCGCCAACCCCCATCGGAGACATCGATGATCACCCGCAGACAACAGCTCACCGTCCTCGCCGCCGCCGCGCTGCTCGCCGTCGGCACCGCCCGAGCCGAAGACACCGTGAAGATCGGCCTGATCCTGCCGATGACGGGCCAGCAGGCGTCGACCGGCCGCGAGGTCGAGGCGGGCGTCAAGCTGTGGATGGCGCGCCACGGCGACAAGGCCGGCGGCAAGAAGGTCGAGGTCATCGTGAAGGACGACGCCACCGTGCCGGCGACGACGCGCCGCCTCGCGCAGGAACTGGTCGTCAACGACAAGGTCGCGGTGATCGCCGGCTTCGGCATCACGCCGTCGGCGATGGCCGCCGCGCCGATCGCGACGCAGAGCAAGACGCCGATGGTCGTGATGGCCGCTGCCACCTCGGCGATCACCGAGGCTTCGCCGTTCATCGTGCGCACCAGCTTCACGCTGCCGCAGGCGTCGGTCAGCATCGCCGAATGGGCGACGAAGAACGGCATCAAGCGCGTCGACACGCTGGTCAGCGACTACGGCCCGGGCAACGACGCCGAGAAGTTCTTCGTCGACCGCTTCAAGCTCAACGGCGGCAAGGTCATCGAGTCGCTGCGCACGCCGCTGCGCAGCCCGGACTTCGCGCCGGTGCTGCAGAAGGTGCGCGACGACAAGCCCGACGCGCTGTTCGTGTTCCTGCCCTCGGGCCAGGGCGCGCAGTTCATGAAGCAGTTCGCCGAGCGCGGGCTGGACAAGGCCGGCATCAAGCTGATCGCCACCGGCGACGTGACCGACGACGACCAGCTCCAGGAGATGGGCCCGGTCGCGCTCGGCGTCGTCACCGCGCACCACTACTCGGTCGCCCACCCGAGCGAGCAGAACAAGAAGTTCGTCGCCGCGTTCGAGAAGGCGAACAAGTTCCGCCCGAACTTCATGGCCGTCGGCGGCTACGACGGCATGCGCGTGATCTACAACGCGCTCAACGCGACCCACGGCGCCACCGGCGAGAAGCTGCTCGACGCGATGAAGGGCCAGACCTTCGAGAGCCCGCGCGGCCCGGTCTTCATCGACGCGCAGACGCGCGACATCGTCCAGGACATCTACATCCGCAAGGTCGAGAAGCAGGGCGACCAGTACTACAACGTCGAGTTCGAGACGCTGAAGTCGGTGAAGGATCCAGGCAAGGTGAAGTGATCCCCACCGAAGCGGTCTTCGGCCGCCTCCCCCCTGGGGGGGGCGAGCCGGCGGCCCGGCAGAGCCGGCTCCGCCGCGGCCGCTTGGCCCGTCTCTTTCCATGTTGACTCTTCTCTTCGACGGCATCGCCTACGGCATGCTGCTGTTCGTGCTGTCGCTCGGGCTCGCGGTGACGATGGGGCTGATGAACTTCATCAACCTCGCCCACGCCGCCTTCGCGATGGTCGGCGGCTACGTGCTGATCGTGCTGATGCAGCGCGCCGGCTGGCCGTTCCTGGCCTGCCTGCCGGCGGCGTTCGTGCTCACCGCGGCGCTCGGTGCGCTGCTCGAGCGCCTGGTCTACCGGCACATGTACGGCAAGCCGCACCTGGACCAGGTGCTGTTCTCGATCGGCCTGACCTTCATGGCGATGGCCGGGGTCGACTTCTTCGTCGGGCCGCAACCGCAGGTCGTGCAGCTGCCCGCGTTCTTCCTCACCCGCTTCCAGATCGGCCACGGCGCCTGGCAGCTCGGCATGGGCTCGTACCGGCTCTTCATCGTCGTCGTCTGCGTCGCGCTCGCGCTCGGGCTGCAGGCGCTGCTGAACGGCACGCGCTTCGGAAGCCGGCTGCGCGCCGCGGTCGACGATCCGCGCGTCGCCGCGGGCCTGGGCATCCCGGTCGACCGGGTGTTCCTGATCACCTTCGCGGTCGGCTCCGGTCTGGCCGGTCTCGGCGGCGCGCTCGGCGCCGACGTGCTCGGGCTGGACCCCGGCTTCCCGCTCAAGTACCTGGTCTACTTCCTCATCGTCTGCGCGGTCGGCGGCACGAGCTCGATCACCGGCCCGCTCGTCGCCGCGCTCGTGCTCGGCATCGCCGACGTGTTCGGCAAGTACTACGTGCCCAAGCTCGGCGCCTTCATCGTCTACGTGCTGATGATCGCGATCCTGCTCTGGCGCCCGCAGGGCCTGTTCACGCGCGAGGGGCGCAAATGATGGCGCCGCTGCAGGGCATCGCCGCGCGGCTGCGCGCGCCGTCGCGCTGGCGCGCGTGGGAGGCCGTGCTGTGGGTCGCGATCTGGATCACGCCGTTCGCGTTCGCGTCGCACGCGGCGCTGATCAGCGAGATCGCGATCTTCGCGCTCTTCGCGCTGTCGCTGGACATGATCCTGGGCTACGCCGGCATCGTCTCGCTCGGCCATGCGGCCTTCTTCGGCGCCGGGGCCTACGCCGCGGCGCTGTTCGCCAAATGGGTGATGCCCGACCCGCTCGTCGGCCTGGCCGTGGGCATCGCCGTCGGCGCGCTGCTGGGCGTGCTGACGAGCCCGCTGATCGTGCGCGGCACCGACCTGACGCGGCTGATGATCACGATGGGCGTCGCCGGCGTGCTGCTCGAGCTGGCGAACAAGTTCGACAACATCACCGGCGGCATCGACGGCCTCGAGGGCGTGGTCATCGGGCCGCTGCTCGGCCGCTTCGACTTCGACCTCGCCGGCCGCGTCGCATCGTTCTATTCGCTCGCGGTGCTGTTCGTCGCCTTCCTGCTGCTGCGCCGCGTCGTCCATTCGCCGCTCGGCGTCTCGCTGCAGGCGCTGCGCGACAACCGGCTGCGCGTCTCGGCGATCGGGATGTCGGTGAACGGCCGGCTGGCTGCCGTCTACACGCTGGGCGCGGCGCTCGCCGGCGCGGCCGGCGCGCTGCTCGCGCAGACGACCGGCTTCGTCTCGCTCGACGTATTCGAGTTCCACCGCAGCGCCGACGTGATGCTCGCGCTCGTGATCGGCGGCGCCGGTTGGCTCTGGGGCGGCCTCGTCGGCGCGATCGGCTTCAAGGTGCTGCACGACCTGATCTCCAACGTGACGCCCGAGTACTGGACCTTCTGGATCGGGCTGATCCTCGTCGTGCTGATGCTCGTCGGGCGCGAGCGGCTGTTCCGGCCCTGGACCTGGTGGCGCGGGGGCGCGAAATGAGCGAGGTCGTGCTGCGCACCCGTGAGCTCGTCAAGCGCTTCGGCGGCATCACCGCGACGAACAAGGTCTCGCTCGACATCCTGCGCGGCGCGCGCCACGCGCTGATCGGACCCAACGGCGCCGGCAAGACGACGCTGATTAACCAGCTCACCGGCGTCGCCGCGCCGACCTCGGGCCGGGTCGAGCTGCAGGGGCGCGACATCACCGGCCTGGCGCCGCACAAGCGTGTCGGTCTGGGGCTGGTGCGCACCTTCCAGATCAACCAGCTCTTCGGCACGCTGACGCCGCTGCAGAGCCTGGCGCTCGCGGTGGCAAGCCGGGTCGGCGCGGCGCACCGCTGGTGGCAGCCGATGGGGGCCGACGCAGCGATCGCCGCCGAATGCGAGGCTTTGCTGGCGCAGTTCCGGCTCGACGAGCACGCCGAGCGGCCGACGAAGGAGCTGCCCTACGGCAAGCGCCGGCTGCTCGAGATCGCGCTCGCGGTCGCGCAGAAGCCCAGCGTGCTGCTGCTCGACGAGCCCGCCGCCGGCGTGCCGGCGAGCGAGCGCGCCGACATCCTGGCCACCGTCGCGGCGCTGCCGGCCGACGTCTCGGTGGTGCTGATCGAACACGACATGGACCTCGTCTTCAGCTTCGCCACGCGCATCACGGTGCTCGTCAACGGCACCGTGCTCACCGAGGGCACGCCGGCCGAGATCGCGGCCGACCCGCAGGTGAAGGCGGTCTATCTCGGCGAGGCGGAGTTCCGCCATGGCTGAGCCTCTTCTCCAGGTCGACGGCCTGACCTGCGGCTATGGCGAGGCCGTGGTGCTCAGCGACGTGAGCTTCACGATGGCACCGGGGCGCTCGCTCGCGCTGCTCGGGCGCAACGGCACCGGCAAGACGACGCTGATCGACACCCTCGTCGGCGTGACGCGCCGGCACGCAGGCACGGTCCGCCTGGCCGGGCGCGAGATCCAGTCGCTGCCGGTGCACGAGCGCGCGGCCGCCGGCATCGGCTGGGTGCCGCAGGAGCGCAACATCTTCAAGTCGCTCACCGTGGCCGAGAACCTGAGCGCCGTCGCGCGCCCGGGGCCCTGGACCGAGGCGCGCGTGTTCGACCTGTTCCCGCGCCTGGCCGAGCGCAGGAAGAACCTCGGCAACCAGCTCAGCGGCGGCGAGCAGCAGATGCTCGCCTTCGGCCGCGCGCTGGTGCTGAACCCGCGGCTGCTGCTGCTCGACGAGCCGCTCGAAGGGCTGGCGCCGATCATCGTCGAGGAACTGCTGCGCGCGATCCGCCGCGTCGCGCGCGAGGAAGGGTTGTCGTCGATCGTCGTCGAGCAGCACCCGCAGATGGTGCTCGGCGTGACCGACGACGCGATCGTGCTCGACCGCGGCGGCATCGCGCTGCGCGCGACGAGCGAGGCGCTGCTCGACGACCCGACACCGCTGGACGCCTGGCTCGGCGTCACCGCCCATCATTGATTCGAAGGAGAACCACCATGACCGTCCGCACCACCCCGCCTTTCCGCGCCGACCATGTCGGCAGCTTCCTGCGCCCGAAATACCTGCTCGACGCGCGCGAGCAGTTCTTCGTGAAGAAGGAGATCACGGCCGAGCAGCTGCGCGCGGTCGAGGACAAGGCGATCGCCGAGGTCGTCAAGATGCAGCAGGACGTCGGGCTGAAGAGCATCACCGACGGCGAGTTCCGCCGCACCTATTTCCACATCGACTTCCTCGAGCAGCTCGGCGGCGTCAAGACCGACATCCCGGTCACCGTGAAGCGCGCCGACGGCACCGAGGAACTGGCGCCGCCGGTGATCCGCGTGATCGACAAGGTGCGTCACGCGAAGAACATCCAGCTCGCCGACTTCCAGTACCTGAAGTCGCAGGTCGCGCCCGGGCTGACGCCCAAGGTGACGATCCCGTCGCCGACGATGCTGCACTTCCGCGGCGGCCGCGCCGGCATCAGCCGCGAGGCCTACCCCGAGCTCGAGCCGGACTTCTACGATGACGTGGCCAAGGCCTACGGTGACGAGCTCAGGAGCCTGGCCGACGCCGGCTGCACCTACGTGCAGATGGACGACACCAACCTGGCCTACCTGTGCGACGAGAAGATGCGCGAGGCCGCTCGCTCGCGCGGCGATGACCCGAACGAGCTGCCGCACCGCTACGCCAAGTTCATCAACAAGGTCGTCGCCCACAAGCCCGCCGGCATGACGCTGGCGATGCACCTGTGCCGCGGCAACTTCAAGAGCACGCACGCGGCGGCCGGCAACTACGAGCCGGTGGCCGAGGCGCTGCTCGCCGAGATGAACCTCGACGCGTTCTTCCTCGAGTACGACGACGAGCGCTCGGGCGACTTTCGCCCGCTGCGCTTCCTGCCCAAGGGCAAGATCGTCGTGCTCGGTCTGGTGACGACGAAGTTCGGCGAGATGGAGAGCAAGGACGCGCTCAAGCGCCGCATCGAGGAGGCGTCGAAGTACGCGCCGCTCGACCAGCTCTGCCTGTCACCCCAGTGCGGCTTCAGCAGCACCGTGCACGGCAACAACATTGCCGTCGAGGCGCAGCGCGCGAAGCTGCGGCTGGTGGTCGAGACGGCCGCCGAGGTCTGGGGCTAGACCCAGCAGCCGCTCGAGCTGCGCCGGCTCGTTCGTCGTGCGCACCGCGTCGAACGCGGTCTGCGCCTCGGGGAAGCGCCGGCGCAGCAGGTTCAGCCACTGCTTGAGCCGGCCGGCGCGGTGGCGCGGTGCCACGTGGCCGGCGATGCGGCGCCAGTAGCGGCCGAGCAGCGGGCGCACCGCGTCCCAGCCCGGCGCGGGCCCGCCGCGCAGCGCGAGCGCCAGGCCGGGATCGGCGACGATGCCGCGGCCGAGCATCAGCGCGTCGCAGCCGCTCTCGGCGCGGCAGCGCAGCGCGTCGGCCACGGTCCAGACCTCGCCGTTCGCGACCACCGGAATCGCCACCGCCGCGCGGATGTGCGCGATGCGGTCCCAGTACGCCGGCGGCCGGTAGCCGTGGACCTTGGTGCGCGCATGCACCACCAGCTCCGCGGCGCCGGCGTCGGCGATCGCGCGCGCGCAGTCGAGCATGCGCGACTCGTCGCGGTGGCCGAGCCGCATCTTGGCCGAGACCGGCATTGGCGCCGGCACCGCGCGCCGCACCGCGGCGACGATCGCGTGCACGAGCTCGGGTTCGTCGAGCAGCACCGCGCCGCCGCGGTGGCGGTTCACGGTCGGTGCCGGGCAGCCGAAGTTGAGGTCGATGCCGGCCGGCCCCAGCGTCGCCAGCCGCGCTGCGTTCTCGGCCAGGCAGGCCGGGTCGCTGCCGAGCAGCTGCGCGCGCACCGGCGTGCCGGCCGCGGTGCGGCCGCCGTCCAGCAGCTCGGGCACGATGCGCGTGAACACGCGTTCGGGCAGCAGCTGGTCGGTGATGCGCACGAACTCCGAGACGCACAGGTCGACGCCACCGATGGCGGTGATCGCGTCGCGCAGGCTGTGGTCGAGCAGGCCCTCCATCGGGGCGAGAAGGATGCGCATGGCGGGATTTTGAGGGGGCACAAGCCCTGGCACCGGCTGGGTCTCCACGCCGCAGGCCGCGGCGTGCCGGTGAGGGATGGGGGCCCGACCTAGCTGGTCGAGCCGGAGGTCGCCGGGGACGTGGCGCTGACCCAGCGGTCGCTGCGGCGGTCGAAGTCGGCTGGGAGCAGATCGAGGATCAGATGGAGCCGGTCCATGGTGCCGGCATGATGGACCTCGTGCAGGCGCTGGTTGTTGAGTTCGAACGCGACCCCCGCTTCGAAATGATGCGGGACGTGGTCGATATAGAAGGCGACTTCCGGCCAGGTGATCAAGGGCACGTGGATGCGGTGGCTGGCGCGCAGCAAGGGCGCCGCATCGAAGTGCAGGGCGATCCGCCCGCCGGGCTTCAGATTCGCGATCTGGCACATCATGACGATCGCGCCTGGCGGGTAGTGCGTCAGGATCTCGTCGATGATCGGCTGGACCGCCGGGCTGAACCAATCCCAACCGCGGCAGCGCCGAACGTCGGATTGCGTGAGCCCCGGCGCAGGCTGGGCGCGCGGGTCCGAGTGGTAGAGGAAGATCGCCCGGGTGGGGCGGTTGGTCGTCAGCTGGCGGCGAATATGCTCGTCGGCGTCCCAAAGCGCTGGATCGGCCGTGCGCACTTTTTCCAGCAGGGGATCGATGTCGACCCGGCCGAGCCGGCGGTGCCTCTGTCCGAAATCCATGCGAAGACTTTAACCTACACTCGCGCGCGGCCAGCGGCACTGCCGCCTTCACCAAAGCTGCTACGGCGTTGATCCTCTCCCATCGATACAGATTCATCTTCTTCGCGATCCCCAAGACGGGAACGCACGCGATCCGCTTCGCGCTGCGGCCGCACCTGGGCGAGGAGGATCTGGAGCAGGTGCAGCTCTTTGCGCGCAAGCATCTGCCTTATGCCGACCTGGCGCGGATCGGCCATGGCCATCTGGGCTGGCGCGAGACCAAGGCGGCGCTGCCGGCGCAGATCTGGGATTCGTACGTCAAGTTCGCGATCGTCCGCAATCCGTGGGAACGGTTCGTCTCCTATTGCGCCTTCATGCACCGTGCGACCGGCTTGTTTGCCGCGGATCCCCGGGCGGCGATGAACCGGGTTCTGGACAATCCCGAGCACCGCATGCATGTCGTGTTTCGCCCGCAGCACGAATTCATCTGTGCCGAGAATGGCCGTCTGATGATCGACCTGGTCGGCCGGCATGAAGCGATGCAGTCGGCGTTCGACGGGATCTGCGAACGCCTTGGCCTGCCGACGCAGGTGCTCGAGCGGGTGAACGCGTCGGCGCACGGGCCGTGGCGGGACTATTACGACGCTTCACTGCGTGCGCGCGTGGCCGGGGTTTACGCGCGCGACATCGAGATCTTTTCGTACCACTTCGACGATTAGTCCCGGCCGCTCGCGCTGCATTCCGCGTCGAGCCGGCCGGTGGCCGAGGCGCGAAGCATGCCGCTGGCTTCCTCCACAATCCCGCCCCATCGTCGATTGGCGCCGTCTTCGTGCGGTGCCTCCCTTCCCGGACCTCCCTCATGCACCTTCTGCAAGTCCTGATCCTCGCCATCGTCCAGGGGGCCGCCGAGCTCCTGCCCGTTTCCAGCTCCGCGCACGTGATCGTCGCCGAGAAGCTGATGGGCCTGGACCCGACCGCTCCCGAGATGACGCTGCTGCTGGTGATGCTGCACACCGGGACGATGTTTGCCGTGCTCGTGTATTTCTGGAAGGCCTGGCGGGAGACCTATTTCACGTCGGTGCAGGCGCTGCGCGTGCGGGGTTGGCAGCTGCTGGTCGGTACCGCCGCCACGGGCGTGGTCGGCCTGGCGCTGATGTACGCGATCAAGCACGTCTACGCCAGGAACGACCCTGGGTTCCAGATCGAGCAGCTGTTCGGCAATGCGCGTCTGATGGCCGCTTCGCTCGCCGCTGCGGGCGTGTTCATCCTCGTCGCGTCGCGCATGGACCGGGCCGCAGGCGCCGACGTGTCGGTCCGCAGTGCGCTGTGGATCGGTGCCGTGCAAGGCGTGTGCGTGCCGTTCCGCGGATTTTCGCGTTCTGGCGCGACGATCTCGACCGGTCTTGCGCTGGGCGTCGCGCGCCGGCGGGCCGAGGAGTTCAGCTTCGCCCTGGTCGTCGTGCTCACGCCGGCCGCGATCGCCAGAGAGGCCTGGCGCCTGGTCGAGGCGCACAGCCTGACGCCGATCGCGAGCGCGGGCGGCTGGGGCCCGTTGGTGGCGCCGAGCCTGCTGGGCATGCTGTTCAGCTTCGCGGCCGGGCTGGTGGCGCTGCGCTGGCTCTCGCGCTGGCTCGAGCAGGGCCGCTGGTACCTGTTCGGCATCTACTGCCTGCTGGCTTCCGGAGTGGTGCTCGCGGTCGGCTGAACGCCGGGCGCAGCGTCGGCGAGCGGCCCCCGCGATCAGGGGTCGGGGAGATCCGGGCCGCGCCCAGGATGCATTGGTCGCGTTTGCATCGATATACAGTTCGACACCTTTCTTCACGACCCGTGCGGCTCCCTGACGCGAGGTCCGTCCTCCGTGGCGCCTTCCCTGACCTTGGCCACCGTCGATCGCCGGCGCAGCTGGGCGCCGTCGATCGCCGCCCAGCTCGCGACGCTGCTGGCGGTCCACGTGCTGCTGTGGACCTGGGTCGGCGTCTCGTCGCGCTCGAACCTCGACGCACCGGGTGACATGGTCGAGGCCTATGCCTGGTCGCAGGGCTGGCAATGGGGCTACTACAAGCATCCGCCGCTGTCGGCCTGGGTCGCCGGCCTGTGGTTCTCGGTCGCGCCGGCATCGCAGCTCGGTTACTCGCTGCTGGCCGCGCTCAACGGGGCAGTCGGTCTGGCGGGGCTGGCCGTGCTGGCGCGCGAGTTCCTGCCGCGCCGCTGGGTGCTGCTGGTGGTCGCGGTGGCCTCGCTGGCGCCCGGCATCACGGCGCTGGCGATGCGCTTCAACGCCAACGCGATCCTGATCTCGAGCTGGCCCTGGGCGATCGCGCTCTTCGTGCGCCTGATGCAGCGGGGGCGCCGGCACGACGCCGTGCTGTGCGGCCTGGCCTGCGCGCTGGCGATGCTGGGCAAGTACTACTCCGGCGTGCTGCTGCTGTCGCTGCTCGCCGCGGCAATCTGCGTGCCGGATTGGCGACGGCGTCTGCTCACAGCACCGGTGGCGCTGGCGGTGGCGGTGTTCGCGGTCGCCGTGGCGCCGCACCTCGTCTGGCTGCTGAGCCAGACGCAGGGGCCGCTGCAATACGCCTACGAGGCCACGGCGCGCGAAAGCCACGCGCAGGCCGCGGTGCGTGCGCTGCACTTCGGGCTGGTGCAGTGCATCTTCCCATTGCTTGCGCTCGCAGCGCTGCGGGTTGCCTTGGTCGGCCCCGGGGCCGGGCACGCCTTCGTGCAGGCCGTCATCGCCCCGCTGCGGCCGCGCCGGGACGGCGTCTGGCTGCTCGCGATGCTGCCGATCCTGCTCACGATGCTGGTCACCGTCGTCACCGAAGCCCGCACGGCCTGGGTCTGGGGTCTGCCGATCGCCGCCGGCCTGGCCCTGCTGGCCGGCCAGCGCGCGATCGACGCCGGTGCCCGGCTCAGCCTGCCCCGGCTGTGGCGCATGCTGCTCGCGATCTGGGCTGCGGTCGCGCTGCTTTCGCCGCTCTGGTGGAACGCGAACGCCGCCCTGCGCAGCCCGGCCGTCGCCGAGCCGCGCGAAGAACTGGCGGGCGCCGTCGCGAAGGTCTGGCAGACGCGGTTCGGCCGGCCTCTGCCCGAGGTCGCGGGCACGCGTGCGTTGGCCGCGTCGGTGGCCTTCTACACCCCGGACCACCCCCGCTATTGGAGCTTGTGGAACGCGACGGTCGAGACGCCCTGGGTGACGCCCGGCGCGGTCCAGGCCTGGGGCAGCGCCATCGTCTGCGACAGTGCGGACCGCGCCTGCGAAGCATTGGCCGGGCAATGGTCGTCCGACCGCCAGACGCTGGTGGTGGCCAAGCACGAGCGCGGCTACCGCTTCGAGCCGCACCGCTACGCGCTGTACCTCGTGCCGCCGTCGACTGCGCCGGGCGAACCGGACCCCGACGCTGCGCCTGCGGCGCCCTCGACCTTCGCTCTGACACGGCTCGGCGGGCCGCTCGGGTGGTTCAGCGGATCGCTGGCCGAGTACCTCGAGCGGGTGCCCTTCGACACCGGCGCCGAGGCTCGATGACGCGCGTTGCTCAGCCGATGCGGTAGAGGTCGAGCAGCACGCGCGTGGCCTCGCGCTGGCCGACCGCGATGGCGAGCACCTTGTTCAGGTGCAGCCAGGCCGGCGCACCCGTGGTGAAGCGCACGACGGTGCGGAAGAAGTATTCGTCGCGCGCCACCGGCTCGCCGCGCGCGAGCCGCGCCATCACCTCGGCCGGGCCGTGGCGCATGCCCTCGCTCTGCACCTCGACGAGCGCGCCGTCGCGGGTGCGGATCACGTAGTGCGCGGCGATGTCGGTCACGCCGTCGGCGCGCTGCACCTGCCAGTCGACGCCGCCCTCGACCAGCGTGCCGTTCAGCTCCGGCCCCTGCACCGTGCCGGCGCCGAGCGGCACGTAGCGGCGCTCGCCATGTTTCGCCATGCCGAGCGAAACCAGCGCGCCGACCTCGCAGCGGATCTGCGTCATCGGCACGAGGGCGGGCGGGGCGGGCAGGGCGTCGGGGGTCATGGCGGGGAGCTCCGTGCAGGGCGTCGGCCGGGTGGCCGTTGCGGCCGCCGAATCATGCCGCAGACGACGCCGGAACCGGCGCCCCGCGCAGGGCTCAGGCGGGCAGGCCGTGCCTTGCCTGCGGCCGGGACGGCGCGGCGCCGGCCTGCGCGCGCAGGCGGTCGCCGATCGCCTGCGGCTCGACCGGCCGGCCGAACAGGAAGCCCTGCAGCGCCGGGCAGGCCATCTCGCCGAGCAGCCGCGCCTGGGCCTCGGTCTCGACGCCTTCGGCGACCACCTGCAGATGCAGGCTCTGCGCCAGCGCGAGCATCGCGCGCACGATCTCGCGGCTGTCGACGTCGGTCTCGAGGTCGCGCACGAAGGTGCGGTCGATCTTCAGCGTGTCGACCGGGAAGCGCTTCAGGTGCGCCAGGCTCGAATGCCCGGTGCCGAAGTCGTCCACCGCGACCCGGATCCCGAGCGCCTTGATGCGCAGCAGCGCGTCGCGGCTGGCCTGCGGGTCGCGCGCGAGCGCCGACTCGGTGAGCTCGAACACGAGCTGCGCGCCCTCGATGCCGGTGGCCTGCAGCGTCTGCGCGACGCGGTCCGCGAAGTCCGGCTCCACGAGCTGCAGCGGCGAGACGTTGATCGCCATCGAGATCGGGGCCGGTCCGGCCAGCGACCACGCGCGCAGCTGCTCGCAGGCCTGGCGCAGGATCCACTGCCCGAGCGGCACGATGAAGCCGGTCTCTTCGGCCACCGGGATGAAGCTGGCGGGGCCCTGCAGGCCGTGTCCGTCCCGGTCCCAGCGCACCAGCGCCTCGACGGCGACGAGCTGCCGGCTGCGGGCTTCGACGACCGGCTGGTAGTGCAGCCGATAGCGACCCTCGGCGAGGCCGCGGCGCAGGTCGGCCTCGAGCTGCAGGCGCACCGAGGCCTCGTGGTCGAAGGCGAGCGAATGGAAGTGGAAGCGGTTGCGGCCCTCGCGCTTGGCGCGGTACATCGCGGTGTCGGCACGCTTCATCAGCGTGGCCGGGTCCTCGCCGTCCTGCGGGTACAGCGCGATGCCCAGGCTGACGCCGATGCGGACCTCGGTGCCGTCGAGCCAGCAGGGCTGCGCCACCGCGTCGAGGATGCGCTCGGCGACCTCGCCCGCGGGACCGGCGTCGGCCAGATCGGGCAGCAGCATCACGAACTCGTCGCCGCCGAGCCGGCAGACCGTGTCGCCGCCGCGCAGGATGCCGGCCAGCCGCGCCGACACCGTCGTCAGCAGCTGGTCGCCGAGCGCGTGGCCGAGCGAGTCGTTGACGTGCTTGAAGTGGTCGAGGTCCATGAACACGACGGCGAAGCGGCTGCCGCGGCTGTGCGCGGTGGCGCAGGCGAGCTGGACGCGGTCCTGGAACAGCACCCGGTTCGGCAGCCCGGTCAGCGCGTCGTGGTGCGCCAAGTGCGCCATGCGCTGGGCCAGCCGGCGCGCCTCGGTCACGTCCTTCAGGACCGACAGCGTGCGCAGCGGCCGGCCCTCGGCGTCGGTCTCCCAGATCGCGGACAGCTGCACGTCGATGATCTCGCCACTGCGCGTGCGCATCTGGTAGTCCACGTCTCGCAGCGAGCCCTCGCGGACGAAGCGCGGCACCACCGATTCGAGCGCGCGCCGGCGCGATTCGGGGGTCAGGAACTCGCTCGAGTCGCGACCCAGCACTTCGGCGCGCGTGTAGCCCAGCGTCGCGAGCCAGGCGTCGTTGACGCTGAGCAGCCGGCGCTCGCGGTCCACCGAATGCATCATCACCGGCGCGCGCTCGAAGAGGGCGCGGTAATGGGCCTCACGGCGCTCGGCCGCGCGCAGCCGGCGCCGGCTGCGGGCCAGAGCCAGCAGCAGCGCGACGATCAGGAAAAGCGCGGCGACGGCCAGCGACAGCATCTGACGGGGACGTTTCGGGTCGAGGAAGGAACTGCTTCCGATCGTGCCGGCATCCGCGGCTTCGGTATGGATCGAATAGGCGCCGGAACCCCGCGTTCATCGGCCGGCCTGTTGCCGCGTCCGGGCATTCGCGGGGGCGACGACAATGCGCCGCATCCTGGCTCCCGACCTGCTCCGATGACCGTCGAACTGAAGACCCCTGCCGCCGGCGCCACGCCCATCGTCGTCACCGACCGTGACCATTTCGCCGCGCGCGCCGCGGCCGCGCCGGGCCCGACGCGCCGCTGGCTGCAGGCCACCGGGTTCAGCGGCGCGCCCGACAGCTTCGCGCTGGTGCCCGACGGCGAAGGCGGTCTGGGCCAGGTCTGGGCCGGCGTGCGCGCTGCCGCTCACCCCTGGGCGCTGTCCGCCTTGCCGCGGGGCCTGCCGCAGGGCCGCTACCGGCTCGCCGACGACGGCCTCGCGCTGGACCCCGAGGCCGCAGCGCATTCGTGGGAGCTCGGCGCCTACGCCTTCGACCTCTACAAGCCCGCCAAGCGCGAAGCGGCGACGCTGCAGCTGGCGCCGAGCGAGGGCGCGCATCGCGGCCTGCTCGTCGCCGCCGCCGTGACGGCGACGCGCGACCTCGTCAACACGCCGGCCGAGCACCTGGGACCGGCCGAGCTGGCCGAGGCGGTGCGCCTGCTCGCCAGGCAGCACGGCGCGAAGTTCAGGCAGCTGGTCGGCGACGAGCTGCTCGCCGCCGGCTTCCCGGCGATCCACGCCGTCGGTCGCGCGGCCGAGGCGCGCCGTGCGCCGCGGCTGATCGAGCTGAACTGGGGTTCGCCCAGGCATCCGCGGCTGACGCTGGTGGGCAAGGGCGTGTGCTTTGACAGCGGCGGCCTGGACATCAAGGGTGCCGAGGGCATGCGGCTGATGAAGAAGGACATGGGCGGCGCGGCGAACGCGATCGGGCTGGCGACGCTGGTGATGGCGCTCGAGCTGCCGGTGCGGCTGCAGCTGCTGATCCCGGCGGTGGAGAACGCGATCGCCGGCAACGCCTACCGCCCGGGCGACGTGTTCAAGACGCGCAAGGGCCTGCACATCGAGATCGGCAACACCGATGCCGAGGGCCGAGTGATCCTGTGCGACGCCCTCGCCTACGGCGCCGAGTCCAGGCCCGGGCTGATGATCGACCTGGCGACGCTGACCGGCGCCGCACGCGTCGCGCTCGGCGCGCAGCTGCCGGCGCTGTTCAGCCGCGACATGGCGCTGGCGCGCCAGCTCGTCGACCGCGGCCTGGCGCTGCACGACCCGCTCTGGCACATGCCGCTGTGGCGCGACTATCACGGTGGCATCGAGAGCGAGATCGCCGACATCGTCAACACCGGCCGTGGCGCGCTCGCCGGCGCGATCAATGCGGCGATCTTCCTCGAGGACTTCGTGCCCGCCGACTGCCCCTGGCTGCACGTCGACCTGTTCGCGTGGAACGACGCCGCGCGCCCGGGCCGGCCTGTCGGCGGCGAGGCGCAGACGCTGCGCACGCTGCTCGACCACGTGGAGCAGCGCTTTCGGTGATCGGATGAGGTGATCGGCGCCGAGTCGATGCGTGGATCATCAATGCGCGGAATGGATTAGATCTGATGCGTCTATTCGCTCCGCAATGGACTCGCGGGCCCATTCTTCCGAATGGGAAATCGAATCCGATTCAATGAGTGGCGAGTCGGACCGATGTTGCAGTGCAAATGCCGGCAATGGCCCGGCAATTCGATCGGGAATCGGCGGTCCGGCCCGGGGGCGGGCTTTCGATAGCTGCGGTTTCCGCGCTTGCCAAAGCGCCATTCGTGGCCGCAAGATGCACTTCGCGCATTCGGATCTCGAATGACGAGCGAATCGAAGGAGACCTCATGAAGCGGAAGTCACTGCGCTGCGGCGCGATACACCCGGTCGCAGCACTCATGGCCTGCGGCGCTCTGGCTTCGGCCGGTTCGGCCTTCGCCGCCGCGCCGATCAAGATCGGCGTGATCTCCGAGGCGCAGGCGGTCGCCGGTTCGTCGATCGCGCCGGCGGCCCAGCTCGCGGCGGACGAGATCAACGCGAAGGGCGGCATCGGCGGCCGCAAGATCGAGATCGTCGTCTACGACGATCATTCGTCTTCCGCCGAGGCGGTGCGCGCCTTTCAGCGCGCGGTGAGCGAGGACAAGGTCAACGCGGTCATCGCCAGCTACATCTCCGAAGTGGTGCTGGCGCTCGAGCCCTGGGCGGGGCGGCTCAAGACGCTGATGATCACGCCCGGTGCGGCCTCCGACGTGATCACGCAGAACATCGCCAAGGACTACGAGCACAACAAGTACACGTTCCACGGCTACCTGACGTCGACGGCACTCGCCGATCTCGTCTGCGACGCGGCCAAGGACTTGCTCGTGACGCCGTACAAGATGAAGACGGCGGTGATCATGAGCGAGGATGCCGCGTGGACGACACCGCTGGACGCGGGGTACGAGGCCTGCCTGCCGAAGGTCGGGCTCAAGGTGCTGGACCACATCCGCTTCTCGCCGGACACCACCGACTTCACGCCGATCTTCAACAAGATCGAGGGGCTCAAGCCCGACGTGATGATCACCGGCATCTCGCACGTCGGCACCCAGCCGACGGTGCAATGGAAGAGCCAGCAGGTGCCCATTCCGATGTTCGGGATCTCGTCGCAGGCGACCAATTCGACCTTCTGGAAGGACACCAACGGCGCGACCGAGGGCGTGCTCTACAACGCCGTGTCGGGGCCTGGCGTGGCGGTGACGCCCAAGACGCTGCCGTTCGTCGACGCCTTCGTCAAGAAGTACGGCAACACGCCGGCCTATTCCGGCTACACGGCCTATGACGAGGTGTACATGATCGCCGACGCGATCCGTCGCGCCGGGTCGACCGACAGCGACAAGATGGTCGCGGCGATGGAGAAGACCGATTACGTCGGCACGATCGGCCGCATCGAGTTCAAGCCGAAGGGCGATCCCAACGTGCACGGGCTGAAGACCGGGCCGGGCTTCATCACCGGTCTGATGCTGCAATGGCAGGACGGCAAGCAGCTCAACATGTGGCCGAAGGATCTCGCCGTCGGCAAGGTCAGGTTCCCTGCCTTCATCAAGCTGCCGGCGCATTGATTCCAGGCTCACGGGCCGCTCGATGAGCGGCCCGTTCATTTCATCGCGGCTCAACAGGTCGGCGATGACTCGTGCATGCTGTTCTGGCAGATTCTGATCGATGGCTTCGCCATCAGCTCGCTCTATGCGCTGGGGGCGACGGGATTCACGCTGATCTTCGGCGTCTCCGGCGTCCTCAACCTGTCGCACGGCGCGATCATGGTCGCCGCGGCGGTGGCGGCGTGGGCGGCCGCCGGGGATTTGCACCTCGGTGCCTACATGGCCGCGCTCGTCGGCGTGCTCGTCGGCGTGATCCTGTCGTTCGGGACCTATTTCGTCACCGTGCGCCCGATCCAGCGCTCGAGCCGGATCGCGCACAGCGAGAAGGAGATCTTCATCCTCACGGCGACGCTGCTGTGGGGCATCATCATCCAGGAGCTGGTCGCCTACCTGTTCACCAACAACGCGAAGACCGTGCTGCCCATCGTCCAGGGCGTGGTGACCTTTCTGGGCGTGCGCACGCCGGCCAACGAATTCTTCACGGCGGCCGTCTGCTGGCTCGCGATCGGGCTGCTCTGGCTGCTCGTCAACCGCACGCGCAGGGGCAAGGCCGTGCTGGCGGCGTCGATGAATCCGCGCGGCGTCACGCTGCTCGGGATCGAATTGTCGAGCATCTACCTGATGGTCTGGGCCATCTACGGCGTCCTCGCCGGTATCGCCGGCATCCTGCTCGGCATGTTCCTCGGCGTCAGCTCCTACAGCGTCGGCCCGCTGACCGCCAGCGCGTTCTCGATCGTCGTGCTCGGCGGCCTCGGCAGCGTGTCGGGCTCGCTGATCGCGGCCTATGTCGTCGGCTACCTCGAGACGCTGACGGCGTATCTCGTCTCGCCCGCGTACCGGACGATCCCGGCGCTGCTGCTGCTCGTCATCGTGATGTACCTGCGCCCACAGGGGCTCTTCGGCAGGAGGTGAGATGCGTGCCGCGCTGAATTCGCGCCTGCTCTGGATCGGCATCGCGACCCTCGTCGTCGGGCTGGTCCTGCCGATCTACGCGTCGGGCTACGTGCTCGGGCTGCTGACGGTCGCGTTCTACACGGCGGTCTTCGCGATGTCCTGGGACCTGCTGTTCGGCTTCGCCGGCGAGGTCAATTTCGGCCCGACCTTTCTCATCGGCCTGGGGGCCTACGCCGCCGGCATCCTCGATGCCCGGCTGTCTCCGCACATCTCGATCTGGGTCTGCGTGCTCGCCGGTGCCGCGGCGGCGGTCATCGGCGGCGTGCTGCTGGCCTTGCCGGCGCTGCGCGTTCGCGGTCCCTATTTCGGCCTGACGACCCTGGTTGCGGTGTTGATGCTGCAGAACTTCATCGTCGTCTTTGCCGGCTGGACGGGCGGCGAGATCGGCCTGACGGTCCCCGACGTCATTTCGATCGACGCGCACGTGAATTACTGGATCGCCTTCGGCTTCATGGCGGTCAGCGGCGTCATCCTCTTCGGCCTCTCGCGTTCGCCCATCGGACTCATCCTGCAGGCCAGTGGCCAGGACGCCGTGCAGGCGGGCGCGCTCGGCTTCAACGTCGCCAAGCACAAGCTCGCGGCCTTCGTCGTCAGTGCCTTCTTCTCGGGGCTGGCCGGTGCGCTGATGGTGTTCTACATGGGCACGGCGTCGGTGGGGACCTTCGTCGACGTCGCGGTCGGCGTGCAGGTCATCATCGCGGCGGTGCTGGGCGGGCGCCGAACGGTGGTCGGCCCCGCCATCGGCGCGATCTTCCTGATCGGCATGGGCGAGCTGCTGCGCCCGCTCGGTGAACTCGCGACGCTGATCGTCTCGGTGATGGCGCTGGCGGTGATCATGTTCTTCCCCGACGGCTTCCTCGGGATGCTGCTCGGAAAGGCGCGCCCATGAGCGACGCGCCGATGCTCGAGGTTGCCAATCTGACCAAGCGCTTCGGCGGACTCGTCGCCGTCAAGAACCTCAGCTTCTCGATCCGGCCGGGGGAGATCCTCGGCCTGATCGGCCCGAACGGGTCGGGCAAGTCGACGGCGATGAAGACGATCATGGGGGTCGAGGCGCCGACCGAGGGGTCGATCCTGCTCGACGGTGTCCAGATCGCCGGTCTGCCGTCGCACCAGGTGGCCCGGCTCGGCGTCGGCCTGGTCTTCCAGCATTCGCGCCCGCTGAACCGGCAGACCGTGCTCGAGAACATCAAGGTCGCGCTGCTGCCCGACAAGCTGACACAGCTTTTCGCCGGCGCGGATGTCGACGCGAAGGCGCGCAGCATCGCCGGGCGCGTCGGCCTGGGCAGCGTGATCGACCGCAAGCCACCGACCCTGGCCTTTGCCGACCTGCGCCGGCTCGAACTTGCGAAGGCGATCGCCCGGCATCCGAAGCTCGTGCTCGTCGACGAGCCCTTCGCCGGCTTGACGGCTTCCGAGGTCGCCGACTTCTCCGAGCTGATCCGCGAGTTCCGCGCCGAAGGGCGCGCCGTGCTTCTCGTCGACCACAACGTCAAGAGCGTCTCGGCGCTCGTCGACCGCGCGCTCGCGATGTACCTCGGCGAGTGGATTGCCGAGGGCGCGGCGGCCGACGTCATGCGCGACGAGACCGTGCGCCGCGTCTATCTCGGCGGCGCGCTGACCAGCGCCGCGCGGCCCGAGACGAGCTTCACCGACATGACGCCGGTGCTGCAGGTCGAGAACGTCGGCGTCTGCTATGGCAAGGCGATCGCGCTGCAGGACGTTTCGCTCCATGTCCACGAAGGCGAGTTCGTCTCGCTCGTCGGCCTGAATGGCGCCGGCAAGACGACGCTCTTCAACGCGATCTCCGGGCTCGTGCCGTATTCCGGCGCCATCCGATGGGCCGGTGAGCCGCTGCGCGCGGTCAGCGCTGCGGCCATTGCACGCCGGGGCATCGTGCATTGCCCCGAGACGCGGGAACTGTTCGGGGAGATGAGCGTCAGGGAGAACCTCGATCTCGGCGGCAACGGCCTCGAGAAGGCGGCGCATGCGGAACGCATCGAGTGGCTCTTCGACCTGTTCCCGATCCTGAAGGACAGGCAACTGCAGATGGCGCGAACGCTCAGCGGCGGCGAGCAGCAGATGCTCGCGATAGCACGCGCGCTGATGATGAAGCCCAAGCTGCTGATCCTCGACGAACCGACGCTCGGGCTTGCACCGGTGATCCTCGAGACGCTGTCCAAGGCGCTCGAGAGGCTGCGCACGACGACGACGATCAGCGTCCTGCTCGGCGAGCAGAACGTGACCTTCGCGCTTCCGCATGCCGACAGGGTCTACGTGCTCGACCACGCGCGCATCGCATGGGAGGGCCCGCCGGACCGCTTCGAGGACGAGGCCGCCGCGACCTACCTGTGAGGGCCGGCGCGCCGGTCGACTCGGCTGACGCGGCGTGCGAACGGGTCGTGGTCCTGCTGGTCTGATGCCAGCGTGCGATCGACAGACCAGGAATGGGCTGCTCCCGGCCCGGAGCGGCCGCTGGCCGCTCCGGGCCAGGGCCGTATCGCACGGCTCCCCCCGCCCCCTCCACGAGGGGGCTCCTGCATGACGGTCGGGCCGGCCTCGCGGCCGGTGCGTC
>MEGM01000011.1:22936-39524 GCA_001725505.1 Rubrivivax sp. SCN 70-15 | reverse complement strand
GCGATCCAGACCGACGACTTCGACGCCGCGCCCGGCGCGCGCGTGCTCAGTGCCGCGCCCGCGTCGGCGAACGAGGAGGCGATCGAGCGCGCGCTGCGCCCCAAGGGTCTGGCCGATTACGTCGGCCAGACGAAGGCGCGCGAGCAGCTCGAGATCTTCATCCACGCCGCGCGCGGCCGCGCCGAGGCGCTCGACCACGTGCTGCTGTTCGGCCCGCCGGGGCTGGGCAAGACCACGCTCAGCCACATCATCGCCAACGAGCTGGGCGTCAAGCTGCGCCAGACCAGCGGCCCGGTGCTCGAGAAGCCCAAGGACCTGGCGGCGATCCTGACCAACCTCGAGAAGAACGACGTCCTCTTCATCGACGAGATCCACCGGCTCAGCCCGGTGGTCGAGGAGATCCTCTACCCGGCGCTCGAGGACTACCAGATCGACATCATGATCGGCGAGGGCCCGGCCGCGCGCTCGATCAAGCTCGACCTGCAGCCGTTCACGCTCGTCGGCGCGACGACGCGCGCGGGCATGCTGACGAACCCGCTGCGCGACCGCTTCGGCATCGTCGCGCGGCTCGAGTTCTACAGCGCCGAGGAGCTGACGCGCATCGTCACGCGCTCGGCCGGGCTGCTGAACGTGCCGACCGACGCGATGGGCGCGCTCGAGATCGCGCGCCGCTCGCGCGGCACGCCGCGCATCGCGAACCGGCTGCTGCGTCGGGTGCGCGACTATGCGCAGGTCAAGGGCGATGGCCGCATCGACGCGCGCGTTGCCGACCTGGCGCTGAAGATGCTCGACGTCGACCCGCAGGGCTTCGACGTGATGGACCGCAAGCTGCTCGAGGCGGTGATCCACCGCTTCGACGGCGGCCCGGTCGGGCTGGACAACGTCGCCGCGGCGATCGGCGAGGAAGCGGGCACGATCGAGGACGTGATCGAGCCCTACCTGATCCAGCAAGGCTATCTGCAGCGCACGCCGCGCGGTCGCGTCGCGACGCTGGCCGCCTGGCGCCACCTCGGGCTGGCGATGCCGCAGCGCGCGGCCGACCTGTTCGGCGGGGGCGCCGCCTGACGCGCCGCCGCGCCCGCGCTCACATCCAGAAGGCGGCCTGCCACTCGCCCCTGACGACATCGAGCCGCGCGCGCTTCGGGGCGAAACGGCGCGTCACCGGCGTGTCGATCTCGGTCTCGGGCTGGCCGCCCAGGCGCTCGGCGAGTTCCATCGAGCAGGCGGTCGAGGTCACGGCGCGGAAGTAGAGCTCGAGCCGGTCGGTCACGCGGACGGTCTCGCGCCCCGAAGGCGCGGCGTCGTGCACGCGCACCTGCTTCTTCACGAGGCAGGAGAAGAACAGGTCCAGCTCCAGCACGAGCGGCTGCGCGCGCTCGGCCAGCCGTTGTGCAGCCGATCGCGTGCACTCGACACGCACCGGCTTGCCGTTAATCGTGACCGTCGCCGTCCAGGCCCGGCGCGCGGCGGCGGGCGCCGCGCGCAGGTCGGCTTGCGGGCCGGCCAGCGTCATGCGGATTGCTGCTGCGCCCGGGCCGCGTCAGCGGTTCGCGCGCCGCTCCTGCCAGGCGACGATCTCGCCGACGATGCCGCGCCGGAAGGCCATCACGCAGGCGACGAAGATCGCGCCGATGATCACCGTGACCCAGTCGCCGACCTTGTCCGACAGGTACTGCTGCAGCCACGTCACGATGCCGGCGCCGAGCACCGGCCCGAAGAAGGTGCCGGTGCCGCCGAGCAGCGTCATCAGGATGACCTCGCCCGAGGTGCCCTGGTGCACGTCGGTGAGCGAGGCCAGGCCGAGCGTCAGCGCCTTCAGCGAACCGGCCAGCCCGGCGATCGCCGCCGACAGCACGAACGCGAGCAGCTTGTAGCGATTGACCTCGTAGCCGAGCGAGATCGCGCGCGGCTCGTTCTCGCGGATCGCCTTCAGCACCTGGCCATAGGGCGAGTTGACGATGCGCCGGATGAACAGGAACACGGCGACGAACACCGCGAGCACGAAGTAATACATGTTCGTGTCCGGGCGCAGCGAGACGAGGCCCAGCAGGCTGCCGCGGTGCACGCCCTGGATGCCGTTCTCGCCGCCGGTGAACGGTGCCTGCAGGCAGACGAAGTAGACGAGCTGCCCCAGCGCCAGCGTGATCATCGCGAAGTAGATGCCCTGACGCCGGATCGCGATGGCGCCGATCACCAGACCGAGCAGCGCGGCCGCGCCGATGCCCGCGCCGATGCTCTCGAGCGCATTCCATCCATGCGCGGTGACGAGCCAGCTCGTGATGTAAGACGCGAAGCCGAAAAAGGCCGCGTGGCCGAAGGACAGCATGCCCGAGAAGCCGAGCAGCAGGTTGAAGGCGCAGGCAAAGAGCGCGAAGCACAGCAGCTGCATCGCGAACACCGGGTAGATGCCGAGCACCGGCACCGCCAGTGCCAGCGCCGCACAGGCGACATAGCCGATCGTCGAGGCGCGCATGGATCAACCCCTGCCGAACAGGCCGGCCGGGCGCAGCATCAGCACCACGGCCATGATGACGAAGACGACGATGGTCGAGGCCTCGGGATAGACGACCTTGGTCAGCCCCTCGACCATGCCGAGCACGAGACCGCTGACGATGGCGCCGAAGATCGACCCCATGCCGCCGATCACGACGACCGCGAAGACCACGATCACCAGCGACGAGCCCATCAGCGGCGTGACCTGGATCACCGGCGCCGACAGCACGCCGGCCAGCGCCGCCAGGCCGATGCCGGCACCGTAGGTCGCCATCACGATGACCGGCACGTTGATGCCGAAGGCCTGGACCAGCTTCGGGTTCTCGGTCGCGGCGCGCAGCGTCGAGCCCAGCCGTGTGCGCTCGATGACGAACCAGGTCGTGAAGCAGATGAACAGCGATGCGAAGATGACCCATGCGCGGTAGATGGGCAGGATCATGAAGCCGAGGTTGAAGACGCCTTGCAGTCCGTCCGGAACCGGGTAGTTCTGGCCGGACGAGCCGTAATAGTTGCGCATCACGCCCTCGGCGATCAGCGCCAACCCGAAGGTCAGCAGCAGGCCGTAGAGCGGATCGAGCTTGTACAGGTGGCGCAGCAGCAGCCGCTCGAGCACGATGCCCAGCAGCCCCACCACCAGCGGCGCCAGCACGAGCGCGAACCAGTAGTTGATGCCCAGCGTGTGCAGGCCGATGTAGGCGGCGTAGGCGCCGAGCATGTAGAACGCGCCGTGCGCGAAGTTGACGACACCGAGCAGACCGAAGATGACGGCCAGGCCCAGGCTGAGCATGGCGTAGAACGAGCCGTTGACCAGGCCCAGCATGAGCTGGCCCAGGATCACCGGCACCGGGTAGCCGAAGACTTCGGTCATGTCGATGCAGACTCAGGAGGACCGGCGGGCACGGGTGTACCCGCCGGAGGTTCGTCAGGCCGTGAAGCTCACTTCTTGGCGAACGGGCACAGGCCGGAGACGGGGCCGAAGGCCTCTTCGCCCGGCATCGTCTTCAGCACCTTGTAGTAGTCCCAGGGGTACTTGGACTCGGCCGGTGTCTTGACCTGCATCACGTACATCGGGTGGATCATCACGCCGTCGTCGCGGATGTAGCCGCCCTTGACGAAGAAGTCGTTGATCTTCATCTTCTTCAGCTCGGCCATGACCTTGTCGGAGTCGGTCGTGCCGACCGCCTTCACGGCCTTCAGGTACTGCATCGTCGCCGAGTAGTAGGCCGCCTGGTTCATCGTCGGCTCCTTCTTCATGACGTCGAAGTAGCGCTTGGCCCAGGCCCGGGTCTCGGGGTTCAGGTCCCAGTACCAGCCGGTCGTCAGCACCAGCCCCTGCGCCGTCTTCAGGCCCAGGCTGTGGATGTCGCTGATGAAGGCCAGCAGCGCGGCCGGCTTCATGGTCTTGGTGATGCCGAATTCCTGCGCCGCCTTGAGCGAGTTCGTGAAGTCGCCGCCGGCGTTGGCCAGGCCCAGCACCTGTGCCCCCGAGCCCTGCGCCTGGAGCAGGAAGGACGAGAAGTCCGAGGTTGCCAGCGGCACGCGCACTTCGCCCAGCGACTTGCCGCCGTTGGCGACGACGACCTTGGTCGCCGCGTCGCGCAGCTGGGTGCCGAACGCGTAGTCCGCGGTCAGGAAGTACCAGGTCTTGCCGCCTTCCTTGACCAGCGTGGTCGCGGTACCGTTGGCCAGCGACGTGGTGTCGTAGGCGTAGTGCACGGAGTAGGGCGTGCAGTCCTGGTTCGTCAGCGAGGCGCCGGCGGCGCCGATCGCGATGAACGGCACCTTCTTCGCCGCCGCGACCTTGGCCATCGCGATCGACACGCCGGTGTTCGAGCCGCCGAGGATCATGTTGACGCCGTTCTGGTCGGCCCACTCGCGGAACTTCGACGCCCCGAGGTCGGGCTTGTTCTGGTGGTCGGCCGTGAGCAGCACGATCTTCTTGCCGAGCACGCTGCCGCCGAAGTCGGCGATCGCCATCTGCGCGGCCTTGATCCCGCCTTCGCCGATCACGTCGGAATAGACGCCGGACAGGTCGTCGATGTCGCCGATGACGACTTCGTTGCCGGCCGCTCGCGCGACCGTCGCACCGAGGGTGGCGGCCAGGGCCAGCCCGCAGGCGGCGGCCAGGATGTTGAGCTTCAGTTTCATTCGGTCTCCTTGCGTTGAAAAGCGGCGGGTCAGACGCCGAGGTACTCGTGCAGCATCGCCATGTTGTCGGCCAGCTGGCCTTGGGCGAACTGCTGCACGATGCGGCCGTGCTCCATCACGTAGAAGCGGTCGGCCAGCGGTGCGGCGAAGCGGAAGTTCTGCTCGACCATCACGATCGTGTAGCCCTTGGCGCGCAGCGTGCGGATCATCGTCGCGAGCGCCTGCACGATCACCGGTGCGAGGCCCTCGGAGATCTCGTCGAGCAGCAGCAGCCGCGCGCCGGTGCGCAGGATGCGCGCCACCGCCAGCATCTGCTGCTCGCCGCCCGACAGCCGCGTGCCGGGGCTGTGGCGACGCTCGGCGAGGTTGGGGAACATCGCGTAGATCTCGTCCAGGCTCATGCCGGCGGCGTCGCGCGAGCCCAGCCGTGGCGGCAGCAGCAGGTTCTCCTCGGTCGACAGGCCGGAGAAGATGCCGCGCTCCTCGGGGCAGTAGCCCACGCCCAGCCGCGCCACGCGGTGCGGCGGCAGCGCGACCGTCTCGGTGCCGTGGATGCGGATCGAGCCCTTGCGCGTGTCGACCAGGCCCATGATCGCGCGCATCGTCGTCGTCCGGCCGGCGCCGTTGCGGCCGAGCAGCGTGACGACCTCGCCCTCGCGCACCGTCAGGTCGACGCCGTGCAGGATGTGCGACTCGCCGTACCAGGCCTGCAGCCCGGCGATCTGCAGCATCGGCTCGGCCGCCGCCGCGGCAGTGGCGCGCGGGCGCTCTTCGGCGACGACGCTCATCCGTGCGCTCCGGCGAGTTCGGCGTCGGCGCTGCCCATGTAGGCCTGGATGACGTCGGGGTTGCGCGAGACCTCGGCATAAGGCCCTTCGGCGAGCACGTTGCCGCGCGCGAGCACGGTGATCGTGTCGCAGAGGTCGGAGACGACGCTCATGTTGTGTTCCACCATCAGGATCGTGCGATTCGCCGAGACCTGCTTGATCAGCGCCTTCACGCGGTCGACGTCCTCGTGGCCCATGCCCTGCGTCGGCTCGTCGAGCAGCATCAGCTTCGGGTCCATCGCCAGCGTGGTCGCGATCTCGAGCGCGCGCTTGCGGCCGTAGGGCAGCGAGACCGTCATCGTATCGGCGAAATCGGCCAGGTCGACCTGCGTCAGCAGTTCCATCGCGCGCGCGTTCAGCACCGCGAGCGAGGCCTCGCCCTTCCAGAAGTGGAACGAGCTGCCGAGCGCGCGCTGCAGCGCGATGCGCACGTTGTGCAGCACCGTCATGTGCGGGAACACGGCCGAGATCTGGAACGAGCGGATCACGCCGCGGCGCGCGATCTGCGCCGGCGACGCGCCGGTGATGTCCTCGCCGTCGAACACGATCCGCCCCGAGCTCGGCGGCAGGAACTTCGTCAGCAGGTTGAAGCAGGTCGTCTTGCCGGCGCCGTTCGGGCCGATCAGCGCGTGGATGCTGCCGCGGCGCACGCGCAGGTCGACCTGGTTCACGGCGACGAAGCCGCGGAACTCCTTGGTCAGCGCCTGCGTCTCCAGGATCACCGATCCTTCGCTCACGAGGATTTCCTCCGTCCATGGCGCACCGCTGCCGGCGCCCGCAGCGGCGACGGCAGCGTGCCGCCCAGCCGCTGGCTGAGCTGCCGCGCGATGCGCAGCAGCGCGTCGCGATGGCGCGCACCGCCATCGCTGCCGAGCATCGACTTGTGGACGCAGACGCCGACGCCGGCGACGGCGCGTGCCGACGCGTCGAAGACCGGCGCGGCGATGCAGTAGACGCCCTCGCGCACCCCTTCGTCGTCGATCGCGTAGCCGCGCTCGAGGGTCTGCTCGAGCTCGGACAGCAGCGTGCCCAGGCGCCGTGGCCCGTGGCGCGTCAGCAGCGTCAGCGGCACGCCGTCGAAGCTCTCGCGCACCGATTCGACCGGCAGGTTCGCAAGCTGCGCCTTGCCGGTCGCGGCCAGATGCGCCGGCAGCCGCATGCCGACGCTGAATGCCAGGCCGAGCGGACGGTCACCGTTGTGCACGCCGATGTAGACGACCTCGGTGCCGCTGAGCACCGACAGCACCACGGTCTCCTCGAGCGCCGCGCCGGGCGGCTCCCAGAGTGCGTTGAATTCGCGCGCGACGCCGGTGCCGGCGACGAAGGCGCCGGCGAGCGTCATCACGCGCGGCCCGATCCGGAACGCACCGTCGGCCTGGCGGTGCAGGTAGCCCAGGCTGAGCAAGGTGTTGCACAGCCCGTGCACGCTGCTCTTGGGCAACGACAGCTCGGCCACCAGGCGCGCCGAGATCGCCACGGCGCAGCAGCGCCATCGCACGCTGCACCGACGGCACCAGGCGCTCGCCCGGGGTCGTCCGGACGTCGAGCGCAGCGTGGGCAGGGGCGGAGGCAGTCAACGCGAGCGAGGCTTTCATGGTTCGGCAGCAGCAGCGCCGGGGCCGCGATCGCGGCCTGCCGGTCGTTCAACCCGGTGAACGCCGTTCAACGGGAAGGACGCGAGTCTAGGCAGGTCCGGCCGCTTTGTGACACTGCGGTAAACCCAGGGCTGGTAAGTGCCGAGGAACTCGAACGCCCGCGCCGACTCTCATCGCGTGCGCGGCCCGCGATGGGCTCAGTTCTGATCCATCGCGTCGGCTTCGAGGTGGCCGGTGTCGTTCCAGCCGACGAGCGCGAGACCTTGTTCGCTGCGCAGCAGCCGGTTGATGCTCGCGTTGCCGAGCTGCCAGGTGCGCGGCGCCCCGAGCGCGATGCGCGTGGCCGCACGGTACAGGCAGTCGAGCACGCCGCCATGCGCGACCAGCACCACCGTCTGGCCCGGGTGGCGTGCCGCCAGGCGCTCGGCAGCAGCGACGCTGCGCGCGTAGAACGAACTCAGCGTCTCGCCGCCGCCGGGCCCGAAGTCCGGGTCACGCCGGCGCCAGCGCGCCGCCGCCTCGGGCCAGCGCTGTTCGATCTCGGCGAAGGTCAGGCCCTCGAATTCGCCGAACGCGCGCTCGCGCAGCGCCACGTCGGTGGCGAGCGCCGCGCCGGTGGCGAGCGCCACCGCGGCGGCCGTTCCGGCGGCGCGCTCCAGGTCGCTGCTGTAGATCGCGTCGACCCCTTCGTCGGCGAGCGCCTGCGCGACGCGCCCGGCCTGCCAGCGGCCGTGTGCGTCGAGCGGGATGTCGAGCTGGCCCTGGATGCGCAGCGCGACGTTCCAGGCCGTCTGGCCGTGGCGGATCGCGATCAGCCGGGTCGCCGTCTGCACGGGCGGGCCTTCAGCCCTGCAGCGCGAGCAGCCGCCGGTTCAGCGTGTAGGTGCCCGAGAACGTGGCCTCGGCCAGCACGTGGCCGGCGAGCGCGGCGCGCACCTGGGCCCCGGTGAAGTCGCCCTCGACCGGCAGCCGCGTCAGCGCCACCGCGTAGAGCGTGAACACGTAGTGGTGGACGAGCGAGTCGTTGAAGGGCGGGAACGGACCGTCGTAGCCGTAGTAGCGGCCCGCCATCTCGGGGTTGGCGGCGAACCAACCGGTGTAGTCGTTCAGCCCCTGGCGCGCGCCGCCCGGCGTCGCCGGGCCGGGCTTGCCGCGCGCGGTGAAGCCGCGGCTGAACTCGCCCTCGGCGATCACCGTCGGCCGCGGCGGCAGGTCGACCAGCACCCAGTGGAAGAAGTCGACGCGCGGCAGGTCGGCCGGCACCTCGCGGTCGCTGCGGTTGACGTCGTCGCCGCGGCAGGGGACGTCGAAGTCGTGGCAGATCAGCACCATCGATTTCGCGTCCGCCGGCACCTCGCTCCACGCGAGGTGCGGGTTCAGGTTGTCGCTGAAGGCGACGCCCGAAGCGTCGTCGAGCCGGCCGGCGGCGAAGCGTGCCGGGATGCGATCGCCGTTCGTCCAGCTGTCGCTCCAGAGTTTCATCGTCATCGTTCCTTCGTGGTTGAGCGTCAGACGCCCCAGACGACCGGCACGTCTGCGGCGAGCGAGCGGCGCAGCATCTCGACCATCGGCCAGACGCGCTGGCGCAGCGCGACGCTGTCGTCGGGCGCGTCGGCGGCCGGCGGCGCCTCGTCGGCGGCGACCGCGGCCTCGAGCGCGGCGATCGCCGCGGCCATCTGCGCCGGCTCGATGATGCCCTTGGCTGCCGGCTCGTGGCCGATCAGCCGCAGCAGCTGGTCGCCGTTGTCGCCGAGCATGATGACGTCGCCGTCGGCGGGGCTCTTGAACTTGTAGATCATCGCGATCCCGATTCGTACATGTACTGGCGGTTGAACGGAAACGCCGATTGTGCGCCGCGCAGCACGCCCTCGCCGACGCGGCCGGTCGGCCGGGCACAGAGCATCTGGTGCAGCGACAGCCAGCCGCGCTCGAACCCCATCGCGCTGCCGGCCAGGTAGAGCCGGTAGGCGCGCACGGTGCGGTCGCTCGTGATCGCGCGCGCTTCGGGCAGGCGTGCCTCGAGCGCGTCCGACCAGGCCCACAGCGTCTTCGCGTAATGCGGGCGCAGGTTCTCGATGTCGACGCCTTCGAGTCCCTGCTCGGCAAGCACGCGCAGCACGTGCGAGACATGCAGCAGTTCGCCGCCGGGGAAGATGTAGCGCTCGACGAAGTCGCCGATGCCGGCACCGAGCTGCGCGTTGCGCGTGCCGCCGGCGGTGATGCCGTGGTTGAGCAGCAGCCCGCCGGGCACGAGCAGGCGGCGGATCTTCGCGAAGTAGTCCGGCAGCTTCGCCCGGCCGACATGCTCGAACATGCCGACCGAGGCGATCTTGTCCCAGGGCTCGTCCTCGGGCAGCGCGCGGTAGTCGAGCAGCAGCATGCGCACGCGGCCCTGCAGGCCGCGCTCCTCGATCAGGCGGTTGACGTGCGCGTGCTGGTTCTTCGACAGCGTGATCCCGGTGGCCTGCACGCCGTAATGCTCGGCCGCCCACAGCAGCAGCCCGCCCCAGCCGGCGCCGATGTCGAGGAAGCGCTCGCCCGGGCGCAGCATCAGCTTGCGGCAGATGTGGTCGAGCTTGGCCTCCTGCGCCGCAGCCAGCGTCATCGCGGGGTCGCGGTAATAGGCGCAGGAATAGACCCGCCGCGGGTCGAGCCAGAGCGCGTAGAAATCGTCCGAGACGTCGTAATGGGCCTGGATCTGGCGCGCATCGGCGCTCGGCCGGTGGCGCCAGTGCGACAGCAGCCGGCCGACCAGGCCGCCACCACCACCGTGCGTCGGGTCGTCCTTCATCAGCCCGGCGGCGATGTCGAAGACGCGGCGCAGCGGACCCTCGATGTCGACCCGCCCTTCGACGCAGTCGCGCGCGAGCAGGCCGATCTGGCCGGCGGCCAGGTGCAGGATGGGGCGCAGGCTTTGCAGCCGCAGCAGCACCGGCGCGTCCGCAGGCCCGATCCTTCGTCCCCCCGGCAGCACGACCGCGAGCGAATTCGCAGCCGGTCCTTCCAGGCCCGCGATGCGTTCAGCGACGAGACTCTCGAACATGGGCAATGCACCTCCCGTGAGGCGCACTGTACGGAATGCACGCCCCCGCGTGCAAGCCGCGGTTTTGCGCGCGTCAGCGGACGAGCCGGATGTGCGGGTGCGTCGGCGGACTCGGCAACGCGGGCAGCGCCGTCGCGGCGCGCGGCACGGCGGCCGGCAGGTGGCGCTCGAAGCTGAGCGCGTCGAGCGCCTGTGCGTAGAGGAAGCCCTGGAACTCGTCGCAGCCGGCGTCGAGCAGGAACTGGCGCTGCAGCTCGGTCTCGACGCCCTCGGCGATGACCTTCATGCCCAGCGCGCGCGCCATCTGCAGGATCGCGCCGACGATGCCGGCGTCGCTGTCGTCGCCGGGCAGGCCGCTGACGAAGCTGCGGTCGATCTTGAGCTTGCCGATCGGGAAGCGCTTCAGGTAGGCCAGGCTCGAATAGCCGGTGCCGAAGTCGTCGATCGACAGCTGCACGCCGAGCCGCGCGAGCGCGTGCAGCCGCTGCAGCGCCTCGTCGGCGTCGCGCACGAGGATCGACTCGGTCAGCTCGAGCTCGAGCAGGTGCGGCGGCAGCCCGCTGACGGCGAGCACGCTGGCGACGCGGTCGACGAACTGCGCCTGCTGGAACTGAAGCGCCGAGACGTTGACCGCGACCGTCACGCCGCGCCCGCTCTCGTGCCACAGCGTGGCCTGGCGCACCGCCTGCGACAGCACCCAGTCGCCGATCGGGACGATGAAGCCGCTGTCCTCGGCGACCGGGATGAAGCGCGCCGGCGAGACCTCGCCGAGCCCGGGGTCGCGCCAGCGGATCAACGCCTCGGCGCCGGTCAGCGCGCCGTCGGACAGGCGCACCTGCGGCTGGTAGTGGAGCCGGAAGCGGCCGCTGACGAGGGCCTGGCGCATCGCGTGGTCCATGCGCATGTGCGAACGCAGGTCGACCTCGTTGCGCACCTGGTGGAAGCGGAAGCTCGCGCGCCCGCCCGCCTTGACCGCGCGCATCGCGGTCTCGGCGTGGCGCACCAGCTCGTCCATCGCCTGCCCGTGCTGCGGGCACAGCGCGACGCCGATGCTGCAGGTCAGCGTGAACTGCGCACCCTCGACGCTGCAAGGCTGCGCGACGACGTTGAGCACGCGCCGCGCGGTCGCCTCGGCGGCCGCCGCGTCGGCATCGTGGACGAGAACCGCGAACTGGTCGCCGCCGATGCGCGCGAGCACGTCGTTCTGGCGCATGCAGCCCTGGATGCGACGCGCCGTCTCGAGCAGCACGCGGTCGCCGGTGTCGTGGCCGAGGCTGTCGTTGATCTGGCGGAAGCGGTCGATGTCGGCGACGAGCAGCGCGAAGCCCTGGCCGTCGTGGCGCGAGCGCGCGGCCGCGGCGGTCACGCGCTCGGCGAGCTGGCGCCGGTTCGGCAGGCCGGTGAGCGCGTCGGTGACGGCCATCTCCTCGATGCGCTGGTCGGCGGCGAGCCGCGCGGTCAGGTCGCGGAACGAGTAGACGCGTCCCTGCGGGCGGCCGCGGCTGCACAGCGGGCGCGAGACGCGCTCGAGCACCTGGCCCGAATGCAGCTCGATGCGCTCGGTGGTCGCGAGCAGCGTCGACTGCTGCAGCGCGAGCAGCTGGGCCTGGTAGGTGTCGGGATCGACGACGCTGCGCCGCATCCACTCGAAGAGTGCGGTGTCGTTGCGCTCGACGAGCAGGTCTTCGGGCACACCCCACTGCTGCGCGAAGCAGCGGTTGAACGCGCGTATGCGGCCGGCGAGGTCGGTGACGAGGATGCCGTCGGCGGTGGACTCCAGCGTCGCCTGCAGCTCGGCGACGAGCAGTTCGCGCTCGGTCTCGGCCTGCCACTGCGCGCTGCGATCGCTCAGCGTCACGACGCAATGCCGGGGCGGGCCGGCGTCGTCGGCAGCGACGGCGCGGATGCTGCGTTCGGCATGGACGGTGCGGCCGTCGGCGGTGCAGAACACCGTCTCCGACAGCAGCGGGCCGGCGTCGCCGGCGGCAGCGGCGTCCCAGTAGGCGAGGTCCTCGGGCGTCGCGAGCAGCTGGTCGGCACGCTCGCCGAGCAGCGCCGCCCGGGGCCGACCGAGAAGCGTCGCCGCGTGGCGGTTCGCGGCGACGACGGTGCGCGACGCCAGCTCGACCACCCAGGTGGCCTGCGGCAGGCTCTCGACCATGGCCGCCCAGGCCTGCGGGTCGATCACGCGAAGGCCTCGCTCGCCGCGGGCCGCGCCTCGACCGGCGCCGGCTCGAAGAAATAGGACACGCGCGGCCGCGGCGCGAGGAATTCGAGCGCCGCGGGCGGCAGCTTCTGCGGGCTCAGGCTGCGCCGGATGCCGAGGTCGGGCACGCTCTCCAGGTCCAGCAGCAGCGCCTCGTCGCGCGAGCCGCGCGCGTCGTGGACGAGCACGCGCGGCTTGAGCGGGCGCGACGAGTTGACGCCGACGACCATCGCGTAGCGGTCGTCGGTGAGCTGGACCACCGAGCCCGCCGGGTAGACGCCCATCATCCGGATGAAGGCGTTGAGGATCGTCGCGTCGTACTTCGTGCGGCTCTGCGCGAACAGCAGTGACACCGCCTCGTGCGGCGTCAGCGCCCGCGCCAGCACGGCTGGGTTGCACAGGTTGTCGTAGCGGTTCACGAGCGCGACGATGCGCGCCGCGGTGCTCATCCGGTCGGCGCCGAGCTTGAGCGGGAAGCCGCTGCCGTCGGCGTGCTCGTGGTGCTGCGCCAGCACCAGCAGCGCGCCCGGCGCCAGCGCCATGCGCTTGCCATGCGCGACACCGGCCGCGACATGCTCGCGGTAGGCGTTGACCTCGGCGCTGCTGAAGCGCTCGTCGAGGTGGCGCAGGCGGTCGATCACGTCGAGCTTGCCGACATCGTGCATCAGCGCGCCGACGCCGAGGTCGAGCATCTCGTCGGCGCCCAGGCCGAAGCTGCGCCCCATCAGCAGCGAGATCACCGCGACGTTGAGCGCATGCGCGGTGGCGCGGTCGCCGGCGCTGCCCGACAGCAGCCGGATGCACATCTCGCCCTCGATCAGCATCTTGTCGAGCAGCGAGCGCGTCAGCGCTTCGGTGTTCGTGCGCGCGAGCTCGGGCCGGACCGTCACCGCGTCGGCCGCCTCGCGCCAGGCGCGGCCGGCTTCGGCGTACTGGCGCTCGCAGAGCTGGGCCGACGCGCGCTGCGCGGCGAGGCGCTCGCGGCGCTCGCGCGCGGCCAGCTGCTCGGGCGTCTCCGCCGTCTCCGCCGGCGGCTGCGACTCCATCGTCATCGTCCACGAGCCGGCGTCCGACGGCGGCTCGCTGTCGGGCAGCTCGCTCTTCTCGGGCACCCAGCGCACCTGCTTCAGGCCCAGGCCGCGGATGGTGGCGATCTGCTCGGCCGAAGTAATGCGAAAGCTCGACAGGGGGAACGGATGCGCCATCCAGCCCAGGTCGAGGTGGACGTACATGCCCACTCGCAACTCATGCACGGCAACCATTGGCGACATCGCGGATTCCTGAAAGCGTTGGATCTGAGGCATTCGATGCCTCCCTGCCATTTCGGCCGGCGCCGGCTCCGACTTGAACCGATGTTGCAGTGCACTGGCACGGCGCTTAAGATGTTCAAATAACGCACGCGCGTTCTTTAGCCGAACTTCTGCCGGGCCGAAGAGCCCCCCGACGGACTTCCCCATGATCGACAAGCGATGCCCCGACCCCGCGACCGCGCTCGCCGGCGTGGCCGACGGCGCGACGGTGATGATCGGCGGCTTCGGCTTCGCCGGGCAGCCGGCGGCGCTGATCGACGCGCTGATCGAGCAGGGCGCGCGCGAGCTGACCATCGTCAACAACAACGCCGGCAACGGCGAGACCGGGCTGGCGGCGCTGCTGAAGGCCGGCCGCGTGCGCAAGATCGTCTGCTCCTACCCGCGCCAGGCCGATTCGCAGGTCTTCGACGCCCTGTATCGGGCCGGCAGGATCGAGCTCGAGCTCGTGCCGCAGGGCAACCTGGCCGAGCGCATCCGCGCCGCCGGCGCCGGCATCGGCGGCTTCTTCACCCCCACCGGCTACGGCACCGAGCTGGCCCAGGGCAAGGAAACCCGATTCATCGACGGCCGCTGGCAGGTGCTCGAGGCGCCGCTGCACGCCGACGTCGCGCTCATCCACGCCGAACGCGGCGACCGCTGGGGCAACCTGGTCTACCGCAAGACGGCACGCAACTTCGGCCCGATCATGGCGATGGCGGCGAAGCTGACGATCGCGTCGGTGCACGAGATCGTCGAGCTCGGCGCACTCGACCCGGAGGCGATCGTCACGCCGGGGATCTTCGTCCAGCGCATCGTGCCGGTGGCGCGCGCGGCGCGGCTGGAGGCCGCATGAAGCGCCTGAGCCGCGACGAGATGGCCGCCCGCGTCGCGCGCGACATCCCCGACGGCGCGATCGTCAACCTCGGCATCGGGCTGCCCACGCGCGTGGCCAACCACCTGCCGCCGGGGCGCGAGATCCTCCTGCACAGCGAGAACGGCGTGCTCGGCATGGGCCCGGCGCCGGCCGCCGGCGCCGAGGACTGGGACCTCACCAACGCCGGCAAGCAGCCGGTGACGCTGCTGCCGGGCGGCGCGTTCTTCCACCATGCCGACAGCTTCGCGATGATGCGCGGCGGCCATCTCGACCTGTGCGTGCTCGGCGCGTTCCAGGTCAGCGCGCGCGGCGACCTGGCGAACTGGCACACCGGCGAGCCGGACGCCATTCCCGCGGTCGGCGGCGCGATGGACCTGGCGATCGGCGCGAAGAAGATCTGCGTGATGATGGAGCACCAGACGAAGACCGGCCGGAGCAAGATCGTGCCCGAATGCAGCTACCCGCTCACCGCCGCCGGCTGCGTGAGCCGGATCTACACCGACCTCGCCGTGCTCGACATCACCCCCGCCGGCGTCAGGCTGGTCGAGACCTTCAACGGCATCACGCCGGCCGAGCTGCAGGCCGTGACCGCCGTGCCCCTGCTCTACTTGGGAAGCCCGCCATGAACCAAGCCTTCGTCTGCGACGCGCAGCGCACCCCCTTCGGCCGCTACGGCGGCGCGCTCTCGTCGGTGCGCACCGACGACCTGGCCGCGATCCCGATCCGCGCGCTGATGGCGCGCCACCCGAACGTCGACTGGCAGGCGCTCGGCGACGTGATCCTCGGCTGCGCGAACCAGGCCGGCGAGGACAACCGCAACGTCGCGCGCATGGCGGCGCTGCTCGCCGGGTTGCCGGTCGACGTGCCCGGCGCGACCGTGAACCGCCTCTGCGGCTCGGGGCTGGACGCTCTGGGCACCGCCGCGCGCGCGATCAAGGCCGGCGAGGCGCAGCTGCTCATCGCCGGCGGTGTCGAGAGCATGAGCCGCGCGCCTTTCGTGATGCCCAAGGCCGAGACCGCGTTCAGCCGCTCGAACGCGGTCTACGACACGACGATAGGCTGGCGCTTCGTCAACAAGCTGATGAAGGAGCGCTACGGCGTCGACTCGATGCCCGAGACGGCGGAGAACGTGGCCGCCGACTTCGGCATCGCGCGCGAGGCGCAGGACCGGATGGCGCTGGCGAGCCAGACGAAGGCGGTCGCGGCGCAGAAGGCGGGCTTCTTCGCCGCCGAGATCACGCCGGTGACGATCGCGCAGAAGAAGGGCGAACCGCTCGTCGTCGCGCAGGACGAGCACCCGCGCGAGACCTCGCTCGACGCGCTCGCGCGGCTCAAGCCCATCGTCAAGGCCGACGGCACGGTCACCGCCGGCAACGCGTCGGGCGTCAACGACGGCGCCTGCGCGCTGCTCGTCGCGAGCGAAGCCGCCTCCGCGCGCCACGGACTGATGCCGCGCGCACGCATCGTCGGCATGGCCACCGCCGGCGTGCCGCCGCGCATCATGGGCATCGGCCCGGCACCGGCGACGCGCAAGGTGCTCGAACTGACCGGCCTTTCCCTGAGCCAGATCGACGTGATCGAGCTCAACGAAGCCTTCGCCGCGCAAGGCCTGGCGGTGCTGCGCGATCTGGGCCTGGCCGACGACGACGCGCGCGTGAACCCGAACGGCGGCGCGATCGCGCTCGGCCACCCGCTCGGCGCCAGCGGCGCGCGCCTGGCCACGACCGCGATCAACCAGCTGCACCGCATCGGCGGACGCTACGCGCTGTGCACGATGTGCATCGGCGTCGGCCAGGGCATCGCGCTGGTCCTCGAGCGCGTCTGACACCCATTCGCGATCGATCGTCGAGAAAGGCCATGTGTCGGTTCGCCGTTCGTTGCGGCCGTACGCGCGGCAATCGCGCGAGCCAAGGTCGCCGGGTGGCCGACTCCACTCATGTCCCCCGGGCTGGGCCATGCCCAGCCCTCCTCCTTGACTTCGCTACGCCGGCCACCCGCCGCCCTTGGCCACCACCCTGGGAGGCACGCCACGGGTGCCCCGCCTCCGCCGCATCGGATCGGGACGGTGGGGCGTGCTGCCGAGCGAAGTAAAGGAGGAGCGGCGGGCGCCGCC
>MEGM01000011.1:0-22864 GCA_001725505.1 Rubrivivax sp. SCN 70-15 | reverse complement strand
GGGGAGAGAGCCCGGACACGAACAGTCCTGTGGACTGTTCGTGCCTGGCGAACGCCAGGGGCTCCGGCCCCTGGCATGAGCGGAGCAGCGCGCCCCGGCGGCCCGATCTCGCGCCCCTGTCGGCACGCATGACGAACGGCCACAACGGGACGCGAGCGACCCCTCGTCCCTGGTCGATCGATCGCGAGCCGGTTTGAGGCCCGGCCGGCGCGCCGGTGCCCCGTAAACTGCGCGCTCGACCGTCGAAGAACGACCGAGGGAGGCCGCATGTCCTACGACTACAGCTCCGAGTCCAAGCTGCTCGAGCTGCCGAACCCGTACCGGCTGCAGAACGCGCTGCTCTGGCTGTGCGGCGCGCTCCTCGTCGTCGCCGGCATCGTCAGCCTGTCCTGGGCACGCGACGCGCTGCAGGGCGAGGCACTGCACAACGCGGCGGCGCCGCTCGCGACCGGCTTCGCGATGCTGCTCGCCGGCATCGCCTGCGCCGCGACCGCGGCACGCCGGCTGCGCTTCTTCTTCGGCCGCAACCGGCCTGCTTCGCTGGCGCCTGAGATCGCCCCCGGCGCCTATGGCGGCTCGAAGGCCGGCGACGGCGTCAAGGAGATCCTGCGCCAGGGCGGGCTGACCTACCCCGAGCCGCAGGGCGCGATCGAAGGCCTGCTCTACAACTGGGCGCCGACGCTGATCACCGCGCCGCTGGTCGTGCAGGCGCTGGCGCAGCGCACGATGTTCAACCTGGCCGCGATCGCCGCGACGCTGCTGAGCTTCGGCGTCTCGTTCCTGCTCTTCGGCAACCCGGTCACCCAGCCCTGGATCAGCCTGCTGTACTTCCTGTTCGGCGCCTTCTTCATCCTCAAGCCGGTGCTGTCGGACAGCCGCGCCCGCCTGACCAGCCTGTCGCTCGTCGGGCTGATCGTCGTCGCCATCGTCGGGCCGGTCGCGATCGGCCTGGTCGGCAGCCGGCTGCCGTCGCTGGGTGGCTTCTCGCCGACGCCGCAGACGACGCTGATGCTGGTCGCCGCGCTCGTCGCCTGCGGCCTGGCGATGGCCGCGGTGCTGGCCCAGGTCGACGGTTCGCCGCAGACCCGCGCCAGCGTCGAGCAGGTCCGGCTGTCGATGAACGCGCCGCCGGCGACGCTGATGGACGAGCTCGACCGCAAGCTGCAGAGCGAATGGACCGAGCGCATCCCGAACCGCCGCTATGCGCGCACCGACCCGGTGACGCAGGCCGCAACGCCGAGCGGCAGCTTCGCCGGCGAGCTGTTCGAGGAGACCCAGCCGCTGCCGGTCGCCGGCACCAAGGCACCGGGCTTCGGCGCCGCGCTCGCCGAGAAGCGCCACCGCGGCCTGCTGCTGCTCGACCTGTACGCGACGCTGCTGACGGTCGCGGCGGTCGCCTGCGCGCTGCTGTTCGTCCATGGCTTCGACCCGCTCGCCGGCGGCCAGCCCGGCCGCTACTCGCTGCTCGGCACCTCGACGATCCTGGCCTTCGTCGCCGCGTTCTGCTTCAAGTCGGCGGCCCGGCTGTGGGGCCGGTTCGACTTCCAGAGCGTGCTCGTCTGGGTCGAGATGGCGGGCAGCTACCAGACCAGCCGGATCGGCACCGGCAACAACTTCAGCAGCCGGCTCAACACCGAGAACGACATCGTCCGCACCGAGGCGATGACGCTGCGCGTCTGGCGCGCACGCATCGAGTCGGTGGTGTTCGGCAAGGACGAACGGCGCCAGGTGACGGCGATGTTCGGCACCGAGCAGGAGGCCAAGGCGCTGTGCGCGCACCTGGTCGACTACGCGCGCGGACAGAGCGTGTTCGTCGCGCCGACGAGCAGCGAGGACCAGGCGCGCATCCACGCGCTCAACCTCGGCGAACGCGCACTGTTGCCGGCGCAGGACGCGCCGGCCGCATTGCAGGCGCCGTTCGCCGCGGCCGCGCTGCCACCGGCCGCGGCGCCGTCGGCGCGGCGCTTCTGCAGCCAGTGCGGCACCGAGGCGACGTCGGCGCAGGCGCGCTTCTGCTCGAACTGCGCCGCGCAGCTGGGCTGATCAGGGCGCGATCGCCGCAGCCGCCTGCGCGCGCCACGCGCTCGGCGACAGGCCGCAGCCGCGCCGGAAGAAGCGCGTGAAGTAGGCGGCGTCGGAGAAGCCCAGGTCGAGCGCGATCTGCTTCACGCTCATCGCCGTGTAGGCCAGGTCGCGCTGCGCCTCGAGCAGCAGCCGCGCGTGCAGCACGCCGAGCGCCGGATGGCCGAGCACCTGGCGGCAGACGCGGTTGAGCTGGGTCGGCGTGATGCCGGTCTGTGCGGCCAGTTCGGCCAGCCCCGGCTGCTCGCGAAAGCGGGCGTCGACGAGCGCCTGGTAGCGCCGCACGTGGGCGAGCGCGCGCGCCGGCCGCGCCTCGGCCGGCGCCGCCGCCAGCAGCGTGCGCGCCAGCGCGACGAGCAGGCGCAGCAGCGCCGCATCGAGCGCGGTCGCGCGCCAGGCCAGACCGCCCTGCAGCTCGTCGGCGAGCGCCTGCGCCGCGGCGAGCAGCTCGCGCAGCGCCGGATCGCCGCGACGCAGCGCGAGCGCACGTGCCGGCTGCAGCAGCGCGCGCAGCGCGGCGTCGCCGGCGAGCAGCGCCTGCAGCTGCGCGTCGGCGACGGTGAACACGCTGCCGGCGATGTCCGGCGCGAAGCGGAAACCATGCGCGGCGAGCACCGGCACCGTCACCACCGCCGGCCCGGCCAGGCGCAGCGTGCGCCCGTCGAGCTGCGCCTCGAAACGGCCGCGCCGCACGACCAGGATCTGGAACAGCGCCGCATGGCGGTGCGGGCGGATTTCCCAATCGTGCAAGCGGCTGCGCGCCGCGATCGACTCGCAGTGCAGCCGGTCGGCGAGCGGCGAGCGAGGCGCGTCGCCGTACAGCGCATAGGCGGGCAGTTCGCGTGGCCGTGATCCGGACATGTTCGGATTGTTCAAGCATTGGCGCCGTTTTGTCCATTGAAGCGCAGACGCTGCGGCCCTAGGCTGGCGGGTTCGTCCACCGCCCCGAAGGGATCAACGCATGCGTACCCAGGTCGCCATCGTCGGCGCCGGCCCGGCCGGACTGCTGCTGGCCGCGCTGCTGCACAGGGCCGGCATCGACAGCGTCGTCGTCGAGCAGCGCAGCCCCGAGTACGTGCTCGGCCGCATCCGCGCCGGCGTGCTCGAGCAGGTCACGGTGGACCTGCTCGACGAGGCCGGCGTCAGCGCGCGGCTGCATGCCCAGGCGCTGGTCGACGACGGCTTCATGGTCTCGTTCGGCCACCGCGTCCAGCGCATCGACCTGTACCGGCTGACCGGCAAGCGCGTGCGCGTCTACGGCCAGACCGAGGTCACGCGCGACCTGATGGACGCACGCGCCGCGGCCGGGCTGAAGTCGGTCTACGAGGCCGCCGACGTCGCGGTGCACGACTTCGACGGCACGCACCCGCACGTCACATGGACGAAGGACGGCGTCGAGCAGCGCCTGGACTGCGACTTCATCGCCGGCTGCGACGGCTTCCACGGCGTCTGCCGCGCGAGCGTGCCGGCCGGCGCGATCCGGACCTACGAGAAGGTCTACCCGTTCGGCTGGCTGGGCCTGCTCGCCGACGTTCCGCCGCTCGCGCACGAGCTGCTCTACGCGAACCACGCGCGCGGCTTCGCGCTCGCCAGCCTGCGCAGCCGCACGCGCAGCCGCTACTACGTCCAATGCTCGCTCGACGATCGCGTCGAGCAATGGTCCGACGACGCCTTCTGGGCCGAGTTCCGCCGCCGGCTGCCGGCCGAGCTGGCCGAGCGGCTGGTCACCGGGCCGTCGATCGAGAAGAGCATCGCGCCGCTGCGCAGCTTCGTCGCCGAGCCGATGCGCTTCGGGCGCCTGTTCCTCGCCGGCGATGCCGCGCACATCGTGCCGCCCACCGGCGCGAAGGGCCTGAACCTGGCGGCGTCCGACGTCGGCCTGCTCGCGCGCGCCCTCGCCGAGCACTATGCCGGCAGCGCCGAGGGGCTGGACCGCTACTCCGAGCGGGCGCTGGCGCGCGTCTGGAAGGCCGAGCGCTTCTCGTGGTGGTTCACCTCGCTGATGCACCGCTTCCCCGAGACCGGCGAGTTCGGCGCCAAGATGCAGATCGCCGAGCTGGAATACCTGTGCAGCTCGACCGCCGCGCAGACCTGCCTGGCCGAGAACTACGTCGGCCTGCCGCTGGTGACCTGAGCCTCGTGCGGGGCGGGCCTGCGGCAAACCCCGCTTGCCGGCGTCGCGGCTGTGCGGCATGCTCAGGCATGATCCAACGCGAGGCTCTCATGACGCTACGCTCAGCCCTCACCGCCGCGGCTCTCGCTGCCGGCCTGGCCACCGCCGCCCACGCACAGCAGCCGCCGCTGAAGATCGGCCTGATGCTGCCCGCGACCGGCACCTACGCCGCGCTCGGCGACGCGATCGAGAAGGGCTTCAGGCTCTACGTTGACGAGCAGGGCGGCAAGCTCGGCGGGCGCAGCCTGCAGTACTTCAAGGTCGACGACGAGAGCGACCCGAGCAAGGCCACCGACAACGTCAACAAGCTCATCAAGCGCGACCAGGTCGACGTCATCGTCGGCACGGTGCATTCGGGCGTCGCGCTGGCGATGGCACGCGCGGCCAAGCAGAGCGGCACGCTGCTGATCGTGCCGAACGCGGGTGCCGACGCGATCACCGGCGCCGGCTGCGCGCCGAACATCTTCCGCAGCTCGTTCTCGAACTGGCAGCCGGGCTACTCGACCGGCGTCGTCGCTGCGCAGAAGGGCTACAAGCGCGCGATGACGATCACCTGGAATTACGCCGCCGGCACCGAGACCGTGAAGGGCTTCGCCGAGGCTTTCGAGAAGGGCGGCGGCAAGGTCGTCAAGGACCTGCTGCTGCCGTTCCCGAACGTCGAGTTCCAGGCCCTGCTGACCGAGATCGCGGCGCAGAAGCCCGACGTCGTGTTCGCGTTCTTCGCCGGCGGCGGCGCGGTCAAGTTCGTCAAGGACTACGCCGCCGCCGGGCTGCGCAAGACGGTGCCGCTGATGGGCTCGGGCTTCCTCACCGACGGCACGCTGCAGGCCCAGGGCGAGGCCGCGCAGGGCCTGATCACGACGCTGCACTACGGCGACGACCTGAACACGCCGCGCAACAACGCGTTCCGCAACCACTACGCGGTGGCGTACAAGGCCAACCCCGACGTCTACGCGGTGCAGGGCTACGACGCGGCGCAGATGCTGGGCGCCGGGCTGGCCGCGGTGAAGGGCGACATGAACCGGCGCGACGCGCTCTACGCGGCGATCGCCAAGGCGCGCATCGACAGCCCGCGCGGCGCTTTCACGCTGTCGCCGCAGCACAACCCGACGCAGGACTTCTACCTGCGCGAGGTGAAGGGCGAGTACAACGTCGTCACCGGCGTCGCGGTCAAGGCCCTGCCCGACCCGGGGCGCGGCTGCACGATGTAGGGGCCGCGGCGGTCTCGCGACGGGCGGCCGCGGCCGCCCGTTCTTTCGTCCCGAACCGAACCTGCCGTGGACCTCGCAACCTTCCTCGTCCAGTGCCTGAACGCCGTCCAGTACGGGCTGCTGCTGTTCCTGCTCGCCTCCGGGCTGACGCTGATCTTCGGCATCATGGGCGTGATCAACCTCGCCCACGGCAGCTTCTACATGCTGGGCGCCTACCTCGCGTTCTCGCTCGCGCCCTGGTTCGGCACCCACTTCCTCGCCATGCTCGTCGTCGGCACGCTGCTCGCGGCGGTCTTCGGCGCGCTGCTCGAATGGGTGTTCTTCAGCTTCCTCTACGAGCGCGACCACCTGCAGCAGGTGCTGATGACCTACGCGCTGATCCTGGTCTTCGAGGAAGCGCGCTCGCTGCTCGTCGGCAACGACGTCCACGGCGTCGCGGCGCCGCCCTGGCTCGCCGGCTCGCTGCCGCTGGGCACGCTGATGACCTATCCCGTGTACCGGCTGTTCGCGTCGGCGGCCTGCATCGCGGTCGGCGTCGCGCTCTATTGGCTGGTCAACCGCACGCGGCTCGGGATGATGATCCGCGCCGGCGCGAGCAACCGCGAGATGGTGCGCGCGCTGGGCGTCGACATCCGGCGCCTGTACCGCATCGTCTTCGCCGGCGGCGTCGCGCTCGCGGCGCTCGCCGGGATGATCGCGGCGCCGATGAGCAGCGTCTACCCGGGCATGGGCGGCCAGGTGCTGATCGTCTGCTTCGTCGTCGTCGTGATCGGCGGCATCGGCTCGATCGTCGGTGCGCTCGTCGCGTCGCTGCTCGTCGGCTTCGTCGACACCTTCGGCAAGGTCTTCTTCGCCGAATACAGCGGCGTCGGCATCTACCTGCTGATGGCGGTCGTGCTCGTCTGGCGCCCCGAAGGCCTGATGCGGCGGAGGTTCTGATGACCCGCTGGTGGCCGCTGCCCGCCGTCGCGCTGCTCGCCGCGCTGCCGGCGCTGCTGACGCCCTACACGAGCGATCTCGTCGTGCAGGTCTTCGTGCTCGCGGTGTTCGCGCTCAGCCTCGAGCTGCTCGTCGGCATGACCGGGCTGGTCAGCCTGGGCCACGCGGCGTTCTACGGCATCGGCGCCTACGTCGCGGTGCTCGCGTCGCCGGCCGCCGGCGCCGGCAACCTGCTCGTGCTGCTCGGCGCCAGCGTCGGAGCGGCGGCGCTCTACGCGCTGTTCGTCGGCACGTTCAGCCTGCGCACGCGCGGCGTCTACTTCATCATGGTCACGCTCGCGTTCTCGCAGATGGCCTACTTCGTGTTCCACGACACCGGCCTGGCCGGCGGCAGCGACGGCCTGTTCCTGGCCAGGCCGCCGACGCTGGGGCCGCTCGACGCCGGCAACCGGCGCCAGTTCTACTACCTCGCGCTGGCCGCGCTCGCGATCACCTACGCGCTGCTCGCGCTGCTGCGGCGCTCGCGCTTCGGCCATGCGCTGGCCGGCATCCGCGTCAACGAGCAGCGCATGCGTGCGGCCGGCTTCGCGACCACGCTGTACAAGCTCGCCGCGTTCGTGATCGCCGGCGCGCTCGCCGGGCTCGCGGGCTGCCTGCTCGCGCTGAAGGACGGCGCGGTGAACCCCGAACTGCTGTCCTGGCACGAGAGCGGCGCCGTGCTGCTGATGATCATCCTCGGCGGCGTCGGCCACCTGCGCGGCGCCGTCATCGGCGCGCTCGCCTTCGTGCTGCTCAAGGAGCTGTATTCGACGCCGGCCGTCGTCGGCGACTTCCTCGCCGGCCACTGGCCGCTGACGCTGGGGCTGACGATCATCGCCTTCGTCGCGCTGCTGCCGCGGGGGCTGATCGGGCTGTTCGAGCGGAGGCCGCGGTGAGCACGCTGCTCGCCTGCTCCGGCCTGACGCGCCGCTTCGGCGGGCTCAGCGCGGTCGCCGACGTCGATCTCGCGCTCGAGCCCGGCCAGCTGCATGCGGTGATCGGCACCAACGGCGCCGGCAAGTCCACGCTCGTCAACCTGCTCGGCGGCGAGCTGGCGGCGAGCAGCGGCCGCATCGAGCTCGCCGGCACCGACATCACCGGCTGGCCGCAGCCGCGGCGCGCGCGCGCCGGCATCGGGCGCAGCTACCAGCGCACGACGATCTTCCCCGGCTTCAGCGTGTTCGAGAACTGCCGCCTCGCGGCGCAGGCCGCGCACCCGCGGCCCTGGGCGTTCTGGGAGAGCGCCGAGCGCTGCCGCGTCAGCGGCCCGGTCGCGCGCGACGCGCTCGCCGCCGCCGGGCTCGAGGGCGAGGCCGGGCGCGCGGCCGGCACCCTCAGCCACGGCGGCCAGCGCCAGCTCGAGATCGCGATGTGCCTGGCGACGAAGCCGCGCGTGCTGCTGCTCGACGAGCCGCTCGCCGGCATGGGCGCCGAGGAGACCGAACGGATGCTGGCGCTGCTCGAGCGGCTCAAGCCGGCGCACGCGATCCTGCTCGTCGAGCACGACATGGACGCGGTGTTCCGCGTCGCCGACCGGATCACGGTGATGGTCAACGGCAGCGTCATCGCCAGCGGCACGCCGGCGGCGATCCGCACCGACCCGGCGGTCCAGCTCGCGTACCTGGGGACCGAGGCCTGATGGACGCGCCGCTGCTCGGCGTCACCGGCCTGGATGCCGGCTATGGCGACAGCCAGGTGCTGCGCGGCGTCTCGTTCGCGCTGCCGCAGGGCTGCGCGCTCGGCCTGCTCGGCCGCAACGGCATGGGCAAGACGACGCTGATCCGCAGCCTGCTCGGCTTCGTTCGCGCCAGCGCCGGGGTGGTCAGCTGGCGCGGCGAGGCGATCACCGGCAAGGCGCCGGAGCGCATCGCGCGCCTGGGGCTGGCCTACGTGCCCGAGGGGCGCGGCATCTTCCCCAACCTGTCGGTGCGCGAGAACCTCGTGATGGCCGCGCGCACCGGCCCGGACGGCGCGCGCGACTGGACGCTCGAGCGCGTGCTCTCGACCTTCCCGCGCCTAGCCGAGCGGCTCGGCCATGGCGGCCAGCAGCTCAGCGGCGGCGAGCAGCAGATGCTCGCGATCGGCCGCGCGCTGCTGACGAACCCGCGCCTGCTGATCCTCGACGAGGCGACCGAGGGCCTGGCGCCGCTGATCGTCGCCGAGATCTGGCGGGTGATCGGCGCGATCCGCGCCACCGGCATCAGCACGCTGATCGTCGACCGCGACTTCCGCAAGGTGCTCGCCCACACCGACCGCGCGCTCGTGCTCGAGAAGGGCCGCGTCGTGATGGACGGCGATTCGGCGACACTGGCGGCGGACGAACTCGCCCGCTGGCTGGGCGTCTGACGCTGCAAAGGAGAGCCGCCTTGATCCTCGAACTCGCCGACATCCGCATCCACCCGGGCCAACAGGCCGCCTTCGCCGAAGCGATCCAGCGCGGCGTCACCACCGTGATCGCCCGCGCCCAGGGCTTCAAGGGCTACAAGGTCAACCACGGCATCGAAAGCCCCGAGCGCTACGTGCTGATGATCTTCTGGGAGACGCTCGAGGACCACACGGTCGCGTTCCGCCAGGGCCCGCTGTTCGCCGAGTGGCGCGCGATCGTCCAGCCCTTCTTCGCCGCGCCGCCGGTGGTCGAGCATTTCACGCTGCTCGCCAAGTCCGCCTGAGGCCGGCATGAGGCAGGCCGCGCTCGAGTGCGCTCGAGCACATTTCGACCGCGGCGACTTCGCGCGCGACCTGGCGCGCCGCGTCGCGCTGCGCACCGAGAGCCAGGACCCGAGCTCCGGGCCGGCGCTGCAGGCCTACCTGGCCGACGAGATGGCGCCGTCGCTGGCCGCGCTCGGCTTCGCGTCGCGGATCTTCGCCAACCCGGTGGCCGGCGGCGGGCCGCTGCTCGTGGCCGAACGGATCGAGGACGCGGCAGCGCCCACCGTGCTGATGTACGCCCATGGCGACGTGATCCGCGGCCAGGACAAGGCATGGACGCGCGGCCGGGGCCCGTGGACGCTGGCCGCCGAAGGCGGCCGGCTCTACGGCCGCGGCAGCGCCGACAACAAGGGCCAGCACAGCATCAACCTGGGCGCGCTCGCGAGCACGCTCGCCGCCCGCGGCGGCCCGGGCGCAGCGCTCGGCTTCAACCTGAAATGGCTGGTCGAGACGAGCGAGGAGACCGGTTCGCCCGGCCTGGCCGAGTTCTGCGCCGCCGAGCGCGAGCGGCTCGCCGCCGACGTGCTGATCGCCAGCGACGGCCCGCGCCTGCGCGCCGACGCGCCGACGGTCTTCCTCGGCTCGCGCGGCGTCGCCAACTTCGACCTCACGCTGACGCTGCGCGAAGGCGCCCACCATTCGGGCAACTGGGGCGGGCTGCTGAGGAACCCGGGCACGGTGCTCGCGCACGCGATCGCCTGCCTCGTCGACGCGCGCGGCCGCATCCTCGTCGACGGGCTGCGCCCGCCGCCGATTCCGGCCAACGTGCGCGCGGCGCTCGCCGGGCTCGCGGTCGGCGGCGACGCCGGCGACCCCGAGGTCGACGCCGACTGGGGCGAGCCCGGGCTGACGCCGGCCGAGCGCCTGTTCGCGTGGAACACGCTCGACGTGCTCGCCTACCGCACCGGCAACCCGGACTTCCCGGTCAACGCGATCCCGCCGAGCGCGAAAGCGAACCTGCACATGCGCTTCGTCGTCGGCACCGACGTGTCGCGCCTGCGCGAGGCGGTGACGGCGCACCTGGCCGCGAATGGGTTCGAGGGCATCGAGGTGAGCGAGCCGGTCGTGATGGCCGCGACGCGGCTCGACCCGGACAACCCCTGGGTGCGCTTCGCGCTCGCGTCGATAGCACGCAGCACCGGCCTGGCGCCCGTGCTGCTGCCCAACCTGGGCGGCTCGCTGCCGAACGACGTGTTCGCCGACATCCTGGGCCTGCCCACCGTCTGGGTGCCGCACAGCTACCCCGGCTGCTCGCAGCACGCGCCCGACGAGCACCTGCTGGCGCCGGTCGCGCGCCAAGCGCTGGCGCTGATGGCCGGGCTGTTCTGGGATCTCGGCGAGGCTGCGGCGACGCTGCCGCGCCGCGCGGCCTGAGCCGACGCCGCTGGCCTCTACTTCGAGGCGGGCATCCCACCCATCATCATCATCCCGCCAGCGTGGTGCATGGCCCCGGCCATCGCGTCGTGCCCGTGGTCGGCGAGTTGCGCACCGAACCACCGGTGGATCGCAGCGACCAGCGTCGCGTCCGCGCTGCGGTAGGTCAGCTCGGCGCCCGCGGGGACGTCCTGGTAAGCGATCACGATCTGGCCCGGCTTGGCCGCCTTCAGCGTCGCCAGCCCAGGCATCTGCATGCCGTGGATTTGCGCCGGCGCCGAGAAGTCGCCCTTCGAGAACGCAGCCTGGATCGCGTGCAGGTGCTCGCGCACCAGCGCGATCTGCTTTGCATCGTCGGCGCGCTTGGCGACGACGCGCTGCACGCCGCCGTCGGCGGTCTCGGTGAAGACATGCGTCGTCGCCGCCAGGCTGAAGGGCATCACCTCGGCCCCGCGCCGGGCCACCTCGGCCTGGCGCTGGGCGTCGGCGGCGGACGCCACCAGCGCGGCGGTCGACAGCAGTGCCGCCAACATGGGCCTAAAAACGCGGGGAATCGTGAGCGGGGGCATCGCGTGCGGTCGGAAGTCCAGAGGATGGCAGCTTAGCGGAAAGCACCGCCCGCGCTGGCGGCAATGCGCCGCCGCTGCGCCGCCACGACCTCGTCGCTACGTTGCCACGCCGCGCGCCAGCTTGAGCAGCAGCTCGCGCAGCATCGCCTGCTCGCCCGCCGACAGCGCACGCAGCAGCGGGTCTTCCATCGTCAGCGAGACGCCGTGCGCGCGCCGCGCGAGGCCCTCGCCGGCCGGGGTGAGCAGCACCTGCAGCGCGCGCCGGTCGGTGCTGCTGCGCCGGCGCTCGACGAGGCCGCGCGCGACGAGGCGGTCGAGCAGCACGGTGAGGTGGGGCGCGGGCACGTTGAGCGCGCGCGCGAGCTGCTTCGGTGCCGCGCCATGGTTGTCGCGCAGCAGCACGAGCAGCGTGAACTCGACCGGCCGCAGCTCGAACGGCGCGCCGATGTGACGCTGGAAGACCTGGCGCGTCTGCACCGTGGCGATCGCGAGCAGGAAGCCCATCAGGTGCTGCACGCCGGAGGCGTCCAGCCCTTCGGCGCTGCGCTCGGGGGTCGGCTCGGGAGCCGGCGCGGAGGTCGAGGCGTCCATCGCGGGGATCGTCGCTGCGCTGCTGGTTCAGCCGGGCTGGCGCGCCGCGCCGAGGTAGGTGTCGATCACGCGCGAATCGCCGGCGAGCTCGGCCGCCGGGCCTTCGAGCACGATCGCGCCGGTCTCGAGCACGTAGCCGTGGTCGGCAACCTCGAGCGCGGCGCGCGCGTTCTGCTCGATGAGCAGGATGCTCGTGCCCTCCTCGCGCAGCCGCGCGATGGTGCGGAAGATCTCGAGCACGATCAGCGGCGCCAGCCCCAGGCTGGGCTCGTCGAGCATCAGCAGCTTGGGCCGGGACATCAGCGCGCGGCCGACGGCGAGCATCTGACGCTCGCCGCCCGACAGCGTGCCCGCGCGCTGCGCGCGCCGCTCCTTCAGGCGCGGGAACAGCGCGTAGACGCGCTCGATCTCGCGCCGCCAGTGCGGCACGCGAAGCTTCATCGCGCGGTAGCCGCCGAGCACGAGGTTGTCCTCGACCGACATGCTGCCGAACAGCTCGCGCTTCTCGGGCACGAGCGCGATGCCGAGCATCACGCGCTCCTCGAGCGTGACGCCGGCGAGGTCGATGCCGTCGAAGAGCAGGTCGCCGCGCGACGGCAGCACCGCCATCAGCGCATTCAGCGTCGTCGACTTTCCGGCGCCGTTCGGCCCGATGATCGTCGCGACCTCGCCGCGGCCGACCTCGAAGTCGAGACCGGTCAGCACCTCGGCACGGCCGTAGCCGGCGTGCAGGCCGGCGACGCGCAGCAGCGGCACCTCGTCCATCAATGCTCCGTGCCGAGGTAGGCGGCGCGCACCGCGGGGCTGGCCTGGACCTCGTCGGGCGTGCCCTCGATGAGCCGGTTGCCGAACTCCATCACGACGATGCGGTCGGTCAGCCCCATCACGAAGTCCATGTCGTGCTCGACGAGCAGCAGGCTCATGCCCTCGGCCTTCAGCTGGCGCAGCACCGCGGCGAGCGCCTGCTTCTCCTGGTGGCGCAGCCCGGCGGCGGGCTCGTCGAGGAGCAGCAGCGTCGGGTCGCTGGCGAGCGCGCGCGCGATCTCCATCAGCCGCTGCGGGCCCAGCGCGAGGTTGCCGGCGAGCTCGTTCATCTGCGCGGCCATGCCGATGCGCTCGAGCTGACGTTCGGCTTCGGCGAACAGGCGGCGCTCCTCGGCGCGGTCCAGCCGAAGCATCGCGCTCAGCGCACCGCTGTGGCTGCGAAGGTAGGCGCCGAGCGCGACGTTCTCGAGCACCGTCATCCCGGGGATCAGCTTGACGTGCTGGAAGGTGCGCGAGACGCCCAGGCGCGCAATCTCGCGCGACGGCAGGCCGCCGATCGGCCGGCCGCGCAGACGCACATGGCCGCGCGTGAGCGACAGGACGCCGGTGATCAGGTTGAAGGTCGTCGACTTGCCGGCGCCGTTGGGGCCGATGAGCCCGACGATGTCCCCGCTGCGGATCTGGAAGCTGACGTCGTTGACGGCGACCAGGCCGCCGAACTCCTTGCGCACCGCATCGACGTCGAGCAGCAGTTCGCCGCGCGCCGGGTGCTCGCGCGTCGGCAGCGGCGCGGCGCCGCCCCAGTCGCGCGTGCGCGCCGGTGCCGGCCACCAGCGCGCGAAGAAGGGCCACAGGCCGTCGGGCGCGTACTTGAGCACGAGCACGATCACGATGCCGAACACGACGCCCTCGAAGCTACCGCTCGTGCCCAGCAGCCGCGGCAGCAGCACCTGAAGCTGGTCGCCGACGATGCGCACGAGCGCCGAGCCGACGAACGCGCCCCAGACCTGGCCGACGCCGCCGAGCACGGCCATGAACAGGTATTCGATGCCCTTGCCGAGCGCGAACGGCGTCGGGTTGACGGTGCGCTGGAAGTGCGCGAACAGCCAGCCCGAGATCGCGGCCAGCATCGCCGCGATCACGAACGCGAGCAGCTTGTAGCGGAAGGTCGAGATGCCCATCGCCTCGGCCATCGTCGAGCCGTCCTTCAGCGCGCGGATCGCGCGCCCGGCGCGCGAGTCGAGCAGCCGCGACAGCGCCAGCGCGGCGACCAGCGCGACGAGCCAGATCAGCACGTGCAGGCCGCGCCCGGCGCCCAGGTCGTGGCCGAACAGGTGCAGCGTCGGCACGCCGAGCAGGCCGTCGTACTTGCCCAGCCACTCCATGTTCGCCATCGAGTAGTTCAGCGCCAGCCCCCAGGCGATCGTCGCCAGCGGCAGGTAGTGGCCCGACATGCGCAGCGTGATCGCCCCCAGCACGAGCGCGGCGGCGATCGCCAGCGCAACGCCGGCGAACAGCGTCAGCCACGGCGAGACGCCGAGCTTGGTCGCGAGGAAGGCCGCGGTGTAGGCGCCGACGCCGACGAACGCGGCTTGGCCGAAGGACGTCAGCCCGGCGACGCCGGTGAGCAGAACCAGGCCGAGCGCGACGATCGCGTACAGGCCGATGTAGATGCTCTCGGTGATCCAGAAGTCGGGCACCGGCAGCGCCGGCAGCACGAGCATCACGAGCGCGAAGGCCGGAAAGCCCCAGCGGCGCAGCAGAGCCGGCATTCAGTGCTCCTCGGCGTGCGGGTCGCGCAGCGAGCGCCACAGCAGCACCGGCAGCACCGCGCCGAAGACGATCACTTCCTTGAACTCGCTCGCCCAGAACGAGCCGAAGCTCTCGAGCAGGCCGACGCCGAGCGCGCCGACGAGCGCGAGCGGATAGCTGGCCAGCCCGCCGAAGACCGCGGCGACGAAGCCCTTGAGCCCGATCAGGAAGCCGCTGTCGTAGAAGATCGTCGTCGTCGGGCCGATGAGCAGCCCCGAGAGCGCGCCGAGGAAGGCCGCCATCGTGAACGAGAGCCGCCCGGCGCCGGCGCTGGAGATGCCCATCAGCCGCGCGCCGAGCCGGTTCACCGCGGTCGCGCGCAGTGCCTTGCCGCGCAGCGTGCGCTCGAAGAACAGCCACAGCAGCACGATCAGCACCAGCGACGCGACGATGATGATCAGGGCCTGGCCGGTCAGCGTCAGCGCGCCGATCGAGAGGCGCTCGTTCCAGAAGCTCGGATTGCGAAAGCCCTCGGCGCCGAAGAAGAACAGGCCGAGACCGACGAGCGCGAAGTGCACGCCGACCGAGACGATGAGCAGCACGAGCACCGACGCGTCGGCGAGCGACTCGTAGGCGACGCGGTAGATCAGCGATCCGAACGGCGTCACCAGCGCCAGCGTGAGCAAGGCCTGCACGAGGAGCGGAAAGCCCTTCGGCGCGGCCCAGATCGACAGCGCCGAGATCGCGACCGGGTAGGCGAGCGTCCTCAGCAGCGCGCGCGCCAGCCGCGCCGGCGCGACGCCATGGCGCAGCCCGCGGACGAGCTCGCCGAGTGCCACGACCGCGGCCAGCACGAGCAGGAACCACACCGTGCCCGGCACCTTGCCGAGCTGGAACAGGGCGAGCGTCAGCGCCCCGAAGGCGACGTATTCGCCCTGCGGGATGAAGATGACCCGCGTGACGGCGAAGACGAGCACGGTCGCCAAGGCGAGCAGCGCATAGATGGCGCCGTTCGTGACGCCGTCCAGCGCCAGGATGCTCGCGATCGACCCGTCCATCGCGCCGCCCGCCCGAGGTTCACTTCGCGACGACGAACTTGCCGCCGACGACCTGCAGCAGCACGCCGGTCTCGTTCGTGTAGCCCCAGTGGTCGGTCGGCGTCCAGTCCATCACGCCCTGCGAGAAGATCGTGCGGCCCATGTGCTCGATCGCGTCGCGCAGCGCGGCACGGAACTCGGGCGTTCCGGGCTTGGCCACCTTCAGCGCCACCGGCAGCACCTTGGCGAGCACGATGTGCGCGTCGTAGGCGTGGGCGGCGAACTGGTTGCGCGAATTCGGGCCGTAGGCCTTCTCGAACTGGGTGACGTAGTCGACTGCGACCTGCTTCGACGGGTGGTTGTCGGGCAGCTGCTCGGCGATCACAGCCGGGCCGGAGACTACGTAGGTGCCTTCGACCTCCTTGCCGCCGATGCGCATCAGGTCCGGCGTTGCCGCCGCGTGCGTCTGGTAGATCTTGCCCTTGTAGCCGCGCTCGACGACGGCCATCTCCGGCATCGCGGCGCCGGAGCCGGAGGCGACGACGAGGATCGCATCCGGGTTCGCCGCCACCAGCTTCAGCGCCTGCGGCGTCACGCTGGTGTCACTGCGCGCAAAGCGCTCGGTGGCAACCAGCTTGATGCCGGCGGCTGCGGCGTCCTTGCTGATCTCCTTGAGCCAGAGTTCACCGTAGGCGTCGGTATAGCCGATGAAGCCCAGCGTCTTCACGCCGTGCGCCTTCATGTGCTCGATGATCGGGTAGGCCATCACGCTGAAACCCTGCGGCAGGCGGAACAGCCAGTGATCGTGACCGGGCGGAACGCCGACCGGCGCCGCCGACAGCTGCACCGTCTTCGCCTCCTCGGTCACGGGCGCCATCGCCGCCGACACCGTCGTGATGCACGAGCCGATGATCATGTCGACCTTGTCCTCGGTGACGAAGCGGCGCGCGTTGCTCACGCCCTTGCCGGGGTCGGTCGCGTCGTCGAGCACGATCAGGTTGACCTTCTGGCCCGCGATCTCCTTCGGCCAGAGCTTGAATTCCTTCTCCATCGGGATGCCGAGCCCGGACCCGGGCCCGGTCAGCGACAGGCTGACGCCGATATTCACGTCGGCCAGGGCCGGCGCGGCCAGCAGCAGGGTGGCAGCCATCGCCGCGAGCGTCTTCTTGATCGTCTTCATCACTTGTCTCCTTGGTGTGACGGTGGGGGTTATCGCGGCGCCATCCGCAGTGCGCCGTCGAGTCGTATCACCTCGCCGTTGAGGTGGGTGTTGGTGACGATGTGCGCCGCCAAGGCGGCGAATTCCTCGGGTTTTCCCAGCCGCTTCGGGAACGGGATGGATGCCGCGAGCGACTGCTGCACCTCGGCCGGCAGCTGCGCCATCAGCGGCGTCAGGAACAGCCCCGGCGCGACGGTGACGACGCGCACGCCCCATTGGGCGAGGTCGCGCGCGAGCGGCAGCGTCATGCCGACGAGGCCGCCCTTGCTCGCCGAGTAGGCCTCCTGGCCGACCTGGCCGTCGAAGGCCGCGACCGACGCGGTGCACAGCATCACGCCGCGCTCGCCATCGTCCAGCGGCGCGAGCGTCGCGATGCGCGCGGCGGCGAGCCGGATCACGTTGTAGGTGCCGATCAGGTTGACGCGGATGACGCGCTCGAAGTCCTCCAGCGGCGCCGGGCTGCCGTCCTTCTGGATCACGCGCTTGGCGGTGCCGATGCCGGCGATGTTCATCACCAGCCGCGGTGTGCCGAACGCGGCGTCGGTGGCGTCGAGCGCGGCCGTCACCGACGCGGTGTCGGTGATGTCGCAGCGGCAGGCGATCGCGCGGCCCGCGCCGAGCTCGGCCGCGACGCGCTGCGCGCCCTCGAGGTTGACGTCGAGCAGCGCGACCTTCGCGCCCAGCCGGGCGAGCTCGCGCGCGACCGCCTCGCCCAGCCCCGAGCCGCCGCCGGTGACGAGCGCGGCCTGGCCTTCGATCTTCATGGCTGTCCTTTCGGCAACATCACCTCGGCGTCGGGCGCCTCGGCGTACAGACGCTCGACGAGCGCGGCGCGGTGCGCGAGCACGGCGCGCTGGTTGATCGAGCCCTTGTCGGTGACCTCACCGCGGTCGATCGCCGGCGGCTCGGCGAGCAGCAGCATGCGCGCCGGCCGCGTCGCGCTGCCGGTGCCCTCGGCCCAGACGCGGTCGAGCAGGGCCTGGAAGAACGCGCGCATCTCGGCGCTGGCGAGCACCTGCGCCGCGCTCCAGTCGGCCGGCAGCGCGAAGCGGCGGCGCGCGTCGTCGATGCGCGGGAAGACGAGCAGCCCGATGTCGTCGCGGTTCAGCCCGGCGACGACGACGTCCTGCACCAGCGGGTCGCCGGCGAGGATGAGCTTCGCACGCAGCGGGCCGACGCTGACGAAGGTGCCGGTCGCGAGCTTGAAGTCCTCGGCGATGCGGCCGTCGAAGCGCAGGCCACGCGTCGGGTCGGCCGGGTCGAGCAGCGTGACCGCGTCACCGGTGCGGTAGTAGCCCTCGTCGTCGAACGCGGCGGCGGTCTCGGCCGGCGCGCGCCAGTAGCCGGGCATCACGTTCGGGCCGCGGAAGCGGATCTCGAGCTTGCCGTCGACCGGCGCGAGCTTGACCTCGACACCTGGCGCCGGCAGCCCGATGTGGCCCGAGGCCACGTCCTCGCCGACCGCGAAGGTGCACGACGGCGCGGTCTCGGTCATGCCCAGGCCGGTGAACATGCGGATGCGCTGGCCGAGCGTCGCGACGGCATGGCGGTCGAGGTGGTCCCAGACCGCCTGCGACAGCCCGGCGCCGGCGTACATGAACGCGCGCACGCGCGAGAAGAAGCGTTCGCGCAGCGCGTCGTCGTGGTCCATCGCGCGCGCGATCTCCTCGAAGCCCTTGGGCACGTTGAAGTAGATCGTCGGCGCGATCTCGCGCAGGTTGCGCAGTGTCGCGGCGATGCCCTTGGGCGTGGGCTTGCCTTCGTCGAGGTAGATCGTGCCGCCGTTGTAGAGCGCGATGCCGACGTTGTGGTTGCCGCCGAAGGTGTGGTTCCACGGCAGCCAGTCGACCATCACCGGCGGCTCGTCGGCGAGGAACGCGAAGGCCTGCAGGATCTGCTGCTGGTTCGCGCACAGCATCCGGTGCGTGTTGATCACGCCCTTGGGCTGCTTGGTCGAGCCCGAGGTGAACAGGAACTTCGCGATCGTGTCCTGGCCCACGCGCGCATGGGCCTCGGCCTCGGCGGCGCCCGGCGCCTGCGCCAGCAGCGCGTCGAACGGCGTCGTGGCACGGCCCTCGACGGCGCCGCGCGCGAGCACCAGCTCGATGTCCGCGCCGACGCAGGCCGAGATCGCGCGCGCGTAGGCAGCGCCGTCGCTCGCGAACACCAGCCCCGGCGTCAGCGTCGCCAGGATGTGGCGCAGCTTGGCGTAGTCCTGCGACAGCAGCGAATACGCGGCCGAGACCGGCGCATAGGGCACGCCGGCCCAGAGCGCGCCGAACGCGAGCGAGAGGTGGTCGAGATCGTTGTCGGACAGGATCACGACCGGCCGCTCGGCCGACAGCGCGCGCGTCGCCAGCGCCTGTGCAATGCGGCGCGCGCGCTCGAGCATCTGCGCGTAGCTGATCGTGACCCAGGCGCCGCCCTCGCCGCGCTGGGCGGCGAAGACGCGCTCCGGCGCGGTCGCGGCGAAATGCTCGAGCCGGTCGGTGAGCCGGGCCGGGAACTCGCCCAGCGCCTCGGTCGAGTGCAGCAGCAGCGTGCCGTCGGGCCGCTGCTCGGCGCGTGCGCGCACGCAGCCGCCGACGCGCAGCGGGCGAAAACCCGGCGTCATGCCTTGGCCACCTTGCCGGCGCGGCCTTCGAGGAAGTCGCGCATGCGCTGCTTGGCGGCGTCGTCGCCCTGCGCGATCGCGGCCATCAGCGATTCGACGAACAGACCGTCGCTCTGCGACAGGTCGGCGATGCGCGGCAGCGCCTGCATCACCGCGTAGTTCGACAGCGGCGCATTCGCCGCGATCCGCGTCGCCAGCGCGATGCCCTTGGCCAGGCCGGCGCCGTCGGCAACGCGGTAATGCGTCAGCCCGGCGGCCTGGCCTTCGTCGGCGTCGAGCACGCGGCCGGTGAGCATCATGTCGGTCATGCGCGCGAAGCCGATCAGGCGCGGCACGCGCGCTGCGCCGCCGCCGCCGACGAACAGGCCGCGCTGGCCCTCGGGCAGGCCGTAGAACGCGCTGTCCTCGGCAACGCGGATGTGCGCGCTGCTGGCCAGCTCGAGCCCGCCGCCGACGACCGCGCCGTGCAGCACCGCAACCACCGGCACGCGGCCGAACTGCACCGCGTCCATCGCCGCATGCCACATGCGCGAATGGGCGATGCCTTCGAAGGTGCTGCGCTCGTTCAGCTCGGACAGGTCCAGCCCGGCGCAGAAATGCTGGCCCTCGCCGCTGAGCACGAGCGCGCGCGCCTCGGCCGGCAGGTTGACCATCGCGGTGTGGATCTGCGTGATCAGCGCGTCGTTGACGGCGTTGCGCTTGGCCGGGCGCGCCAGCTGCAGGTGCACCAGCGGGCCGTTCGTCGCGATGCGCAGCAGCGGCAGTTCGGCCAGCAGACCGGTGACAGGGACGAAGGGCGTGGTCATGGCGGTCTCTCGTTTTAGTTAATGGTAATAACTAAAAAGACGACACATCCCCGGGCAAACCCGGGCCCGGCCGTCTTCCGTCTGGCGCAACTTCAATGAGGGTATTCCCGCTGCGCCGCATCCATCGGGCACCGTCATGATGACCCGGAGTACTTCCCGTACATAACTATCTGGACGACTCCCATGAACACCAGCGAGCTCATCGCCATCGACGTCCACACGCATGCCGAGGTGTCGTGCTGGAACCCGTTCGACAACTACGGCGAGGAGTACGACCGCGCCGCCGACAAGTACTTCGGCAGCGACCGCCGGCCGACGATCGCCGAGACGGTGGCCTATTACCGCGAGAAGAAGATCGGCCTGGTGATGTTCACGGTCGACAGCGAGAGCCAGCTCGGCCGCCGGCGCATCCCGAACGAGGAGATCGCCGAGGCGGCCAAGGCCAACGCCGACATGATGATCTGCTTCGCCAGCATCGACCCGCACAAGGGCAAGATGGGGGCGCGCGAGGCGCGCCGGCTGATCGCCGAGCATGGCGTCAAGGGCTTCAAGTTCCACCCCACGGTGCAGGGCTTCCTGCCTTACGACAAGATGGCCTGGCCGTTGTACGAGGTGATCGCCGAACACAAGCTGCCGGCGATCTTCCACAGCGGCCACAGCGGCATCGGCAGCGGCATGCGCTGCGGCGGCGGGCTGAGGCTGCAGAACAGCAACCCGATGCTGCTGGAAGACGTGGCGATCGACTTCCCCGACATCCAGATCGTCGTCGCCCACCCGAGCTGGCCCTGGCAGGACGAGGCGCTCAGCCTCGCGCTGCACAAGCCCAACGTCTGGATCGACCTCTCGGGCTGGAGCCCGAAGTACTTCCCGCCCCAGCTCGTGCAGTACGCAAACACGCTGCTCAAGGACCGCATGCTCTTCGGCAGCGACTACCCGCTGATCACGCCCGAGCGCTGGATTAAGGACTTCGACGAGGCCGGCTTCAAGGACAAGGTCAAGCCGCTGATCCTGAAGGACAACGCGATGCGTCTGCTGGGCCTGGGCTGAGCGCCGGCGCCGCGAGGTCGGCAGCGGCTCGACGAACCTCGAGCGCCCGGCTTTACGGGCCCGATTGAGCCCCGTCAACGCGGCGTGCCCGCCGCACCCTAGAGTGGACCCGCAGGGTGGTCCGTTGGGCTGCCGAAGGGACCGACGCAATGAAGAACTGGCTGGTGGTGGCGAATTCGGCCCGGGCGCGCGTGCTCGGGGAATCGGGGATCGCGGGCAGGTACGAGACGGTGGCCGACCTCGTCCATCCGCAGAGCCGGCAGAAGGGCGTGGAGCTCGCCGACGACGCCGCGGGCCGGGTCAAGGGCATCGGCCACGGCACCGGCAGCGCGCAGTACCTGCCGCGCTCCGATCCGCACGAACACGAACAGGAGCGCTTCGCGCAGCAGCTGGCCGCGCTGCTCGACGCTGGCGTCGCCGACGGTCGCTGCGCCGGCCTCGTGCTGGTGGCCTCGAACCCCTTCCTCGGCCACCTGAAGGCGCATCTGGGCGAGCAGGCACGCAAGCTCGTGCTTCGCACCGTGGCGAGCGACTACACGACGCTGAGCGAGGCCGAGCTCGGCCAGCGCCTGGCCGCCGACTGAAGGCCGCGCGAGGCGATGCGATGAAGCTGCCGCTGCAACTGACGATCCGCGACATGGCCCCGCTGCCGTCGCTCGAGCCCGAGATCCAGCGCCGCGCCGCCCAGCTCGACCGCTTCGCCGCCGACGTGATGAGCTGCCACGTCGTCGTCGAGGCCGAGGGCAACCGCCATCGCACCGGGCACGAATACCGGGTCAAGGCGACGGTGCACGTTCCCGACGAGGTCATCGTCGCCGGCGAGCACCAGCTCGACCGCGACGTGTTCGTCGCGCTGCGCGACAGCTTCGACGCGCTCGACCGCCAGCTCGAGGACTACGTGCGCAGGCGCAGCGGCCAGACCAAGGCGCACCCGGTCGTGCTGCACGGGCGCATCGAGTCGCTGTCGGACGAAGGCGTCGGCCGCATCGTCGGCGACGCGGGCGACGAGTACCGGTTCGACCGCACCCAGGTCGAGCATCCGGTGTTCGAGCATCTGTCGGTCGGCCAGGAGGTCCGCTTCCTGGAGGCCGGCACGCGCACCGGGCGCGAGGCGCGCCGCGTCTGCGCCACGGGTGGCTGAGGCGGCCAGACCGGGCCCGTCGTGATCGAGCCCGCCGGACCGGCCATGGAAAAGCGCTACGTGCCCGACGCCGGCGAAGACGTCCTGATCGGGCCGCTGCGCCTGCCGGGCATCCTCGAGCGCGTGCCGCAGCCGATCGGCGCGGTCGTGTTCGCGCATGGCAGCGGCAGCAGCCGGCTGAGCCCGCGCAACCGGCAGGTCGCCGACGTGCTGCACGGCTACCGGCTGTCGACGCTGCTGCTGGACCTGCTCACGCCGGACGAGGCCGACGACCGCGCCTGCGTGTTCGACATCGACCTGCTCGCCGAGCGCGTCGGCACCGCGCTGGCCTGGCTGGCCTCGCGGCCCGACCTCGCGCGGCTGCGCATCGGGCTGTTCGGCGCCAGCACCGGCGCCGCGGCCGCGCTCAAGGCCGCGGCGGACCAGCCCGGCCGCGTTGCGGCGGTGGTCTCGCGCGGCGGCCGGCCCGACCTGGCCGCTGCGCGCCTGGCCCAGGTGCAGGCGCCGACGCTGCTCGTCGTCGGTGGCGCGGACACCGAAGTGCTGCGGCTGAACCGCGAGGCGCTGCGCCTGCTCCGGTGCAACAAGCGGCTCGAGGTCGTTCCGGGCGCGACGCACCTGTTCGAGGAACCCGGCGCGCTCGACACGGTGGCGCATCTCGCCGCGGTCTGGTTCGCGAACCACCTGCCCGACGGCCGCACGAATTGACCCGGCGGCGGCGCCGCTTGAGCCAGCGCAAGCGCCGCGCCGAGCCAGCGCCCACACTGGCCGGCGGCGCCGCCCTCTCGAGCCGCAG
>MEGM01000010.1 GCA_001725505.1 Rubrivivax sp. SCN 70-15 | reverse complement strand
CGGTCGCCGACTGACGCCGCTGCTGCAGCTCGAGGGCCTGGCCAAGCACTTCCCGGTGCGGCGCGGGCTGTTCGGGCGCGCGACCGGCGCGGTGCGCGCGGTCGACGGCATCGACCTGCGGCTCGAGGCCGGCCAGACGCTGGGCGTGGTCGGCGAATCGGGCTGCGGCAAGTCCACGCTCGGCCGGCTCGCGCTGCGCCTGATCGAGCCCAGCGCCGGGCGCGTGCTGTTCGACGGCACCGACCTGGGCACGCTCGACGCCGCTGCGCTGCGCGCCCAGCGGCGCGCGATGCAGATCATCTTCCAGGACCCGTACTCGTCGCTGAACCCGCGCATGACGGTGGGCCAGATCATCGCCGAGCCGCTCGCGCTGCACGGGCTGCACCGCGGGCGCGAGCGCGAGCGCGTCGCCGAGCTGCTGCGCACGGTGGGGCTGGCGGCCGAGCATGCCGCGCGCTACCCGCACGAGTTCTCGGGCGGCCAGCGCCAGCGCGTGGGCATCGCGCGCGCGCTCGCGGTCGAGCCCAGGCTGATCGTCTGCGACGAGGCGGTCTCCGCGCTCGACGTCTCGGTGCAGGCGCAGGTGGTGAACCTGCTGCAGGACCTGCAGCAGCGCTTCGCGCTGGCGTACATCTTCATCGCGCACGACCTCGCGGTGGTCAAGCACATCGCCAGCCATGTCGCGGTGATGTACCTCGGGCGCGTCGTCGAGATCGCGGCCAAGCGCGAGCTGTTCGCCGCGCCGCGCCACCCGTACACGCAGGCGCTGCTGTCGGCGATCCCGCTGCCCGAGCCGGCCCGCGGCCGCCAGCGCCTGCTGCTCGGCGGCGACGTGCCGAGCCCGGCGAACCCGCCGTCGGGCTGCGCCTTCCACACCCGCTGCACCCATGCGCGCGAGCGCTGCGCTCGGGAACGCCCGGCGCTGGCCGACGACGCCGGCCACGGCGTCGCCTGCCACTTCTGGCGCGAGATCGAGATGCCCGCGGCGCTGCGCACGCCGCCGGCCCCCGTCAACCTCCGGCTGCAACGCCTGCAGTCGGCTTTCGTCACCCTTGCCAAGGAAACGCCACCATGAAGAGATCCCTGCTCGCCACCCTGCTGCTCGCCGCCGCGGCGCTCGCGCAAGCCCAGACGCTGCGCATCGGCCTGGCCGAAGACCCCGACGTGCTCGACCCGACGCTCGCGCGCAGCTTCGTCGGGCGCATCGTCTTCGCGGCGATGTGCGACAAGCTCGTCGACGTCGACGAGAAGCTGAACATCGTTCCGCAGCTCGCGACGAGCTGGGAATGGTCGGCCGACCACAAGTCGCTGACGATGAAGATCCGCCCCGGCGTGACCTTCCAGGACGGCGAGAAGCTCGACGCCGCCGCGGTCAAGTACAGCATCGAGCGGCACAAGACGATGCCCGGCTCGAACCGGCGCGGCGAGCTCGCACCGGTGACCAGCGTCGACGTGCTGGACCCGCTGACCGTGCGCCTGAACCTGAGCGCGCCTTTCGCGCCGCTGCTCGCCGCGCTCGCTGACCGCGCCGGGATGATCGTCGCGCCCAAGGCCGCGGCGGCCGAGGGCGACAAGTTCGGCGCGCATCCGGTCTGCGCCGGGCCGTACAAGTTCGTCGAACGCGTCGCGCAGGACCGCATCACGCTCGAGCGCTACGACGGCTACTGGAACAAGGGCGCGCTGCACTTCGACAAGATCGAGTACACGCCGATCCCCGACGCGACGGTCCGGCTGGCGAACCTGAAGTCGGGGCAGCTCGACTTCATCGAGCGCGTCGCGCCGTCGGACATCGCCGCGCTGGAGAAGGACAAGAAGCTCAAGGTCGCGCGCATCACCGAGATCGGCTACCAGGGCATCACGATCAACGTCGGCAAGAGCGCGCGCGCGCAGGCCAATCCGCTCGGCCGCGACGCACGCGTGCGCGAGGCCTTCGAGCTCGCGCTCGACCGGCGCGGCCTGGCCCAGGTGGTGATGGACAACGAGGCGACGGTCGGCAACCAGTGGGTCGCGCCGAACAGCCCGTACTACGCGAAGAACATGCCGATGCCCCAGCGCAACGTCGCGAAGGCCAAGGCGCTGCTCAAGGCCGCCGGCGTCGAGCACCCGAGCTTCACGCTGCTGACCACCACCGCCTCCGACGCGCAACGCCTCGCGCTCGTGGTCCAGGCGATGACGCGCGACGCCGGCTTCGACGTCAAGATCCAGGCCGCCGAGTTCGCGACCTCGCTGAACATGGCCGACAAGGGCGACTTCGACGCCTACGTGCTGGCCTGGAGCGGCCGCGCCGATCCCGACGGCAACCTGTTCAGCTTCGACGGCTGCAAGCAGCCGCTGAACTACGCCGGCTACTGCGACGCCGAGACCGACAAGCTGCTCGCCGAGTCGCGCACCGAGCTCGATCCGGCGGCGCGCAAGAAGACCTACGAGCAGATCGCCGCGCGCGTGCTGACGACGCGGCCCATCGTCTACCTCTACCACCGCAACTGGCTCTGGGCCTACAACGCCAAGCTCTCGGGCGTGCGCGAGATCCCGGACGGCCTGCTGCGCGTGACCGACCTGAAGATGGCGCCCTGATCGGCGGCGGCGACGATGTTCGATTACCTGCTCAGGCGCGTGGCCAGCATCGTGCCGACGCTGCTGTTCGTCTCGATGCTGATCTTCGGGCTGCAGCAGCTGCTGCCCGGCGATCCGGCGAAGATCCTCGCCGGCGAGGAGCAGGACCCGAGCGTCGTCGCCTACCTGCACAAGAAGCTGCATCTCGACGAACCGCTGCCGGTGCGCTACGCGTACTGGGTCGGCGGCGTGCTCAGGGGTGACCTCGGCGAGTCGGTGCGCTCGCAGCAGCCGGTGCTCGACCTCGTGCTCGAGAAGCTGCCGGTGACGGTGGAGCTCGCGTTGCTCGCGATGGGCTTCGCGCTCGTGATCGGCATCCCGGCCGGCATCGTCTCGGCGGTCGGGCGCGGCACGGCCTGGGACGCGGCGGCGAACCTGTTCGCGCTCTGGGGCATCTCGACGCCGAACTTCTGGCTCGGCATCCTGATGATCATGCTGTTCTCGGTGCAGCTCGGCTGGCTGCCCGCGTCGGGTTACGTGAGCCCGCTCGAGGACTTGCGCGCCAACCTGGCCGCGATGGTCATGCCGGCGTTCGTGCTCGGCAACGCGATCGCCGCGGTGCTGATGCGCCACACCCGCAGCGCGATGCTGCAGGTGCTCTCGAGCGACTACGTGCGCACCGCGCGCGCGAAGGGCCTGAGCGAGCCGGTCGTGGTGCTGCGCCACGCGCTGCGCAACGCGCTCACGCCGATCATCACGCTCGGCGCGCTCGAGCTCGGCACGTTGCTGTCGGGCGCGGTGCTCACCGAGCAGGTGTTCACGATCCCCGGCTTCGGCAAGCTGATCATCGATTCGGTGTTCAACCGCGACTACGCCGTCGTCCAGGGCGTCGTGCTCGTCACCGCCAGCGCCTACATCGCGCTCAGCCTGCTCGCCGACCTGGCCTACTTCGCGGTCAACCCGCGGCTGCGGGCTTGAGCATGGCGAGCCTTCGCTCCGACGCCGACCCCTGGCGCCGCGCCTGGCGCCGGCTGGCGCGGCGGCCGGGCGCGATGTTCGGCGCCGCGGTCGTGCTCGGCTTCGTGCTGCTCGCGCTGTTCGCCGGCAGCATCGCCTCTCAGGACCCGATCGCCACCGACTGGGGCGCGATCCGCCAGGCGCCGTCGGCGGCGCACTGGTTCGGCACCGACGACATCGGCCGCGACGTGCTGTCGCGCGTGGTCTGGGGCACGCGGGCCTCGCTCCTCGCCGGCGTGGTCTCGGTCTCGATTTCGCTGCTCTTCGGCGTGCCGATCGGACTCGCAGCCGGCTTCCTCGGCGGCGCGGTCGATGCGCTGATCTCGCGCCTGACCGACGCCTTCCTCGCCGTCCCGTTCCTGATCCTGGCGATCGCGATGGCGGCCTTCCTCGGGCCCAGCCTGACGAACGCGATGATCGCGATCGGTGTCTCGGCGACGCCGGTCTTCGTGCGCCTGACGCGCGCGCAGGTGCTGGGCGTGAAGGTCGAGGACTACATCGAGGCCGCGCGCGCGGTCGGCAACCCGCCCTGGCGCATCGCGCTGCGCCACGTGCTGCCCAACATCGTCGCGCCGCTGATCGTGCAGGCCACGCTCGCGATCGCCGGCGCGGTGATCGCCGAAGCCAGCCTGTCCTTCCTCGGCCTCGGCCAGCAGCCGCCGGCGCCGAGCTGGGGCAGCATGCTCAACACGGCGAAGAACTACATCGACAACGCGCCCTGGATGGCGGTCTGGCCCGGGCTGGCGATCTTCCTGCTCGTGCTCGCCTTCAACCTGCTCGGCGACGGCCTGCGCGACGCGCTCGACCCACGCCAGCGTTGAGCCGGCGCCGCGCGAGCGCCGGCCCTTGAAAGCGCTGGCGCCAGCCGCATCTGCTGGAGCATGCAAGCCGATACCCGCCAACCCCTTCCGGCCCGCCTGCACAGCCTTGCGGCCCTGGCCGGGCTTCTGGAGCGCCTGGAAAGCCAGCCGATGTCGGCCAGCGCCGAACAGTACCGGCGTGTCGCGCAGCAGGTTTCCGCGTTGCTCGCGACGACCGCGGCCGATGCGTATCTGGACGCGTTGCTCGCCGCTGCGCCGGCCACTGCCGCGCTCTACGAGAACCTGAACTACGTCCATGCCGGGCTGTGCCGCGCGCCGCTCGAAGCGGCGCTGAATGCCGAGCTCGCGGCCGGCGCAGCGATCGAGAAGGCGCGCCGCTCGCGCTGAGATCGCGAACTGCGGCCCGCCGGGCCCGGAAAAGCGAAACGGCGCCGAAGCGCCGTTTGCCGTCTGGTCGGTGACCAGCTTGTCGCCCGCCCGTCGATGCCCGGGCGGGCATCGGCAAGCGTGGCGTCCCCAAGGGGATTCGAACCCCTGTTACAACCGTGAAAGGGTCGTGTCCTAGGCCTCTAGACGATGGGGACTCGTTCCGTCACGACTTGAACTGCGCCTGTCTTGGTGGTGGAGGTAAGCGGGATCGAACCGCTGACCTCTTGCATGCCATGCAAGCGCTCTCCCAGCTGAGCTATACCCCCGAATCTCTGCAAGCTGACGCCGTTCAAGCGAGCCTCAAAGTATATCTCAAGCTTCAAACGTGCTGCAATCGGCTCAGCACCGTCTCGCGCGTGAACAGCGCGAGCACGGCGTCGATCGACGGCGTCTGCACCCGGCCGCAGACCAGCACGCGCAGCGCCGGCGCGAGCTGCGGCATCTTCAGCTGGTGCGCCGAAAGCGTCTGCTTCATCGCGCCGGCGATCGCGGCCTTGTCCCAGTCGACTTCGGCCAGGCGTTCGCGCAGCTCGCGCAGCGCCGGCTTCAGCGCCTCGGTGACGTGGTCGCGCAGGTCGTCGTCACGCGGCGTCACCGGCACGAAGAGCATCTCGATCCAGTCGGCGAGCTCGACCACGGTGCTGCAGCGGTCCTTGAACAGCGCGCTCGCGCGCGCGAGGCGGTCCAGGTCGTCGACCGCGACGCCGCGCGTCGCGAGCTGCTGGCGCACCAGTGCCGCCAGGCGGGCGTCGTCGGCCTGCTTCAGGTGGTGCGCGTTGACCCAGGCCAGCTTGGCCGGATCCCATTGCGCCGGGCTCTTCGCCAGATGGCTCCCGTCGAACCAGCGGACCATCTGCTCGCGCGTGAAGAGCTCGTCGTCGCCGTGGCTCCAGCCCAGGCGCGCCAGGTAGTTCAGCATCGCCTCGGGCAGGTAGCCCATCTCCTCGTAGGCGGTGACGCTGACCGCACCGCGGCGCTTGCTCAGCTTCTGGCCGTCGTCGCCGAGGATGATCGGGCAATGCCCGAACTGCGGCAGCGGCGCGCCCAGCGCACGGAAGATGTTGATCTGCCAGGGCGTGTTGTTGATGTGCTCGTCGCCGCGGAAGACATGCGTGATGCGCATGTCCCAGTCGTCGACGACGACGGCGAAGTTGTAGGTCGGGATCCCGAGCGCCGCGTCGGCTGCGCCTTCGGGCGCCGGCCGCAGGATGATCAGGTCGTCGATCTCCTCGTTGCTGATGCTGATCGGGCCCTTGACCAGGTCGTCCCAGCTCACGACGCCGTGCAGCGGGTTCGCGAAGCGCACCACCGGCTTCACGCCCGGCGGCACTGGGGGCAGCGTCTTGCCGGGCGCGGGCCGCCAGCGGCCGTCGTAGCGCGTCTTCTCGCCGCGCGCGCGCTGCGCCTCGCGCATCGCGTCGAGCTCCGCGGGCGTGCACCAGCAGCGGTAGGCCGTGCCGGCGGCGATCATCTGCTCGACGACGGCGTGGTAGCGCTCGAGGCGCTGCATCTGGAAGAACGGGCCTTCGTCGTACTCGAGCCCGAGCCAATGCATCGAATCGAGGATCTGCTGCACCGAGGCCTGCGTCGAGCGCTCGACGTCGGTGTCCTCGATGCGCAGCACGAACTGGCCGCCGTGGTGGCGTGCGTAGGCCCAGGAGTAGAGCGCGGTGCGCGCCGTGCCGAGGTGCAGGAAGCCCGTCGGCGACGGGGCGATGCGGGTGCGAACCGGGGTCGGCGAGGTCATGCGAGCAGGGCCAGCCCGCGCTGCAGGTCGGCCTTCAGGTCTTCGATGTGTTCCAGGCCCACGGCGACGCGGATCAGGCCCTGCGTGATGCCGGCCGCCTGGCGCTGGGCTTCGGTGAGCCGGCCGTGCGAGGTGCTGGCCGGGTGCGTGATCGTGGTCTTGGTGTCGCCCAGGTTCGCGGTGATCGAGCAGATGCGCGTCGCGTCGATCGTCGCGAAGGCCCCCGCGCGCTCGCCCCTGACGACGAAGGAGACGACCGCGCCGCCGCTGCCCGACTGCTGCGCCATCGCCAGCGCGTGCTGCGGGTGCGAGGCCAGGCCCGGGTAGAAGACGCGCTCGACCGCGGGCTGGGCCTCGAGCCACTGCGCGAGTTCGAGCGCACGCGCGCTCTGCGCCTGCATGCGCACCGACAGCGTCTCCAGCCCCTTCAGCACGACCCAGGCGTTGAACGGCGACAGGCTCATGCCCGCGCTGCGCATCACCGGCAGCAGCTTCGCGTCGATCAGCTCGGCCGGCGCGCACACCGCGCCGGCGATCACGCGCCCCTGCCCGTCCAGGTACTTGGTGCCCGAATGGACGATCAGGTCGGCGCCCAGCGTCGCCGGCCGTTGAAGCGCGGGCGAACAGAAGCAGTTGTCGACCGCGAGCAGCGCGCCGCCGGCATGCGCGACGCCGGCGAGCGCGGCGATGTCGCAGACCTCGGTCAGCGGGTTGCTCGGCGTCTCGGCAAACAGCAGCTTCGTCGTCGGCCGCATCGCCGCGCGCCATTGCGCCACGTCGGTCTGGGAGACGAACGTCGTCTCGACACCGAATCTCGCGAAGTCCTGCAGCAGCTTGATCGTCGAGCCGAACACGCTCTGCGAGCAGACGACGTGGTCACCGGCCTTGAGCAGGCCCATCACGACGAGCAGGATCGCCGCCATCCCGCTGCTCGCGGCGATGCAGCCGCTGGTGCCTTCCATCGCCGCGAGGCGCCGCTCCATCATCGTGACGGTGGGGTTCGAGAAGCGGCTGTAGACGAAGGCCTCTTCCTCGTTCGCGAAACGCGCCGCCGCGGTCGCGGCGTCGGGGTGGACGAACGAGCTCGTCAGGAACAGCGCCTCGGAGTTCTCGCCCCAGCGCGACGGCGGCAGGCCCTCGCGCACCGCCAGCGTGTCGAGCCGGGCGTCGGCAGGCAGGTCGACGCGCGGGATCATCGGTTCTCCTCGGCCGCGCCCTGCAGCGCCAGGCGCGAGCGCGGCTGCGACTCGTCCTCGTCGAACTGCAGCCGGCGCTGCGATTCCATCGTCGCGAAGTCCTCGGCGCTGACGTCGCCGGTGACGTAGTGGCCGTCGAAGCAGCTCGCCTCGAAGCCGTCGAGCTTGGGGTTGAGCGCGCCGACGACCCGCTTCATCGCGGCGACGTCCTGGTAGATCAGCGCGTCGGCGCCGATGAACTGGCGTATCTCCTCGATCGTGCGACCGTGCGCGATCAGCTCTTCCTTGGTCGGCATGTCGATGCCGTAGACGTTCGGGTAGCGCACCGGCGGCGCCGCCGACGCCATGTAGACGCGCCGCGCGCCGGCCTCGCGCGCCATCTGCACGATCTCCTTGCTCGTCGTGCCGCGCACGATCGAATCGTCGACCAGGAGCACGTTGCGGCCCTTGAACTCGACGCCGATCGCGTTGAGCTTCTGGCGCACGCTCTTCTTGCGCACCGCCTGGCCCGGCATGATGAAGGTGCGCCCGACGTAGCGGTTCTTGACGAAGCCTTCGCGGTAGGGCTTGCCGATCTTCTGCGCCAGCTGCATCGCGCTCGGCCGGCTCGATTCGGGGATCGGGATCACGACGTCGATCTCGTTCGGCGGCATCGTCGAGATCAGCCGCTGCGCGAGGGTCTCGCCCAGGTTCAGCCGCGCCTGGTAGACCGAGATGCCGTCCATCACCGAGTCCGGCCGCGCCAGGTAGACGAACTCGAACATGCAGGGGTACAGGCGCGGCGACGCGGCGCACTGGCGCGCGTGCATGCCGCCTTCGAGGTCGACGAACACCGCCTCGCCCGGCGCGATGTCGCGCAGCACCTGGTGGCCCGTGCCCTCGATCGCGACCGACTCGCTGGCCACGATCACCGTGCCGTCCGGGCCCTTGCCCAGACTCAGCGGGCGGATGCCGAACGGGTCGCGGAACGCGAGCAGCCCGTAGCCGGCGATCAGCGCGACCACCGCGTACGAGCCCTTCACGCGCCGGTGCACCGCGGCCACCGCCTTGAAGATCGCCTCCGGCGTCAGCGGCAGGTCGCGTGCGGCCAGCTCGAGCTCGTGCGCGAGGATGTTGATCAGCACCTCGGTGTCGCTCTCGGTGTTGATGTGGCGCCGGTCGATCGCGAACAGCTCGTCCTTCAGCGCGTGCGCGTTGGTCAGGTTGCCGTTGTGGACGAGCACGATGCCGAACGGTGCGTTGACGTAGAACGGCTGCGCCTCCTCTTCGCTGTAGGCATTGCCGGCGGTCGGGTAGCGCACCTGGCCCAGGCCCACCGGGCCGGGCAGCGCGCGCATGTTGCGCGTGCGGAAGACGTCGCGCACCATGCCGTGCGCCTTGTGCATGAAGCACTTGGTGCCGAGCATCGTGACGATGCCTGCGGCGTCCTGGCCGCGGTGCTGCAGCAGCAGCAGCGCGTCGTAGATCAGCTGGTTGGCGGGCGCCTTCGAGATGACGCCGACGATGCCGCACATGGTGGTATTCCTTTCAGGCCGCGCCGTGACGCCGCAAGCGGACTGCGGCACTCTCGGCGGCGGGCAAGCGATGCAAGCGCGGGAGCATGGTCATGCCGGCAGCCAATGCGCCAGCTCGGCCGGCAGCACCGGCCTGATGTCCTGCAATGACGTATTGAGCCACAGCGCGCCGTGCGAATGCTGCCAGTCGGGTGATTGTGCGGCCGGCGTCAGCGCGACGACGGTCGCCAGCGCCAGCAGCAGCACCGCGCCGCGCAGCAGGCCGAAGCCGGCGCCGAGGAAGCGGTCCGCGAGCGACAGCGGCGTCGCGCGCACGAGCAGCCGGATCAGCCGCGCGATCAGGCCCCAGACGAGCAGCGCGGCGATGAAACAGGCGGCGAAGGCCAGCGCATGGTTGAGCGCCGACCCCGGGCTGCCCAACGGCAGGTGGCGCGCGGCGACCGGCGCGAACCATTGCGCGGCGAACCAGGCGACGAGCCAGCCGGCGAGCGACATCAGCTCGAACACGAAGCCGCGCACCAGCCCGACCAGCAGCGAGACCGCGAGCACCGCGAGCAGCGCCCAGTCGATCCAGCCGACCTGGGCCAGCGCCGCCACCGTCACAGCGCGAGCACCGCGGCCGGCAGGCCGGCGCCCTTCAGCCGTGCGCCGACGCGGTCGGCCTCGGCGCGGCTCGTGAACGGGCCGATGCGCACCCGGGTGCGCTTGCCGGCCGCCGTCTCGACGACCTGGGTGTAGGTCTTCAGGCCCAGCTTCTCGACCCGGTGACGCACCTCGCGCAGCGCCGCCGCGTCGCTGTAGGCGCCGACCTGGACGACGAAGCGGCCCGCCGCCTCGGCAGGCGCCGACGCGCCGCCGAGCAGGGCCTGGGCGCGCGCCGCGTCGGCAGCCTCGGTCCGCGCCGCAGCGGGCGCTGGCGTCCTGGGCTCGGTGGGTACGGGCTTCCTGGGTTCGGCCGGCGCAGGCGACTTCGACTCGACGGGCCTGGGGGCTTCGGGGGTCGGCAGCTTCGCTGCCACGACCGGGGGCGGCGCCCTTTCCACGACCGCCGGTGCCGCCGGCTCGCTGCGCGGCGGCGGCCGGTCCTCGGCGGGGGCCGGCGCGGCGGGGGCTGCCACCTTCGGCGGCGGCGCCGAGGCCGCCGGCAGCGGCGACCCGGACTTCGCGACTTCGATCGGCAGGTCCATCGAGATCGGCCTGGGCTTCGTGTCGAACACGAGCGGAAAGCCGACGATGCCGATCGCCAGCAGCACGACGGCACCGATCAGGCGCCGGCGCGCCCGTGTGCGCGCCAGTTGAACCGCCGCGTCGTCGCCAGAGGCAGCGCCCGCGCGGCGCTCGGTGGGTCGGGTCTTGCGCTGGAAGAAGGACGGCAGGGGCATTCAGGCAGGGAATCAGCCGACGTGGCGGGCCGTCAGGCGCGGCAGGCCCTCCTTGAGGACGCCGCCCACGGTGTAGAACGAACCGAAGACCACGATTCTATCGGCCGGGTCCGCGCTGGCGGCCGCGGCACGCAGCGCGTCGGACGGCGAAGGGTGACAGGCCGTGTCCGCCGCCGGCCCGAGCAGCGCGGCGAGTTCCGTCGCGCGCGCGCCGCGCGCGGTCGGCAGGTCGCACAGGTGCCAGTGGTCGACGAGCGGCCGGATCGCCGCGAGCGCGCCGGCGATGTCCTTGTCCCGCATCATGCCCAGCACCGCGTGCGTGCGCGGGTAGAAGCCCATCGCGTCGAGGTTGGCCGCCAGCGCCGCCACCGACTGCGGGTTGTGCGCGACGTCGAGCACCAGCGTCGGCTGGCCGGGCACGATCTGGAAGCGGCCCGGCAGGTCGACCGTCGCGAAGCCGTTGCGCACCGCCTGCGCCGTGATCGGCAGCCGGTCGCGCAACGCCTCGAACGCGGCGAGCACGCCGGACGCGTTGAGCAGCTGGTTCGCGCCGCGCAGCGCCGGGTAGGCCAGGCCGGCGTAGCGCCGGCCGCGGCCCGACCAGGCCCATTGCTGGCGGTCGCCGCTGTGGTTGAAGTCGCGTCCGACGAGCCACAGGTCGGCACCGATCTCGCGCGCACGGTCGATCACGCTGCGCGGCGGCGCCGGGTCGCTGACGATCGCCGGCTTGCCCGGCCGCATGATGTGCGCCTTTTCGCGCCCGATCGATTCGCGGTCCGGACCCAGGAACTCGGTGTGGTCGAGCGCGATGCTGGTGATGATCGCGCAATCGGTGTCGAAGGCGTTCACCGAATCGAAGCGGCCGCCCAGGCCGACCTCGAGGATCACGAGGTCGAGCGCGGCCTGCGACAACAGGCGCGCGATGACGAGCGTGGTGAACTCGAACTTGGTCAGCCCGATGTCGCCGCGCGCGCGCTCGACGGCCTCGAAATGCGGCAGCAGATCGGCCGCCGCCACCGGCCGGCCGCCGACGCGGCAGCGTTCCTCGAAGTGCACCAGCTCGGGCTTCTGGTACAGCCCGACGCGGTAGCCGGCCTGAAGCGCGATCGCCTCGAGCATCGCGCAGGTCGAGCCCTTGCCGTTCGTGCCGGCGACGCTGATCACCGGCACCGCGAACTCGATGCCCAGGCGCCGGCGCACCTCGACCGTGCGCTCGAGCGAGAGGTCCATCGACTTCGGGTGCAGGCGCTCGCAGTGCGCGAGCCAGTCGTCGAGTGTCTTCACCGGTCGTGGATGTGGATCAAGCCGCTTGCGCGGAACCGGCTCCGCCGGTCCGCAGCAGGAGCCCCCTCGGGGGGGCAGCGACCGAGAGGGAGCGTGGGGGTCGTCGTCAGGCCACCGCGTCGGCGCCCTGGCGCTGCAGCATCGCGAGCGAGCGCGCGATGACCGCGCGCATCTGGCGCCGGTCGACGATCATGTCGAGCGCGCCCTTCTGGAGCAGGAACTCGCTGCGCTGGAAGCCTTCGGGCAGCTTCTCGCGCACGGTGTTCTCGATCACGCGCGGCCCGGCGAAGCCGATCAGCGCCTTCGGCTCGGCGATCACGACGTCGCCGACGAAGGCGAAGCTCGCCGAGACGCCGCCCATCGTCGGGTCGGTGAGCACGCTCACATAGGGCAGGCCGGCCTTCGCCAGCCGCGTCAGCGCGGCATTGGTCTTGGCCATCTGCAGCAGGCTGAGCAGGCCTTCCTGCATGCGCGCGCCGCCAGTGGCGGTGAAGCTGACGAACGGCAGCTTCTGCTCGACCGCGGCCTCGACGCCGCGCACGAAGCGCTCGCCGACCACCGAGCCCATCGAGCCGCCCATGAAATCGAACTCGAAGCAGGCGGCGACCAGCGGCACGCTCATCACCGAGCCGCCCATGACCACCAGCGCGTCGGTCTCGCCGGTGGCCTCGAGCGCGGCCTTCAGCCGCTCGGGGTACTTCTTGCTGTCCTTGAACTTGAGCGCGTCGACCGGCAGCACTTCCTGGCCGATCTCCCAGCGCCCCTCCGCGTCGAGGAAGGCATCGAGCCGCGCGCGCGCGCCGATCCGGTGGTGGTGGTCGCACTTCGGGCAGACGTTCAGGTTCTGGTCGAGGTCGGTCTTGTAGAGCACGGTCTCGCAGGCCGGGCACTTGACCCACAGCCCCTCGGGCACCGTGCGACGCTCGCTCGGGTCGGTGGGCTGGATCTTCGGCGGCAGCAGCTTTTCCAACCAGCTCATCGGTTCACTCCTTGTCTTTCGCGTCGAGAGCGGCACGGATCTCGGCCATGAAGGCGCGCGCCGCAGCGGCCGCATTGTCGCGGCTCTGGACTTCCAGGATCTGGACCAGCCTCGAGCCGATGACCACCGCGTCGGCGACGCGGGCCACGGCGCGCGCGGTCGCCGCGTCTCGGATGCCGAAGCCCACGCCGACCGGCACGTTCACGTGGGCGCGGATGCGCGGCAGCATCGCCGCCACCGCTTCCGTGTCCAGATGGCCGGCGCCGGTGACGCCCTTCAGCGACACATAGTACACATAGCCGCTCGCGATGCGGCCGACCTCGCGCATGCGAGCGTCGGTGCTCGTCGGCGCGAGCAGGAAGATCAGGTCCAGCCCGGCCGCCTTCAGCCGTGCGGCGAAGGCCTCGCACTCCTCGGGCGGGTAGTCGACGACGAGCACGCCGTCGACGCCGGCCGCGCGCGCCGCGGCGATGAAGGCGCCCTCGCCTTCGCGCTGGTCGTAGCGCTCGATCGGGTTCGCGTAGCCCATCAGCACGACCGGCGTCGTCGCGTTCTTCGTGCGGAACTCGCGCACCGTGGCCAGCACCTGCGCCAGCCCGATGCCGCGCGCCAATGCGCGCTCGCTCGCCTTCTGGATCACCGGGCCGTCGGCCATCGGATCGGAGAACGGCACGCCGAGCTCGATCACGTCGGCGCCGCCATCGGCCAGCGCCTGCATGATCCCGGCCGTGGCGTCGGCGAAGGGGTCGCCGCAGCAGATGTACGGGATCAGCGCCTGGCGGCCCTGCGCCTTCAGCGCCTCGAAGGTGGCTGCGATCCTTCCTCGATTCGGGCTCACAGCGCACCCTCCTTCGCCAGCGCCGCGACGGTGTTGATGTCCTTGTCGCCGCGCCCCGACAGATTGACCAGGATGTGCTGGTCGGGGCGCATCGACTGCGCGAGCTTCATCGCATAGGCAAAGGCATGGCTCGACTCGAGCGCCGGGATGATGCCTTCCTTGCGGCACAGGTGGTGGAAGGCGGCCAGCGCCTCGTCGTCGGTGATGCCGACGTATTCGGCGCGACCGATGTCCTTCAGGTACGCGTGTTCCGGGCCCACGCCCGGGTAGTCCAGGCCGGCCGACACCGAATGGGTCTCGATGATCTGGCCGTTGGCGTCCTGCAGCAGGTAGGTGCGGTTGCCGTGCAGCACGCCGGGCGAGCCGGCCGACAGCGAGGCCGCGTGGCGGCCGGTCTCGAGCCCTTCGCCCGCCGCCTCGACGCCGATCAGCCGAACGTTCTCGTAGGGGATGTAGGGGTAGAAGATGCCCATCGCGTTGCTGCCGCCGCCGACGCAGGCGACCACCGCATCGGGCTGGCGCCCACCGCCCAGCATCTCGGGCATCTGCTGCAGGCACTCGTCGCCGATCACGCGCTGGAAGTCGCGCACCATCATCGGGTAGGGGTGCGGTCCGGCCACGGTGCCGATGATGTAGAAGGTGTTCTCGACGTTGGTGACCCAGTCGCGCAGCGCCTCGTTGAGCGCGTCCTTCAGCGTCTTGCTGCCGCTCTCGACCGGCACGACCGTCGCGCCGAGCAGGTTCATCCGGAACACGTTCGGGCTCTGGCGCTTGACGTCCTCGCTGCCCATGTAGACGACGCACTCGAGCCCGTAGCGCGCGCAGATCGTCGCCGTCGCGACGCCATGCTGGCCGGCGCCGGTCTCGGCGATCACGCGCGGCTTGCCCATGCGCCGCGCCAGCAGCGCCTGGCCGATCGTGTTGTTGATCTTGTGCGCGCCGGTGTGGTTCAGGTCCTCGCGCTTCAGGTAGATCTGCGCGCCGCCGAGCTCGCGGCTGGTGCGTGCGGCGTGGTAGACCGGGCTCGGCCGGCCGACGAAATGCTTCAGCTCGTAGGCGAACTCGGCCTGGAACTCGGCGTCGTCTCGGTATTTCTCGTAGGCGGCGGCGAGCTCGTCGAGCGCGTGGATCAGCGTCTCGGCGACGAAGGTGCCGCCGTAGGGCCCGAAATGCCCGCGGGCATCGGGTTGGTCGTAGTTCAGCATCGTGGGTGTCTTGGATTCAGGCTGCGGCGATGCGGTCGTCGGCCTCGCGCACCGCCTTGCAGAACCGGCGCATCAGGGCGGCATTCTTGATGCCCTTGCCCTGTTCCACGCCGGAGCTCACGTCAACGGCCCAGGGCCGGACGCGAATCACCCCATCGGTCACGTTGGCAGGACTCAACCCACCAGACAAAACGACCGGAAGGGGCACGCTTGGTGGAATCAGTGACCAATCGAAGACCTTCCCGCTCCCGCCATAGGCCTCGACATGGGTGTCGAGCAGCAGGGCCTGTGCGCTGGCGTAGCGCGCGGCGAAGTCTAGCAAATCGAGGCCCCCGCCGCCGGACACGGCGGCGTCGGACGACCGCATGCGCGCCGCGCGGATGTAGGGCCGGCCGGCGGCGGCGCATTGCTCGGGCGTCTCGTCGCCATGGAACTGCAGCAAGGCCTGGGGCAGCGCGTCGGCGGCGTGACGCAGCTCGGCCGGCGACGCGTTGACGAACAGCAGCACCGGCGTCACGAAGGGAGGCAGCCGCGCGACCAGTTCGACCGCGCGCGCCAGGGTCACGTGGCGCGGGCTCTTCGCGTAGAGCACGAAGCCGAGCGCGTCGGCACCGGCGTCGATCGCGTCGTCGACATCGGCCTCGCGCGTCAGGCCGCAGATCTTGATCCGGGTTCGGCTCACGACGCTGCCTCACGGAATCCAGTCGAAGGCCGGCGTGTGCTCGGGAATGCCATGGACCGGATCGTAGTACGGCCCCAGGAAGTACAGCCCGTCGGCGGGAAAGGTCGGCGCCGCGGCGTCGCGGCGGCGCGCGGCGAGCACGGCGGCGAGCCAGTCCGGCCGCTCGCGGCCGCTGCCCACGGCGACCAGGCAGCCGACGATGTTGCGCAGCATGTGGTGCAGGAAGGCGCTGCCGTCGAAGTCGAAGCGCCAGTAGGCACCGCGGCGCGAGATGCCGATCGCGTTCAGCGTCTTCACCGGCGTCGCCGCCTGGCAGCCCGCGGCGCGGAACGAGCTGAAGTCGTGTTCGCCGACCAGGTGCGCCGCCGCGGCACGCATCGCGTCGCCGTCCAGCGCCCGGAACACCCAGCCGCAGACCCCGCTCTCGAGCGCCGGCCGCACCGGGGACTCGAGGATCAGGAAGCGGTAGCGTCGACCCAGCGCGCTGTTGCGCGCGTGGAAGCCGGCATCGACCGTGCGGCACCATTGCACCGCGACCTCGGGCGGCAGGAAGCGGTTCGTGCCGCGCACCCAGGAGAACGCGTCGCGCTCGACCGGCGCGTCGAGGTGGACGACCTGGTTCAGCGCGTGAACGCCGGCATCGGTGCGGCCGGCGCAGACGGTGGCGACCGGCGCCGCGGCGAACTCGGACAGCGCGCGCTCGAGCCTGTCCTGCACCGTCAGCCCGTCGGGCTGCGACTGCCAGCCGTGGAAGGCGCCGCCGCGGTAGGCGACGCCGAGCGCGATGCGGCTAGCCAAGCGCGGCGAGCATCCCCTGCGCCTTGTTCCTGAGCACGCCGTCGGCCTTGGCGATGACCTCCTCGAGCAGGTCGCGCGCGCCTTCCAGGTCGCCGATCTGGCGGAACTCCTCGGCCAGCTCGAGCTTGCGCGCGAGCGGGTCGCCGTCCAGCGCCGGGGGCTGCGTGTCGCCACCAGCGACGCCGAAATCGCTGAAGTCCAGCGTCGCCTCGGGAGCCGGGATCGGCTCCTCGGCCGCCGGCTTCTCGAGCCCGAAATCGCCGAGGTCGAAGTCCAGTGCGCCGGCCTCGGACACCTGGGGCGCGCTCACCGACAGCGCGCCGGGCAAGGTGCTGGGCGTCTCTTCGGGCGGCAGGGTGTCCGGGACGTCGAAATCGAGACCCGCGTCGGTCTCGACCGGCAGTTCGGGGATCGGCGCGGGAATCGGCGCGGGCACGGCTTCGGCCAGGGTCGGGGCCGGCATGTGCTCGTTAGGCGCCGTGGCATGTGCCGCGCCGAGGTCGAGATCGAGGTCGACGTCGGGCGCGCCGGACAGCGTCGCGTCGGCGGCCGGCACGAAGGTCGGCAGTGCCGTCTTGGCGGTGTGCGGCATCGTCGTCGCACCGAGCGGCTCGATGACCTTGCCGCTGGCCGCCACCGCCAGCTCGGGGGCGGCGCCGGGCTGGTACATCGGGTTCTCGGGGTCGAACTGGCGCCCCAGCTCCTGCGCCCGCGCCCAGTCCTCACCGCTGCCATGGGTGAGCGAGAAGACCTGCGTCGCGAGCAGCTCGAAGCCCTTCGCGTCGCGCCGCTTCGCGTAGACCTCGAGCAGCTTGATTCGGATCGCCATCCGGTCCGGGTTGGCGCGCATCGCCTCCTTCAGGATCTCCTCGGCCTGCAGGTCGCGCCCGTAGGCCAGGTAGACGTCGGCCTCGGCGACCGGGTCGACGTCGCCGATCGCGTCGAGCTGGCTCAGCGAATAGTTCATCGACGACATCGAGCCGCCCGCCGAACTGGCTGCCTCGTGGGTGTCGATGCGCTGGCCACCGCTGGCGCCGAAGAACGAGTCGGGCTGCAGGCGGCTTTCGAGGAACGAGGTCTCGCCGGCGGGCTTGCGCATCCGTCCGCGCAGGCGGTAGATGCCCAGGCCGCCGATGAGCGCGACGAGCACGGCGGCGAGCGGCAGCACGAGCGGACTCTCGAGCAGCGACGACAGGAAGCCCGGCTCGGCCTGCGGCACCGGCGCCTTCACGGCCAGCGGCGCGGGCGCCGAAGCGGGTGTCGGTGCCGACGCGGCCACTGGCGCCGGGGCCGGGGCGACCTCCGGCGCAGGTGCCGGGGCGACCTCCGGCGCAGGTGCCGGGGCGACCTGCGGCGCGGGCGCTGGGCCGGCAGCCGGCGCCGGGGCCGGCGCCGCAGCCACCGTTGCCGCCGGCGCAGCGGCGCCCTGCAGCTTCTTCAGCTCGTCGACGTTGCGCGCCAGTTCGGCAAGGCGCGCGGCCGCGTCCTTGCTTTCGGTCTCCTTGGAAAGCTTGGCCTCGGGCGCCGAGGCCTTGACGCCCCCCTGCGACAAGGTCAGCTTGTCCGGCGTCGCGCTCGCCGCCTGTTTGCGGTCCTCGACGCTGGCCTGGACCCGGCCCTGGGCCTGGCGTGCCGAGCCGGCCCCGGCAGTCGTCGTGGTGCCCGCGGCGAGGCGCTGGCGGTAGGCGTTGAAATCGGCCGCCTGGGCCCGGATGACCTCGCGCGCCTCGGTCACGTCGACCTTGGCGGCCTCGTCGGCCGAAGGCACCGACAGCACGGCGCCCGCCTTCAGGCGATTCATGTTGTCGGCCATGAAGGCCGAAGGATTGCCGCGGAACAGCGAGACCAGCATCTGATCGAGCGAGACGCCAGCGGGCTGGTGGCGTGTCGCGATCTGGCTCAGCGAATCGCCGGGACGGACGCGGACTTCCGCCGGCGCGCTCGGGCGGGACACAGGAGCAGCCGCCATCGGCCGCGGCGCGGGCGCCGCGCTCGGCGCCTGCGGCGCAGGCGGCGCCACGGGCCGCGCGATGGTGGGCGCGGGTGCGGGCGCGATTGCCGGCGCCGTCGTCGGCGCTGGCCTGGCGGCGCCGAGCGCGGGCGGATCGAACAGCAGCGTGTAGTCGCGCACCAGCCGGCCGGTGGCCCAGGTGGCTTCGACCATCACGTCGACGAAGGGCTCGAGCACGACGCGGTCGCTGCTCAGGTGCAGCACCTGGCGGCCGTCGGGGCGCTTTTGCAGCACCAGCTTGGCGACGGCCAGCGCCGAGTTGTAGTCGACGCCGGCGGCGCGGTACGCGTCGGGCGACGCGACGCGCAGACGCAGCGTGGCCAGTTCCTCGGGCGTGATGCTGGTGACGTCGATCTCCGCCTTCAGCGGCTCGCCCAATGCCGATTGCACCGTCAACCGGCCCAGCCCCAGGGCCCAGGCTGGCGCTCCCCACAGGCAGGCGGCGGCCAGCGCCACCCCAGTCAGCGCAAAGCGCGCGGCGTTCGTCGAGCGGTTCTTCAAGGCGTCTCCCAAAACGTTCGGCGGGGACGGTCGCAACAATCCCCGCCGCCCCTTCCGTTCGGTGGCCCCACCGACCCCTTTGGTATCAGGTGGTAACGGTGGAAATCACAACAGCATCAAGCATATAGGCATACAAGCTCACCCAAAGGCTGATGTTCGGGGCAGAAATGCTTTGTTTCTGCGCTTGAACCGGCCTTGTTGCCGGCGGACAACGCCGCCGGGCCGCGCTTCATTGCTCGAGCAGGATGCGCAGCATGCGGCGCAGCGGCTCGGCCGCGCCCCACAACAGCTGGTCGCCGATCGTGAACGCGCCCAGGTACTCGGGGCCCATCGCGAGCTTGCGCAAGCGCCCGACCGGGATCGTCATCGTGCCGGTCACGGCCACCGGCGTGAGCTCGCGCAGCGTCGCCTCGCGCGTGTTCGCAACGACCTTCACCCAGGCGTTGTCGGCGCCGATCATGGCCTCGACATCGGCCAGCGGGACGTCCTTCTTCAGCTTGAAGGTCAAGGCCTGGCTGTGGCAGCGCATCGCGCCGACGCGCACGCAAAAGCCGTCGACCGGCACCGGCGCGCTGCCGAAGCCCTCGCCCCGGCCGAGGATCTTGTTCGTCTCGGCCATGCCCTTCCACTCTTCCCTGGACATCCCGTTGCCGAGGTCCTTGTCGATCCACGGGATCAGCGAGCCGCCCAGCGGCACGCCGAAGTTCGCGGTCTCGTCGGCGCTCAGCGCACGCTGCTTCGCGATAACCTTGCGGTCGATCTCGAGGATCGCGCTCTTCGGGTCGGCCAGCAGCGCCTTGACCTCGGCATTCAGCGTGCCGTACTGCGTGAGCAGCTCGCGCATGTGCTGGGCGCCGCCGCCGCTGGCTGCCTGGTAGGTCTGGGTGCTCATCCACTCGACGAGCCCGGCCTTGTACAGCGCGCCCACGCCCATCAGCATGCAGCTCACGGTGCAGTTGCCGCCGATCCAGTTGCGGCCGCCCTTGGCGAGCGCGTCGTCGATCACCGGCCGGTTCACCGGGTCGAGGACGATGACCGCGTCGGCGTTCATGCGCAGCGTCGACGCGGCGTCGATCCAGTGGCCGTTCCAGCCGGCGGCGCGCAGCCTGGGGAAGACCTCGGTCGTGTAGTCGCCGCCCTGGGCGGTGACGACGATGTCGCAGCGCTTCAGCGCGGCGATGTCGTGCGCGTCGTGCAGCGTCGTCTCGTTCTTCGCCATCGGCGGCGCGGCGCCGCCGGCGTTGCTGGTGCTGAAGAACATCGGCTCGATGAGCGCGAAGTCGCCCTCGGCCTGCATGCGGTCCATCAACACGGAGCCGACCATCCCGCGCCAGCCGACCAATCCTACGAGTGCCATGTCAGTTTCGCCTTTCCGTGGTTCCGGACCCCTGCTGTCCCCGGCTCGTTCGCCGGGGTCCGAATGGGGAGGGCGAGACGATCCGAGACGCTAGGTCTTGGTAATCGTTTTGCCGGCGAAGTTGCCACTGATGGCCGCAACCACGGCGTCACCCATCTCGCGCGTGCCGACCTTCTTCGTGCCTTCGCTCCAGAGGTCCGCGGTGCGCAGCCCGGCGGACAGCACCGCCTTCACCGCTGACTCGATGCGGTCGGCGGCTTGCGGCTGGTCGAGGGTGAAACGAAGCATCATGGCGGCGGACAGGATTGTAGCCAGCGGGTTCGCCACGCCCTTGCCGGCGATGTCCGGCGCGCTGCCGTGGCTGGGCTCGTAAAGCCCCTTGTTGTTCTTGTCGAACGAGGCCGACGGCAGCATCCCGATCGAGCCGGTGAGCATCGCCGCCTCGTCGGACAGTATGTCGCCGAACATGTTGCCGGTGACGACGACGTCGAAGGCCTTGGGCGCCTTGACCAGCTGCATCGCCGCGTTGTCGACGTACATGTGCTGCAGCTCGACGTCGGGGTACTGCGCGTGGACCTCGGTGACCACGTCCTTCCAGAACTGGAAGGTCTCGAGCACGTTGGCCTTGTCGACGCTGGTCACCTTCTTGCTGCGCTTCCTCGCCGCCTGGAACGCGACGTGGGCGATGCGCTCGATCTCGGGCTTGCTGTAGCGCATCGTGTCGAAGGCTTCCTCGGCACCGGGGAAATGGCCGTCGACGGCGATGCGGCGCCCGCGCGGCTGGCCGAAGTAGATGTCGCCGGTGAGCTCGCGGATGATCAGGATGTCCAGCCCCGCCACCAGCTCGGGCTTCAGGCTCGACGCACTCGTGAGCTGCTCGTAGCACAGCGCCGGGCGGAAGTTCGCGAACAGACCCAGGTGCTTGCGCAGCCCCAGGATGGCCTGCTCGGGGCGCAGCGCACGCTCGAGCTTGTCGTACTTCCAGTCGCCGACCGCGCCGAACAGGATCGCGTCGGCGCTGCGGGCCAGGTTCAGCGTCGATTCGGGCAGCGGGTGGCCGTGGGCCTCGTACGCCGCACCACCGACGAGCGCGGTCTCGGTCTCGAACTTCAGGTCGAGCACGTTCAGAACCTTGACGGCCTCGGCGACGATTTCGGTGCCGATGCCGTCACCGGGGAGGATCGCGATCTTCATGGGACAGTGTTCCTTCAACCGACCAGGGTGTGGGCAAGCCAGGGCATGCGCGCCAGGCGTTCGGCCTCGAAGGCCTTGATCTTGTCGGCATGGCGCAGCGTCAGCCCGATGTCGTCGAAGCCGTTGACGAGGCAGTACTTGCGGAACGGCTGCACCTCGAACGGCAGCTCGGTGCCGTCGGGCTTGATCACCACCTGGCGCGGCAGGTCGATCGTGAGCGCGTAGCCCGGGAACGCGAACACCTCGTCGAACAGCCTGGCCACCTGCGACTCGGGCAGCTGGATCGGCAGCAGCCCGTTCTTGAAGCAGTTGTTGAAGAAGATGTCGGCGAAGCTCGGCGCGATCAACGCGCGAAACCCGTACTGCTCCAGCGCCCAGGGCGCATGCTCGCGGCTCGAACCGCAGCCGAAGTTGCTGCGCGCCAGCAGGATGCTCGCGCCCGGGCTACCGGAGGGCCCAGGTTGATACCGCGGCTGGTTGAGCACGAAATCGGGATTCGGCTTGCGGCTGGCCGGGTCCTGACCGGGCTCGCCCGGGTCGAGGTAGCGCCAGGCGTCGAACAGGTTCGGGCCGAAGCCCGAGCGCGCGATCGACTTCAGGAACTGCTTCGGGATGATCGCGTCGGTGTCGACGTTCTCGCGGTCCATCGGGGCCACCAGCCCCTTGTGCACGGTGAAGGCTTGCATCGTGGATCTCCTCAGCCGAGACGGCGCACGTCGACGAAGTGGCCGTTCAGCGCCGCCGCCGCGGCCATCGCCGGGCTCACCAGGTGGGTGCGTCCGCCCGCGCCCTGGCGGCCTTCGAAATTGCGGTTGCTGGTCGACGCGCAGCGCTCGCCGGGCTCGAGCCGGTCGGCGTTCATCGCCAGGCACATGCTGCAGCCGGGCTCGCGCCATTCGAAGCCGGCGGCCTTGAAGACCTCGTCCAGGCCCTCGGCCTCGGCCTGGGCCTTCACCTGGCCCGAACCCGGCACCACCATCGCGAGCCGGACGTTCTTCGCCACCTTGGTGCCGGCACGCCTGACCACCGCCGCGGCGGCACGCAGGTCCTCGATGCGGCTGTTCGTGCACGAGCCGATGAAGACCTTGTCGATGCGGATGTCGGTGATCGCCTTGTTCGGCTCCAGCCCCATGTAGGCCAGCGCGCGCTCGATCGCACCGCGCTTGACGGCGTCACGCTCCTTGTACGGGTCGGGCACGCGGCCGTCGATCGGCAGCACCATCTCCGGGCTCGTGCCCCAGGTCACCTGCGGCTGGATCTGCGCCGCGTCGAGCTCGACGACGGCGTCGAACTTCGCGCCCGGGTCGCTGTGCAACGTGCGCCAATGCGCGACCGCATGGTCCCAGGCCACGCCCGTCGGGGCGAACGCGCGGCCCTTCACGTACTGCAGCGTCGTCTCGTCCACCGCCACCAGGCCGGCGCGCGCGCGCCGGCCTCGCTCGCCATGTTGCACACCGTCATCCGGCCTTCCATGCTGAGCGCGCAGATCGCGCTGCCGCCGAACTCGATCGTGTAGCCGGTGCCGCCGGCGGTGCCGATGCGGCCGATGATCGCCAGCACCACGTCCTTTGCCGTGACGCCGGCACCGAGCCGGCCTTCGACCTTGACGAGCATGTTCTTCGCCTTCTTCGCCAGCAGCGTTTGCGTCGCCATCACGTGCTCGACCTCGCTCGTGCCGATGCCGTGCGCGAGCGCGCCGAAGGCGCCGTGGGTGCTGGTGTGGCTGTCGCCGCAGACCACCGTCATGCCCGGCAGCGTGGCGCCGTTCTCGGGCCCGATCACGTGCACGATGCCCTGGCGCCTGTCGAGGAACGGGAAGTAGGCGGCCGCGCCCGAGGCCTCGATGTTCGCGTCCAGCGTCGTGATCTGGAGCTTGCTGACGGCATCGCGGATGCCGTCGTAGCCGTCGGCCCAGCCGGTCGTCGGCGTGTTGTGGTCGGCGGTCGCGACGATCGAGCTCACGCGCCAGACCTTGCGCCCGGCCAGACGCAGCCCTTCGAAAGCCTGCGGGCTGGTGACCTCGTGCACGAGGTGGCGGTCGATGTAGAGCACGGCGGTGCCGTCCTCCTCGGTGTGGACGACGTGCTCGTCCCAGAGCTTGTCGTAGAGCGTTCTTGCGGTCATGGGTTGGAACCTCCGGGGGTCGATTGTCCACACAGCGCCTGCACGAAGCGCTGCAGCACCGCCGGCAGCACCTGCTGCGTGCGCACGGCGAGCAGGTAGTCGCGCTCGGCCCAGGGCTCGTCGAGCGCGAGCACCTTGACGCGGAAGAGCTGCGCGAAGCGCTGCGCCACCGCGGCCGGCAGCACGGCCACGCCCAGGCCGGCCTCGACGAGCTGCGCGATGGCGTCGAAGCCGCGCACCTGCAGCCGGGCCTTCAGCGTGCGGCCCTGGCCCTCGGCCTCGGCCCGCATCAGCTCGTGCGCCGCGGCGCCGGCATGCAGACCGACGATGTCGTGGTCGAGCATCTGCTCGAAGCGCACGCTGGACTGCCCGGCGAGCACGTGGCCGGCCGGCACCATCGCCGCCAGCGTGCCGCGGCGGTAGCGGTGCGTCGTGAGGCGGTTGTCCAGCAGCGGCGGCACGAAGATGCCGACGTCGGCGCGGCCTTCGGCCACCGCCGCCTGGACCTCGGCGCTGGTCTGGTCTTCCAGGCTGATGCGGATCTGCGGATGCGCCTGCGAGAACGTGGCCAGGTCCGGCGGCAGGCATTCGCTGATCGCACCGGCATTCGCCGCGATGCGCAGGTGGCCCTTGATGCCGCGCGAGAACTCGACGACCTCGCTCTCGAGCGCGTGCAGGCTCGCGTGCAGGCTGCGGATGTGGCGCACCAGCGCGCGCCCGGCCTCGGTCGGCTCGACGCCGCGTGCATGGCGCTCGAACAGCGGCACGCCGAAGCGCGCTTCCAGATCCTTCAGCCGCTTGCTCGCCGCCGCCAGCGCGAGGTGCTCGCGCTCGGCGCCGGCGGTGATGCTGCGCGTGTCGGCGATCGCGAGAACGAGGTTGAGCGTGGTGAGGTCGAAGCGCATCGGCGTTGGCGCGCGTGGCACGGGCCCCGTCGGCAGGATGCAGACGATAGCCTTCGTTCGAGGCGTTGTCTTGCTCGACTATTCAACACGGGCTTCTCGATAGACGAAGCCTTGGGTGCAGATCGACGGCCGGCCCCGGGGCCGGATCAGCCCGGGCCGCCCTCGCTCAGTGCGCTCAGGAAGCGCTCGCGCCACCAGTGCACGTCGTGGCGGCGGATCTCCTCGAGCAGCCGGCCGTGGCGCAGCCGGCGTTCGTCCAGCGGCATGCGCAGCGCGCGCTCGATGGCCTCGGCGGTGGCCTGGGTGTCGTACGGGTTCACGAGCAGCGCCTCGGTCAGCTGTTCGGCCGCGCCGGCGAAGCGCGACAGCACCAGCACGCCCGGGTCGGCCGGATCCTGCGCGGCGATGTACTCCTTGGCGACCAGGTTCATTCCGTCGCGCAAGGGCGTCACCAGCGCGACGCGGCTGGCGGCGAACAGCCCCGGAACGCGCTTGCGCGCCACCGTGCGGTGGATGTAGCGGATCGGCATCCAGTCGAGGTCGCCGAAGTCGCCGTTGATCGCGCCGCACAGGCCCTCGAGCTCGCGCCGGATGTCGCCGTAGGCGTCGACGTCCTCGCGCGACGGCGCCGCCACCTGGATCAGCGTCGCGCTGTGGCGGTTCTCGGGGTAGCGCTCGAGCAGCGTGCGGAACGCGCGGAAGCGCTGCGGCAGGCCCTTCGAGTAGTCGAGCCGGTCGACGCCGACGAGCAACTGGCGTCGCGCGTACTGTTCGCGCAGGTTGGCCCGCGTCTCGGTGGCCTCCTTGCCACGGCCGAGCTCGATGAAACCGTCGACGTCGATCCCGATCGGGAACGCAGCGGCGCGCAACTGGCGGTTGAAGGCCCCGAACCGGCCTTCGCCCAGCTGCTCGGCGCCGGCCTCGGTGACGAGATAGCGCGCCAGATGGTTCATGTCCGCCTGGCTCTGCAGACCGACCAGGTCGTAGGCGAAGAGCGCGCGCATCAGCCATTCGTGGCCGGGGATCGCGGCCAGGATCAGCGGCGGCGCCAGCGGCGTGTGCAGGAAGAAGCCGATGCGCTGCTGGCAGCCCATCGCGCGCAATTCGGCGGCGAGCGGGATCAGGTGGTAGTCGTGGACCCAGATCACGTCGTCGGGCCGCAGCAAGGGCATCAGCTTGTGCGCGAACAGCCGGTTCACGCGCCGGTAGCCGTCGATGTAGCCCGGGTCGAAATTCGCCAGGTCGAGGCGGTAATGAAAGACCGGCCACAGCACGCCGTTCGCATAACCGCGGTAGTAGGCCGCGTGGTCGTCATGGCCGAGGTCCACCGTGGCGAGCGTGACGTTGCCCGCGCGCTGCACGTGCAGCTGGCCGTCGGGGGCACCGCGCTCGACGACCGTGCCGCTCCAGCCGAACCACAGACCGCCCGACGACGACAAGGCCTCGCCCAGCGCGACGGCCAGCCCGCCGGCGGCGACCCTGCGCGGGTCCGCGACCCGGTTCGAGACGACGACCAGACGGCTCATTCGCCGCTCCGGCGCCGCAGCGCAGAACCCGCTGCCCGCCTCATGGCATGGCCCCGGAGACGCCCCGGGGCTCGAGCGCCGCCACGGCCTGCTCGAGCCAGACCCGCACCGCGGCCGGGTCGGGCAGGCGGTGGGCGGCCAGCGTCTCGCCTTCGCCCACCTTGACGGCCACGCCGCCCATCGCCTGCACGAGCTCGAATGCGCTCTCGTCCGTGACGTCGTCGCCGAAGTACCAGGGGCGACGCATCCTGAAGCCGCGCTCGTCCATGAAGCTGCGGACGGCCAGACCCTTGTTGGCGCGCTGGGGCTTCATCTCGACGACCTTCTTGCCGCGCAACAGCGTCACCCCGTTCGTGCGCGCGATGGCCTGCGCCATCACCGCCAGGCATTCGTCCTCGAGTTCGGGCGCCTGCCGGTAGTGCAGCGCGATCGCGCCGCGCTTGTCTTCCATGTGCAGCGCAGGATGGCGCCGGCACAGCGACTCGATCAGCGCCACCGCGTCGCGCATCTCGCCGATCGCGATGCGGCGGATGTAGCCGTCGACGCCGCGACGCTCGACGCCGTGCACGCCGGCCGTGCACAGCGTCAGCGGATGAAGCTGCGCATCGATCTCGGCCACCGTGCGACCGGAGACGATGGCCAGCGCGCCGTCGAGCTCGCCGCGCAGGCGCGACAGCAGGCCCGGCAGCGCGGGGTGCAGGCGCACCGCCTCGGGGCGCGGCGCGAGGTCGACGAGCGTCCCGTCGAAGTCGAGAAAGACCGCGCAGGCGCGGTCGGGCAGTCCGGGCTGGAGCATGACGCTACCTTAAGCCCGTTGCCGAATGATGGCACGCCAGCTCTCGAGTGTCGCACCCTCGAGGTGCGGCTTTGCGCCGGCGCCCGGACCCGAAGGCCTCTCAGCCTGCGGCCGACGGCATCGCGCCGGCACCAGGCAGCATCGCGGCCGGCGGCATCGTCGCGATGTGCAGCGTGCGGGTCGGAAACGCGAAGCCGACGCCGATCGCCGCCAGCTCGCGCATCAGGCCGAGATTGATGCGCTGCTGGTGATTCATGTACGTGGCGTAGTCGGGGTCGAGCACGATGTAGACGACCTCGTAGTCGAGCGAGTCACCACCGAAGGCCTTGAAGTGGGCACGGTCGAAGCGCACGCCTTCGGCCGCCTGGACGACGCGCTTGACGATGTCCGGGATCGCCGCGGCCTGGTCGGCCGTGGTGTCGTAGGTGACGCCGAAGCCGAACACGATGCGCCGCTCGCGCAGCCGCTTGTAGTTGCTGACGGTCTGCTTCAGCAGTTCGGTGTTGGCCATGATGACCTGCTCGCCACCGAGACTGCGGATGCGCGTGGTCTTGACGCCGACGGTCTCGACCGTGCCCGCGACCGCGCCGAAGACGATGAAGTCGCCCACCTCGAAGGGCTTGTCGAGCGCGATCGCCACCGACGCGAAGAGATCGCCCAGGATGTTCTGCGCCGCGAGCGCGACGGCGATGCCGCCGACGCCCAGACTGGCCACGAAGGCCGTGATGTTGACGCCGACGTTCGAGAGCATCGCCAGCAGCACGATGGACCACAGCATGGTGCGCAGGCCCCATGAAACCAGGGTCGCCGCGGCGCCGACCTGGGCCGTGCCGCCACCTTCCGCGGCCTGGCGTTCGGCATGGTGGCGCAGGCCGATGTCGATCATCCGGTTGCACCACAGGGCCAGCTGCAGCACCAGGACCACGAACCAGAGCTGGTCGACGCGCGAGCCCCAGCGGCCGGGCAGGTCGAGCAGCCCGACACCGATGAGCAAGGCGGCCAGTGCGATGAGGCCGCGATGGGTGCCGCCGAGCACCTCGACGAGCATGTCGTCGGTGCGGTTGGGCGTGCGCGCCGCGATCGCCGACAGGCGGCGCAGCAGCAGCCGCAGCGCGCCCCGCATCAACAGATAGGCGGCCAGCGCGACCACGGCGGCGACGAGAGCGTCGCCCAGCGCGAGGCCGAAGATCGTGGCGTCGTGATACCAGCGGGAAAAGTCGTTCAGGTACGCGGAGTTCATGATTTACCGTAGCAGCAAAGCGCGAGCGCTCGCACGCGGCGGCGGCGCATGGCGCAGTCCGCGGGTCGGGAATTCCGGCGCGAGCCGGCGCCCGGGCGAGCTGCCGCTTCAGGGCGCAAGCGCTGCCGCGATCAGCTCCGGCGGGGCCTGCACGAGCTCGATCAGCACGCCCTCGCCACCGATCGGGAACGCCTCGTTGCCCTTGGGGTGGATGAAGCAGATGTCGTGCCCGGCCGCGCCCTTGCGGATGCCGCCGGGCGCAAACCGAACCCCCTGCGCGGTCATCCATTCGACCGCCTTCGCCAGGTCGTCGACCCACAGCCCGACATGGTTCAGCGGCGTGGCGTGCACCGCCGGCTTCCTGTCGGGGTCGAGCGGCTGCATCAGGTCGACCTCGACGGCGTGCAGGCCGCGGCCGATCTCGCAGATGTCCTCGTCGACGTTCTCGCGTTCGCTGACGAAGCGGCTCTTCACGGCCAGGCCGAAGATGTCGACCCATAGCGACCTGAGCCGCTGCTTGTCGGCGCCGCCGATGGCGATCTGCTGGACGCCGAGGATGCGAAAGGGCCTGTCGTTCATTCAGGGTTCTCCGAAATGCGGCTGCGTCGGGGCGGCAGCCGCGGGCACGCACAGCGCGCGAGGCGCGCGCCGTGCCGCAGTGCCGCGTCGACGCATCGGCGCGAACGCAGCACGCAACACGCGCAGATTCGCCCGCAGCCGGCGCCAGAGCGCGATCACCGCCGCCCCGGCTTCAGCGGAAGGCCAGGATCGGCTGGTCCACCGCCAGGCTCTCGCCCTTGCGCGCGAGCAGCTCGCCGATCACGCCGTCCCGCGCGGCGCTGAGGATGTTCTCCATCTTCATCGCCTCGATCACCGCGAGCCGCTCGCCGGCCTGCACCGCCTGCCCGGGCTGGACCGCGATGTCGACGAGCAGCCCCGGCATCGGCGAGAGCAGGAACTTGCTCGTGTCGGCCGGCGCCTTGTAGGGCATCAGGCGCAGCAGTTCGGCGGCGCGGGGCCCGAGCACCATCGCGTCGATGCGGGAGCCGCCGTGCGCGACGCGCAGCCACACGCCCAGACGCTCGAGCTGCGCGGTGAACGGCCGGCCGTCGCAGCGCCCGCCGACGCGGATGCCGCCGAGCTGCCAGCCTTTGTCGAACACGTACACCCTCGTGCCGACCGTCACGCGCGTGTCGTCGGCCGCATGCACCGTGACCGGCACGTGGCGCTGTGCGCCACCCTGCCCCTTGACGACGACGACGAAGTCGCTGCCGATCGTGACGCCGTGGCCGGGCAGCTGGCCGCTGATGCCGGCGGCGCGGTCGCGGTAGCGGCGGTGCGCGGCCGCGGCGAGCGCGACCAGGAAGTCGGGGTCTGCGTGCGGCACGTCCTCGGCGCGGAAGCCGGCACCGTAATGCTCGGCGATGAAGCCGGTGTCGAAGTCGCCGGCAACGAATCGCGGGTGCGCGAGCAGCGCGGCCTGGAACGGGATGTTGCTCGCGATTCCGCGGATCACGAAGCCGTTCAGCGCCTCGCGCATCTTCGCGATCGCGTCGTCGCGGTCCAGGCCGTGGACGATGAGCTTGGCGATCATCGAGTCGTAGTGCATCGGGATCTCGCAGCCCTCGTCGACACCGGTGTCGACGCGAACG